>CAZAHC010000103.1:0-8271 GCA_964484595.1 uncultured Fibrobacteraceae bacterium | reverse complement strand
CTCCTTCAACAGCTCCGTGACGCGGGTTGACGACCAGACCTTCCAGACCGCCAACAGCGCCCGGACCGGCATGCTGAGCCTGCTCGGCTCGATACCCGGCCTGCCGGCGGGAATCGAGATCGAGCCCTTCCTCTACCGCGACACCTACCAGACGGAATTCACGCTTTCCCAGCCCATCTGGCTGGGCGGATCGCTGCGCGCCGGCCACGCCGCCGCCGCCGCGACCGTGGACCGGGCCCGGGCCGAGGACCGGGAAACACGGGCCTCGGTGATCTTCCGCACCAAGGCGGCGTTCTATCGCCTCCGGGAAAGGCAGGAGCTGCTGGAGGTCGCCCGCAGCGCCGTTGCCGCTGCCAGCGAGCGCCGGGACGAGATGGCGGCCCGGCACGAGGTCGGGGAGATCGATCTGAGCTTCAAGCTCCGCTGGGACCTCTACCTGTCGGAGCAGGAATTGGCCCTGGCCGCCGCTCTGGGTGATCTGAGCACGGCCCGGGCCCAGCTGAACATCCTGCTGGGGCGGGAGGCGGCCGCCCCGCTGACGATCCTGCCCGTCCAGCCCGGCGAGGACAGCGCCGGTCGCCTGGAATCGCTCTCCTGGCCCGAGTACCTCGAGCTGGTTCGGGCTGGAAACCCCCGCCAGAGAGCCGCCCAGGCCGGCTGGCGGGAAACGACCGCCGCCGTGGCGGCCGCCCGGGCAGGCTGGCTGCCCTCCGTTCTGGCCGAGGGAGCTTACGGCTGGAAGGCGGACGACGACCTCGCCCTGGACGAATACGAGACCTGGCGGGCCAGCCTGGTGGTGAGCCTGCCCCTCTTCGACGGCCTCCGCAATGTCAAGCGGCACCAGCAGGCCTCGGCGCTGGCCAGGGCGGCCGGCTACGCGGCCCGGGCTCAGCAGCAGGCCGTCGAGATGGAGGCGATCCGCCTCTACAACCAGTTCCTCACCGCGAGACAGCAGGTGGCGACCGCCCGCCTGGCCCGCGAGCAGGCGAAGACCCACCTGGAGATCGTACTGGACCGCTTCCGCCTCGGCCTGGTCGGCAACGTCGACCAGATCGACGCCCAGGCGGCCCGGGATCGGGCCGAGGCGGGCGTCGTCTCCGCGGAGGTCGCCGTCGCGATCGCCCTCGCAGCCCTGGAACAGCTGATCGGCCCCACACCCGGCGAGTGAGCGTTAGAAGGTACCCCGGACCCACCCTCCGTCAGCCACGATGCACTGCCCGTTGAGGTAGCCGGCCGGGCCAGACATGAGGAAAAGAACCAGGGCGGCGAGCTCCTCCGGCCGGCCGAGGCGCCCGGCGGGGATCTCCTTCTGCCAGGCCGCCAGCACGTCCTCCCGCGTGCAATCCTGCTGGTCCATCTTCTTGTCGATCAGGCGCTCGACCGCGCTCGTGAGGTGGAAGCCGGGCGCCACGGAGTTGACCGTGACGCCGTGGGGCGCGGCCTCGACGGCGAGGGCCTTGGTCAGGGCGTGGACCGCCGGTCGCAGCACGTTCGAGAGCACCAGGTTCTCGACCGGCTGGCGGACCGCGATGGAGGTTATCTGGACGAGGCGCCCGAAACCGCGGGTTTTCATCCCCGGCAGGACCAGGCGGCAGAGCCGGACCGCGCTCTCCAGCGAGAGGCGATAGGCGGCCTCCCAGTCGGCCAGGTCGAGCTCTGAGAACCCGGCCGCCGGGGGGCCGCCGGCGTTGACCAGGCAGAGATCCACCGGCCCCAGCTCGCGCTCCACCTCGGCGACGAAGTCGGCGACGGCGGGGCCGTCGGTCACGTCAACCGGCCGGGACAGGACCGCGCCCTCGCCCGCCGCCCGGACCGCGGCCGCGGCCCCCTCGAGGTCCTCGGGGCCGCGCGCGCAGAGAGCCACCTTTGCTCCCTCGGCGGCGAGCCCGACCGCCACCGCCCGTCCCAAGCCGCGCGAGGCGGCGGTCACCAGGGCGGTTTTCCCACGGAGTTCCAGATCCATCGGTCACCTCCTGTCGGTTGCCGTGCCCGGCATCCTACCACACAGGGCCACGGGTCCCAACCCGGGCATACCGGTTGCAACGTTCCCCGATGAACAGCACCGGGGAACGACGGGAAACCACGAGGAATCATGAGTCAGCCTCCGGACATACCGAGCCGCAGGGTGAATTGCGCTCGGCCCTCGCGGTCGCAACCTGCACGACAGGGCCGCCGGCGGCCGCGGCACGGGCTCCGCCTGTTGCTGCTGCTGGCCGGGCTGGCAGGGGCGACGTTCTACGCTCTGCCCCGCGCCCCGGGCCCGGTCTCCCTCTCCTACGAGGTGAGCCTGGCCGGAGCCGGCCAGGGCAAGCTGACTGTGTACCTGACCCTGCACGGGAAGCTTCCCCGGGGCCTGCGCCTGATCACTCCCGCCGGCCTGGCCCCCGGGGCCGCCGGCGGAGCGACCTCCGGCGTGACCACAACCCTGTTGAGCGCCAGCCACCCGCTGGGGGATGGCAGGGCAGGACCGGAGCTGCCGGTCGAGCAGACCAACGAGGCCTGGGTGCTGCGGCACGCGGGACAGCGGGAAACCCGCCTGGTCTACCAGGTGACCCTCGATCAGGCGAGTGCCCTGGACCAGGACATCCGCAATCACCTGTCCGCGGCGGCGGCGGGCGGGGTCCGGATCGCGGGCTTTCACTCCTTTCTCCTGCCGGAACGCATCTTGATAGAGGACCTCTCGGTGCGCTTCCGCCAGACCACCGGCGGCCGCCTGGCGGCGCCGTGGCCCACCGGGCCAGCAACCGCCGGCCTCCCGGCCTTGCGGACGGCCGGCCTGCTGCCCGGAAACCGGTCCATCCGGGATCCCCACCAGGTCTTCCTGCCGGCGGACCTGCGGGACCTCGGCAACTCCCTGATCGCCTGGGGAGACCTGCGCCCGCTCGAGAGGGAGGTCGAGGGCTGCTCGCTCCGCCTGGCCATGTCCGACCGCTGGCTGTTCGCCGACACCGACCTGATGCACCTGCTGACCCGGATCGCGGCCGCGGAGATCTCGTTCTTCGGCAGCGCCCCTCACCCCGCGATCCTCGTCCTGGTGGCCCCCAACCCGGTTCTCGCCCGCGAGGGTTTCGACTACTACGGCGTCCACCTCGGCCAGTCGGTCCTGCTGTTCCTCGCCCCGGAGACGACCTTCGCCGACCTCTCCGAGCAGGCGGCCAGCGTCGCCGCCCACGAGATGTTCCACGGCTGGCTGGGCGAGGCGATCAGGCAGGAAGACCCGGCGATGCTCTGGTTCGTCGAGGGCGCCACCACCTGGTACGCCGCCCGTTTCCTCGCCGAGGCGGGAATCTGGTCGCCCCGCCGGGCCGCGGCCGTGCTCCGGGATCGCATCGAGCGGGATTACCACACCAGCCGGCTGCTCCACGCTGAATCGATCGCCGCGGCTGCGGCCGGCGTCATGCGCGACGGGGACAACACCCGTTTCGCCTACGCCGGCGGCTGCCTCGCCGCGGCCGCCCTGGACCGCCGGCTGGCCGGAACCGACCCCGCCCGCCATCCCCTGGACGATATCCTGCGCCGGCTGTACGAGCGCCGCAGCGCCGAGGCGCTCAGCCGGCGGGATCTGGAGGCGGCGGTTCTCGCCGTCACGGGAATCGACTGCGCCGCCTGGCTGGACCGCCACGTCTACGGCAAAGAGCCCTTGCCGCCCTTGGACCCCATGTTTTAACCTGCTCAGCATCTACTCTTTCCCGCACCGAGACGCCAGCTGCCGGAGGGATTCCCTTGAGCCAGTTCCAGCGGACCCTCGTCACCGCCGCGCTTCCCTACGCCAACGGGGACATCCACCTCGGCCATCTGGCCGGGGCCTACCTGCCGCCGGACATCTACGTGCGGTTCTTGCGCCTGCGCGGCGAGGAGGTCCTGTTCATCTGCGGCACCGACGAGTACGGCGTTCCCATCACCAAGACCGCCGAGCAGGAGGGGATCACCCCCAAGGAGCTGGTAGATCGCAATCACGCCACCATCAAGAAGTCCTTTGCCGACCTGGGGATCTGCTTCGACAACTTCTCGCAGACCAGTCGCCAGATCCACACCGAGACCAGCCAGGCGTTCTTCGCCGATCTGCACGGACGAGACCTGCTTCGGCAAAAGACGACCGAGCAGTTCTTCTGCGCCGATTGCGGTCGGTTCCTGGCCGACCGCTACGTCGAGGGAACCTGTCCGAACCCCAAGTGCGGAGCCGCGGGCGCGCGGGGCGATCAGTGCGAGGCCTGCGGGTCCTCGCTGAACCAGGTCGACCTGATCGACCCTCGCTGCGCAACCTGCGGCGCCGCCCCCGCCCTGCGACCGACAACCCACTGGTTCCTGCCGCTGGGTGAATGGCAGGCCCGGCTCGAGGAGTGGATCGGCCAGCGCCGCGACTGGAAGGAAAACGTCCTCCAGTACTGCAACAGCTGGTTCGCAGACGGGCTGGAAGACCGGGCCGTCACGCGGGATCTGCACTGGGGAGTGCCGGTGCCCCTGACCGATCACGAGGGCAAGGTTTTGTACGTCTGGTTCGAGGCGCCGGTCGGTTACGTCTCCTCGACCAGGGAATGGGCCATCAACCAGGGAGACCCGGAGGCATGGCGTCTCTGGTGGCAAGACCCGGGCACGCGGCTGATCCACTTCATCGGCAAGGACAACATCGTCTTTCACGCCCTGATGTTCCCGGCCATGCTGATGGCGCACTCGGAGGACTGGATCCTGCCGGACAACGTGCCGGCCAACGAGTTCCTGAACCTCGAGGGCAACAAGCTCTCCACCAGCCGCGGCTTCGCCGTCTGGCTGCCCGACGACCTGACCAAGTTCCCGCCCGCCCCGCTGCGCTACACGCTGGCGCGCCACCAGCCGGCAACCCGGGACATGAACTTCACCTGGGAAGGTTTCCAGGCGCGAAACAACAACGAGCTGGGCAACAACTTCGGCAACTTCATCAACCGCGTGCTGACCTTCTGCCACAAATACTTCGCCGGCGAGGTCCCCCCCTGGTCGCCCGACGGGATGACCGACCTGGACCGCACCGCCCTGGCCAAGGTTGAAAGCCTGGTCCAGCGCTACGCCCGGCACCTGGCCGCCTTCGAGCTGAAGGCCGCCGTCGAGGCCGCCTTCGCGGCCGGACAGGCGGGCAACCGCTACTTCGACGAGGCGGCGCCGTTCAACACCCGCAAGACCGACCTGGAGCGCTGCGGACAGAGCCTCGGCGTCGCCATCCAGATCGTGCGGCTGCTGACGGTGATGCTGGCGCCCATCGTCCCCTTCGCCATGGAGAAGGTCTGGGGGTGGCTCGGCTTCCAGAGTGACCTGTGGCGCGGCGGCTGGGACGAAGGGATGCAACCGATTCCGGCCGGCCGTCCGCTGGGCAAGCCGGAGATCCTCTTTCCGCGCCTCGATGACGAGGTGATCCAGCCGGAGATCGACCGGCTCCGGAAGCTGCTCGAGGATCAGTAGGACACCCTGAGCCAACGCGAATTCCGCCGGCGCACACTACCATCCTGCCCAGGATTTTGTTCACCGCCTCGGCAAACCGAAGTGCTCGCCTAGCACCCACCGGATCGCCCCGCGGATCCGGGTGTGGTCGAAGCGGTAGGGATCGAAGCCCCACAGAACGTCTGCCCGACCGCCCGGCTTCGTCGCCACCGTCTTGTGGGAAAGGAAACCGGTGATCTGACCGGTGGTGCGGGTGCGGCCGTCGGGCCCAAGGGCATGATGCCCACAGCGATCGGGAAGCTCCCACCAGGGGATTTCCGGGGCGGGCCAGGCGTTGTCCCCGTTGGCGACGTGCAAGTCCTGAATCCAGTCGAACCTGCTGTACATCCGGAACATCGGCTCCAGGCACGGCTGTCCGTCACACTGCTGCGGTTGCCAGGGGGTAGTACGGCTGGTGATGTTGCCGTCGTAGAACTCGTCGTCGCCCCAGATGAACGGATTCAACCGATCGCGCCATTCAGGATTCAGATCAAGCCAGTCGAAAATCGGGTCAGTGAAGATTGTGTCCGGAAACGCATCGCCCGGCGCTCGGGCCGCCCGGAAGACGGGGTCTACGATCAGGCCCTTCACCCCGACGCACGCGGAATTGCGAGCCTTTTGGCCAATGCTACGCACCCCGACGGTACCGAACACGTGGTACTTGGGGGTAACATGGTCCAGCACCGAGAGCCCAAGGGATTTGTAGGGATACCGCTCCCGGCCGATCCAGATCCGCTTGCCATCCGGTGAGATGATCCAGCCAAAGCCGAGGTCGAACGGCATGGGGCCCCCATTCCACCAGAAATAGGCGATCTCCTCCTCGGTGTCGAAGATGATCGGCAGCAACCAGGACCTGCCGGCGTCCTCGATGAACTGGTTCATTGCCCGCTCGCCGACCATGAACAGGTTGCCCACCAGCTCCTGGTAAGCAGCCAGCCAGTTGTACGGGCTGCTGCCGTCACGGCGGGGCTTGAAGGTGTTCCAGACGAAGTTCTGCACTGCGTAGCGACCAGACCACAGGACGGCCCGGTAGTTGACGAGCTGCCGGTAACTGAGTTCGTCCGTCTCGGTGTCGATGATGTCACGGCAGGGTACGAAATCCTGCACACCACCCGGGCCGGCCAGGGTCCGGAGCCAGAAGTCGTCCCGGAGGTGATCCTGGTCCAGCGGCCTGCCGCTGGGGTCGGGCCAGGCCTGGCTGTCATGGTCGTCAACGTCGTCGACCAGCAGCAAGGGGTACTGGGAAGCAGGATCGGGCACCGGGATGACATCGAACACGATCCTCAGCCGGGTCAGCCAGCCTGCCAAATCCCAGGCCTGGACGGTCAGGGTATGGAGCCCCGCGGTCAGGACCTTCCCGGTAGTCCGGAGGTGCTCGGGGGTGTTGCCCGGTTCAACCGCCCAGGCCGGGTCCTCTGGATCCTCCGGATCGGCCAGATCCCATCCGTACCGGTAAGCGGCGATCTCGCCGCCATATCCGTCCGCAAGGGCGGACCAGCTCCAGTCCATCACGATCCTCGCGTGGACCTCGTAGTGAGCGATGACGTGCTGCCCCGTTGCACGGACCAAACCGAACCGTGGCTCGTACACCATCAGCAGGGGAGAAAGGCCGGTTCCCACGTAGACGTTCTGAACGTTCTCGCTGTATACCCAGTCGACGCTTTCCGCACCGGTCTCGTCCCGGGCCTGCACGACAAATATGTAGGTGATCTGCCGGCCCTGCTCATCGAGACTCTGCAGGCCGGTCAGCGTCACGGCTCGTTCCTGGGGATCATCGGCATAGGGGATCCAGTCACTCCAGGCTGGATCCGCAAGATCAACCAGCTCGGGCCAGTGAATATCGAACTCGTGGCGGGTCCGCAGGTAAACATCTCCGCCGGCAGCTGGGTAGAGGGCCTTCTTCCAGAGATAGCGAACGTGCGTCGGCACCCCTGCCGGTCCGTCCGGATCCACCCCGGACCAGCCGAAGACGGCTACTGGCGGCACACATTGAACGTCAAGGTAATCAGACATTCCCGCCGGTCGATCAACCACCGCCCAGGGGAGCAACGTCCGGGCGGTGAAACCCAGGAAAGCAGGGGTTCGGTCCACCGTTCCGTCATTGTCCCTGGCCCGGACCAGGAACACGAAGGTCTGGGCGAAACTAGGGTCGTCCGGATCCACGGCTTCCGGGTCCATCGTGCCCGTGAGGACAAAAAGGGAGTCCGTGGCGGTTGTGAACCGCCAGGGGTTCAACTCGAGGCCGGTGGCCGGATCCACGGTCAGGGTGTCCTGAACGCTGATCCCGTCCGTGCCGATGTTGCACAACTTCCACTCGTACCCGACGATCCGGCCGTCAGGATCATAGCCGGTCCAGGCGAATTGAACCGAGAAGGCGGACTCGAGCAGGTTGGGAGGCTGACCGGTGATCCTGGTGTCAGGTGCGGCGTTGGGAATCGGGGGCCCGGCCGGATCCTGGGCCGGATAGCAACCGCCGAGCAGGCCGGCAAAAAGAAATACCGTGCCGACCAGAGTCCACCGCCCCGAGAGCGGTCTCCGGCTTGGCAGTTCGTCCAGGTTGTTTCCTCTGCTCATGGCGGAGATAAATAGGGTAAAAATCTTCGCAAGCGCTTACCAGCTAACCTGGGCCAAGATGTGTTCTGAGTTTACGGAGTGGAGAAATCCCAGGTCAAGTCCCTCCGGCCACGCGACCTCTTGAAAATGAGTTATGCCAGGGAAATTGTGTCCGGCGTCTAGCGGACCAGGTAAGGCCCTTGGTCAAATCATGGCCGTTTCCGGGGCGTCAGGAGGGCCCCGGGAGCCATGGAGGGCGGAGGGGCCCGG
>CAZAHC010000102.1:0-11021 GCA_964484595.1 uncultured Fibrobacteraceae bacterium | reverse complement strand
TTCGGCCAGAACCGTCGGCATCACACCGTACCGTTCCACCATCGCCACCGCGGCGTCGTAATCCCCCTCCGCCTGCAGAACACAGATATCCCTCACGAGCTCCTCGATCACCCCGGGGAAGGCAGCCACGTCCACGCTGAACTTGCCGCTGGCGGCGTCGAAGGCGATCGCGCCCTTTTCCAGCAGGTAATTGAACTGGATGGCGTTGGCCTGGCCGTGCGCCTCGGCGATGCCGAACCGGACCGAGCGGAAAAGCCCGGCCAGATAGGTCACGGCCTGCTCGGTCAGGATTTCCGCCGGGAAGTAGCCCTTGGCCTGGAGCTGGAAGATGTCCCACTCACCCATGGCGTCGGCCTTGGCCTCCTCGATGGTGGAGTAGTGCTCCTTCAGCTCCAGCCGGACCTCGGTCTCGCGGCCGTCGATCGTGATCCGCCCCGGCCCCAGGCCGTGGCTCATCTCGTGAAACAGCGTGTGCAGGAAGAAGGACTCGCCGGTCAAGCTGCCCACCTGGGCGGGAGCCACCAGCTCGGCGGCGATCGGCCGGAGAATCTTCTCGAACTTCGCGTTCATCACGTTGCGCAGCAGGACCTTCTTGCTCCCCTTCGCCTCACGAACCCTCTCGTCGTTGGGCAGGTTGAAGGCGATGGTCTGGACGCCGGCCCGCGTGTCCCCGGCGGCGTAGACCTCGTCCACCACCCGGATGGGGGACTCGGTGCCGCGGTTGGGATTCCGGTAGGCAGCGGGGATGGGCAGGTTCGCCTCCAGCCAGGGAAGCTCCTTCTTGAACCTGGCCAGCCGTTCCGATTCCACCGGATCGGTCACGGTGACGAAGGCCTCGAAGGCGGCCTTGAAGCCGAACAGGCCGTCCTCGTAGGTCTCGATCGGCCCCAGGGTGATCTCGACGATGCTGTCCAGATCCATCCAGAGCAGGTCCGACTCGTAGTAGTCGTCACCAAGGAAAGCGTCGGCCCGGGCGTTCAGGAAGCGCCGCAGGCTCTCGTTCTCGGTCAGGGCCGCCGCCTCACGCAGCAGCTCTGCGGCCCGGGCGAGCGGCTCGGCGAAGTACACGGAGTAGGGAACAGCGAGGAGCGAGCCGTCAGCGGCCCGGCGAACCATGGAATACAGATTCCCCAGCGTGTCCGGGTCGGCGGCGATGGTTGCCTTTTCCTGCTCGCTCAGATCGAGAGGGTAGTAGTTGGCGCCGTCGGGGTGCGCCCACTCTCCCAGGAACGGCTCGTGATAAATTCGCCGATCCCAGGGCCCCACGTTGATCTCCAGGTACTGGCGGGCGAGTTCCCGATCCGCGGCGGGTAACCGGTCCACCAGAGCGGTAATCTCCCGGCGGCAGGGGCAGGCCTGTTCCCCGAAGAGATCGTGCATCACGTCGGCCGCGGCGATGAGCTTTTCCAGGACCGCCAGCTGGGTAGCCGACAGGTGGGACAGGTCGCTGCCGATCTCGGTCTCGACGTAGGCGGCCAGACGGTCCGGCAGGTCGGCAACCACCACGGGTGTCTCCTGCTTCACCCAGGAGCAGTCGATCGGATAATTCGATACGAACACCTCGACCCCTCCTTCCTGGCCGCATCCGACCGACAGGAGCAACGTCAGCACGATCACCAGCGAGGCCGGTCCCCGGCAAACCGACCTCTCAAGGTGGAACTTGCTCGATAGCCACTTCATCTTCATCTCCCCCGTGTGGATCTTCCTGGGAAATCCCTGGCTAGCCAGGGCCTTTAATACCAGTAGAACTGGACCTTACCATCGCAGTGGTCTGGAAACAAGGGTGGCAGGGGAGGGAAAAGTGGGGCTGGCGGGAGCGACGAGACTTGAACTCGCGACCTCCGGCTTGACAGGCCGGCGTTCTAACCAAACTGAACTACGCCCCCGCCTCAAGAGGGCCCAAATCGAGGCAGCAATATAACAACCGCGGGTGGAAGTGTCAAATATTCCAGCCTGTTGCCGCGCCTGTCAGCCCTCCGGATCCAGAACCGGCAACAGGTCCGCCGGCCGCACATCAAAGAGTGACAGGACCGGCACGGCTGACCCCAGCCGGCGAGCGGCGAGACTGCCGAGGCTGGGATGCCCCATGGTCAAAACGGCTCTTGCCGGTCCGGGAAGATCCGCCGCCAGGGGACGGTGAGAGGTCACCAGCAGGATCTGGTCTCCGGTGGCCGGCGGCGGTTCTTGCCCCGGTTCCACCCGCACCACCTCGGGGAAGAACCGCCTCAGCAGGTGCTCCAGGTCTCGGGCCTCTCCCCAGCGATCGCCGGCGGTGGCGTCCAGCCAGAGCAACCTCCCGGCTGCGGCGACCGGAACCCGGACAGAAAACAGGCCAGCGATTTCCCGGTGCACCTCCCGGTAGGCAGGGCTGCCGGCCGCATCCGGAAGGGCTGGACCCGCCGGCTCGACCGGCTCCTCTTCCTCGTCCCCGGACAGGGGGAAGGCGGCCCAGGGGATATCCCGGCAGAGCAAGCGATCACAGCCGCCGGCGGCCAGGGAGGTAAACCAGTCGCCCGGCAGGCTCCTGGCGGGCAGCATTCCGGTACCTTCGGGGACCGCCGGGGAAACGCCGGCGGCGGCCAAAGCCGGCCGCAGCCCGCCCATGGTGACGTCATCGGTGAACAGCAAGACTGGTCGGCCGGGGGCCAGGCGACGAGCGGCGTCGGCTGCCGCGATCGACAGCGTGGCCGGGCGAGGTTCGCCGGGGGAGACGAGATGACCCACCAGGATCGCGTCGGCCCCCGCGGCGAGCCCGGCGGCGAAGGGGCCGGGGACCTCCCCGCTGCCGGTCCGGGCGAGACGTTCGTGGCTGTCGACCAGGGTGCCGCCGTGACCCGGCCAGTGCTTCAGGCAGGTCTTGACCCCTCCCTCGCTCAGGCCGGCGACCGCGGCCGCCACGTGAGTCGCCACCAGGTCCGGATCGGCGCCGAAGGCCCGGCTGCCGATCACCGGGTTCTCCGGAGCGACCAGGACGTCGGCGCACGGGGCCAGGACCCGGTCCAGACCAGCGCCGGCGAGCCGGCCCGCGGTTTCGCGGTGCACCTTCCGGGTCCGTTCCGGCCGGCCCAGCGCTCCCAGACTCCAGGGGGCGGGCGGACGACCCAGGGCCGCGGCGAGGACGGAAACGGCGCCGCCCTCGTGGTCGGCCACGACCTCGGCGCCTTCAGGCAGCACGGCGTGCAGCGACCGGCACAGCGTGGCGAGCTGATCTCGATCCACCACGTTCCGGGCGAACAGGATCACACCGGCCGGTTGATAGCGTTCCAGCCAGGCCAGCTCGGCTGGCGCCAGCTGGGGGCCCCCGATGCCGACCACGAGCTTGCGCGCCAGGGCGAGGTCGGCCATCGGGTCACCTCGGTTCCAGTGGTTCGAGACGAGCACCCGGGTAGTAGTGAGCGAGGATCTGGGCACAGGAATAGCCCGACCGGGCCATGGCCAGCGCCCCGGTCTGACACATCCCCACCCCGTGGCCGAACCCACGCCCGCGGGCGGTGACGCTTTGCAACCGGCCGTTGTCCGTGGTGGTGACCTCGAGGTCGAACCAGGCGCTCTTGAGGATGCCGGCGTCGGGGCCGGGAAGTTGCAGGACCCAGCGCACCCGGTCGCCCCGCACGTGGTAGGTGCCGGCGTCGGTCGCGACGTCCAGCCGGGCCACGCGCCCGCTGGTCGTGCGTTGAACAATCTCCAGGCCGAGCAGGCGCCCCAGTCGGTTCGTCCCTCCCCCGCGTCCGGGCAGGGTGAACGGCTTGCCGGCCCAGGCGGCGCGCGGCGCTGCGGCCACGTAGGTGAGGTACTCGGGCAGGGTCCGGGTCAGGATGCGTTCCAGCTCGGCGGCGCTCCAGGTGACCTCCCAGCGATAATGCCGCGAACCGGCGCAGAAGGGTTCGCCGCCGCCGATCCTGTCCTCGTGGCTGCGCAGGTAAGGCGCGCCGGGCCTGGGCCAGACCTCGGCGACATTGCTGGTTCGTCCCCCGCAGGTTGAGCAGTAATAGGCGGTGATCTCCTCGCTGCCGGCCCGGAGCACCAGGCCGACGGTGCGCTCGATCGCGCGGTTGCCCACCTCGTCCTCGTCCCGGGCCCCCTTGTATACCTGGTCCCTGACGTCAGCCCAGACGTCGAAGCCCAGGTCACTGCGCTCACCCAGATGTGAGATGGTGTAGGTCCGGGCGGCCACGGCCTGCGCCTCGACGGCGGCGCTCGCCTCAGGTCCCGGCCGGCCGATCTCCCAGGGAACCACTCCGCGGAGGTATTCCTCCAGCTCGACCACGTTGACCAGGGTGAGCCCCTCGGCGGCCGCCAGCACCAGGATCTCGCCCCGGTAGGTCCGGCCTTGCCAGGAAAGCAGATTAGCGGGATCAAGGGAGTGAACGAAGAGCAGCGAGGCCTCACCGCTGCGAAACCCTGACCGCCAGTGCAAACCGTCGGCCCCGCTCACGAGGGAAAGGGAAGCCGGACCGGTCAGCCGGGCTACCTGGCGCCGGCCGTCGCCGGTCAGCAGCAGGACCACACCGGTCGTGGTCAGCTCCGCCTGCGACTCGCCCGTCGCGAGCCCGACCCGGATCAGCACCGGCGCGCCGGGCGCGCGGCGAACCGGCGGGCGGACGGGAGCCGGGGCGCTGCTGTCGGTCACCAGCGGCGGCGTGCGCTTGGGCCCGCCGCAACCGGCGACAACCCCGACCACCACCGGCAGCAGGATCCACCACCACCGAGAGAGGCAGGACCGGAAGCCGCGCCGGCAAATCAACGCATCACCACCAGCCGTTCGACGCCGCTGGCGGTCGTGCCGCCCAGGTGCCGCAGCTCGACCCGGTACAGGTAGACCCCGTTGGCTAGACAGTCACCCTGCTCGTCGCGACCGTTCCAGGGAATCCTCACCATGCCGTCGACGATGGCCCCCGCCGGGACGGGAACCGTGGTCACGTGGCGTCCCGAGACCGAGTAGACGTTGATCCGCCCGGAAGCTTCCTGCGCCCAGGTCCGGAACAGGAAGCTGGTCGGGCCGGCCGCCGGGTTCGGGAAGACGCAGAGGTCGCGGATCGCCGGGTCGGTCGGAGGCGGTGGCGGCGGGGCGACCCAGTCCTCCTGGAGAACGAAGGTCGAATCGTATTCCCCGATGGCCAGAACCACGCTGCGATCGCCCTCGATCTCCTCGGTCGCGAGGGCCGTGAAACCGAGGTCGACGACGTGGGGCTCGTCCGGTCGGTGCGTGAACTCGACATTGCTCAGCTCGAGGTTCTCACCCTGCAGGCTCAGCTCGCCGGCGGCGAAGGCGGTCAGGTCGGCCGAGCTCTGGATTTCGGCCAGGAACGACTGGGGAACCCCGAGCTCGAACTCCACCTCGCCGAGCGTCACCGTCGAATCGCCCGGCACGTACCGGAAGGTGGTCAGGTGAGGCAACTGCAGGGTGAGCTGGTAGTGGGTGTCGGTCAGCAGGCGGTGAGCGGTGTCGAAGATCTCCAGCGTGATGGCGTGATCGAAGGGCCGGATCGGCAGGTCGACTTGGTAGGTGACCTGCTGATGCGTCGTGGCTCCGTCGGGCAGGACCTCGGTCACCGAGATCTGGTCGGTGATGTCGGTGTACTCTCCCCCGACGACCTGGCGCACCAGCAGGCGATCGAGGCCGGCCTCGTCGGCGGCCTGGAGCTCGATCTGGCGCACGTTGGTGGTGTCCACCGCCGCCAGCACCTGCTGGTCTTGCAGGGTGTCCCCGCCGGCATCGGCCAGGGTTGGCACCACCTGCGGCAGGACGGCATCGATGGCCATCAGGGCATCGCCCAGCAGAGCGTAGTCGCCGACCACCCGGCGGTACCGGACCGAGGGGCTGAAGGCGAGCAGGTCGCCGTCGGCGGCCCACATCAGCTCGCCGAGCAGCCAGCGGGAACGCACGGCGCCGCCGGCGGCGTCCACCGTGGGCGGCTCGAAGAGCCAGCGCTCCATCATGAGCTCGCTGTAGGTCCGGTTGTCAGAGAGGAACTCGAAGCCGCCGCTGGCGTAGCTGGCCACCGACCCACCCCCTGACTTGATGAGCATCTTCTCGCCGAGGGAGGGCTCGACCACCGTAGGTCCGCGCACGGTGTTCTGGGCCCAGTCAGTGATGTGGCAACCCATCCCGAAGAAGATCCAGGGCTTCAGGCTGCCCGGTGGCACGAAGTTCATGTCGTCGATGTCGCGCCGGTTCATGAAGGCGTCCTGCAGGAGGTACTCGTGCGCGAGCACGGCGCTGTTGGCGTGTCCCTGGTAGTGAACGATTGTAGCGCCCGCGTTCAGCAGCTCCAGGAAGAAGGGATAAGCGTAGGTGTAGCAGATCTGCCGGAACTCGTAGACGCTGCGCGGATCGGTGCCGCTGCCGTGGGGATCGAGGTAATCGTTGAGGAAGAAACGCCTGGCGATAAGGCCGAGGCCGCCCGCGTTCTCCCACCAGGTGGCGAGCGTGTCCTCGCTGGTCCGGAAGGCCTCCTCGGAAAAGTGGTACTCGAGGGTGTCGAAGTCGTCGCCGGTGTAGCCGTAGGAGAAGGCATCATCGGCGGCGAAGACGCCGGTCCGCCGCCAGTCCTGTCCACCCTGGCCCGATTCGACGGCGGTGACCTTCTCGATGATGACCTCCAGCTCGGCGACCGTGTTGCAGGGGAAGCGACCGAGGTACATCTCCGAGGGGCCCGCCATGTCGTCCGGGAAGTCCGGGCCGTCCAGGGTGGTGACGAACCACTTGTCGGAGGCCAGGACTTCCGGCGTGTAGGCACCCCCGAGATCCTGGATGAACAGGCCGCTGGGAACCCAGTCCACCGACTGGTTGAACCAGCGGTCGCTGGGAGTGGCGAGCCCAAGCCCGCGGGCGTTCTCGTTGGCATCACCCACCAGCTGCAGGGCCCAGCTGCCCCAGTTGTCAACGGCGTGGGCGGCGAACCGCTTGATCGCCTGGGGATCCTTCATGCCCCCGCTGAACCAGTCGTAGAGCTCGTCGACCTCGACCAGGTGCACGGCCAGCCCGCCCGCCTCGCGCGCCTGCCGGTGGGCAAGCCAGGGCTGGAGGGCGGCCCGGAACTCGGGGTGGGTGACGACGATGAGATCGGGCTCACCGGTCACGTCGGTGGGATCGGCGTCAAGGGGCACCGTCTCGGCCTCGAAGTAGAGGATCTCCGACAGGCTGCCGCTGGCCATCCCGCGCTGGGCGATGAAGGTCCGGCGACCATCGGGCTGGGGGACCCGGAGCGAAAGGGTAAAAGTCTCGCCGGCCGCGACGGTATTGGCGGCGGTCAGGTCGACCCAGACTGGCCGGTGAGGATCGGTCACCTCGACCAGGCCGAGATCGGCGCTGGTGAAACCGGTCACCTCGAGGTCCTGGTCACCCAGGCCGTCCCCGCCGTGGAACTGCAGGAAGTCGTTGCGGGCGCGGTAGAGGGCCTGGTAGCTGACCTCCACCCAGTCGAGGTAGGAGGCCATGTAGATGAACCGGGGCTGCACCCTGACCGTGACCGACGAGAAATCGAGCTGGGCACCGGTAACGCCCGCCGACAGGACGAACTCCTCGAGGTTGTTCGCGTTGATCTCCCCCAGCAGGGTCTGTCCCGCCCCGTTGACGAGGTAAATGTCCAGGTAGCGGTTCAGCGGTGCGATCCGGGCCATGCCGTAGACGCCGACCCTGACCTGGCCGTCCACGGCGAGGGGATCGGGGGAGTACATGTTGACCGAGGCCTCGACCTCGGAATCGAAGTTGCTGTTCCAGTGGTTCCGGTCGCTGGCGATGTCGGCCACCTGTTCCCGGTAGTAGTTGTTGTTCTCCTTCAGCTCGACCCGCCGGTAGCTCGGCAGAGGTGAGCCGCTGGAGGCGGTCAAGGTGTCCCGCGCCATGCGAGCCCACGACTGCCCCGGCAGTGGCTCCGCAGCCGCCAGCCAGTAGATGTTGTACTGGTTGTAGGCCTCGTGGGGATCACCGCAGCCGGGAACCTCCCCCAGCTCGGGATCGGTGTGGGGACCGTCGTTGCGGGGCTGCAGCGCGTAGAAGATGAAGTAGTCGTTCCCGCTGAACTCGCCCCCGTCGCCGATCATCTGGATGGGCACCTCGACCTCGATGTATGGCGGCGACTGGCTGGCCAGATCGTCGCGGTAGCGCCGCTGGAAGAGGCGAATCTGGTCCTCTTGGATGCTGGTCCCCGGCAGCAGGTCGTAGTTCCGGAGCTGGCTGGCCCGGACGCGGTAGAGGCGGGTTCGCTTGACGGGGATCTTGATCTCGGGCGCCAGCAGGTCGGCCCGCCGGGCAGGTTGCCGGGGCGTCTCGATCCGGGTGCCGGCGCCGGCGGCCTGCTCGGTGGGCGTTCGCTCCAGCAGCTCCCCGTTCAGGAACATGAACTCGAAGCGGGAATCTCCGCGCCGCGTCCGCTTGTGGAAACCTCGGCCCTGGACACCTCTGGCGGCAGCGGTCGGGTCGGGCACAAAACGGATCTCCCACTCACCGCTCTGCAAGAAGCGGCTGGCCCGCCCCTGCCCATCGACCTGCAGGGGCAGGATCGTGTAGGAGACGAGGCGACGGCCGCGCCAGGGAACGGTCTCGCCCAGCCGCACCGCGGGACCGCGGTAAGGGGCTGGCGCCGCCTTGCTCAGCTCGGCGACGATTTCCGGCGGGATGGTGCCACCCGAGCGCGGGCTCTCACCCGGCAGCAACAACTCGCTGCCGGGGATCTGCTGCTGCGTGGCCGGGTCCTGCCGGACGATGGGCGTGGGCGCCACCAGCAACGGCAAGGACTCGGTGGCTTGCCACCTTTCCTTGACGACCACCAGCTCGGGCCTGGTTCCCGGCGGCACCACGACCCAGCCACCGTGGCGCGGTAGCTCCGGTCGGGTGGGATCGCCGGCGTTGACGAAACCCTCGAGGTGAACCTCGTGCAGGACCAGCTGCCCTCCCCGTAGCGACCGGGGAGTCCAGGTCGGGCGCAGATCCTGCACCGCGAAGCGGACCGCCGTGTCGTCGCTCGCCAGCACCTCGGGCAGCGCGCCCGCCGTCGCCAGGGTCACTCCTCCGAACAGGGTCAGCAACCCCGCCAGCAGGCAACCCAGAAACCGGGCCGGGGCGGGCGTGAGAGCGAGAGGGAAGGAACCGAGAGAACCAAAACCAGACAGAACCAGGGGTGAACGCGGACAGGTCGCATTTCGGCCCATGAGCTTGTCTCCTACAGGCTGGAAGAGCGGGAATGATCAGGGATGGGCCATTCGGAGTAACGACTTAAGTATAGTTCCAGGCCCCGCACAGGTCAACGAATCAACTTCCGCCCTCACCGGAGGCCCGATCACTCTGGCCAGAAAGCAGGAGCGGGGCCAGTGGCCCCGCTCCCAACGGAAAGGAAATCCCGAACAAGAATCTGTCACCGGTAGAGGCTCTTCACGCCGCCCCAGGTCTGGTTCTCGGTGGCAACCGGCGGATCCAGCGGGCCAGAGTTGAACCCGAAGACGGGGTTGGCGAAGCTGCCGGTCGGATGAACCAGCGGCTGCAGGTTGCCTGGATCGTCCCCCGCGGCGAAGGCCATCTCACCGGGGATGGAAGGGTTGGAAACAATCGTGAAATACGCGAACACGGGGTCCAGGGTGGTCACGAAGACCGTGATGTCGGCCAGCAGAATGGCGGTTGCCTGGGGGAAGGCAACGGCCAGCCCCACCGCGAACTCGGGAGGCGAGGCGGCGTTCACGAACTGCCCCTGGATGCCCCAGTCGAGGGCGAAGACCGTCGGCGGCATGGTGATGGCGAGCTCCCAGCCAGAGATGCCGCTGGGCTCGTCGCAGCGCGTCATCAGCAGGTAGATGTGGTCGTTTCCGACGGCCATGTACTTGTTGCAGTAACCGTTTCCATCGTTGAGAGTGTAAAGGCCGACGCGGTTGGGGCCGGGGGGCGGCTCAGCACCGGCGATCACGGGCAGAAGCAGCGAGGCCAAGGCGACAGCAAAGAGCAACGTTCTCATGGTTCTGGTTCCCCTTTCCGAGTATTTCCGTTCTCAGGAGTTGAAGTGGCGCCGGCACCTCTCCCCGATGCGCAGGCCGGGCGGTGTCCGGATTCGTAGCAGCCGATCGTCCCCTGCCACCTGGTCAAGACACCAGGGAACAGGCCGCTGACCCTCCGCTCCCCTCACAGACGCCAACCTCAAGGCCTACGCCCCAGGAGGCGGGAAATCAGTTCACATGAATATCCGTTTTGGGGGCAGATCTGTCAAGGGACCATCTGGCCCCCTGCAACCCCGGAAAAGGAGGAAGCCGCCCCGCAAGCGAGGCAGCTTCCCTTGGGCAAGACAGCTTCCGAGGAAGCTGGAATTACCGGTACAGGTTCTTGACGCTACCCCAGGTAGCATCCTCGGTCGGGATCGGATCCGGGCAATCGCCATTGATGACGCAGACCGGAGGATCGCCCAGCGGGGGGCCACCCGTGGACTGACGCATCTCGATCAGGTTGCCAGGATCGGCACCGTCGGCGTAGCAGGGCACGCCCGGAATCGAGGGCAGGTAGAGCGGAAAGATCCACAGCTCGATCGGGTCGGGCGCGAAGACGCCGACCGTGATGGTCATCAGGTGGATCGCCGGCTGCCAGGGCAGAGGAACGGCGATGCCGACCGCGAACTCAGGGATGGTCCCGGCGTTGATGGCCGAACCCTGGAGGGTCCAGGCGAGGATGTACACACCAGGGGTGTAGTCGATCCGGCACTCCCAGCCGAAGACACCAGCCGCCGCGGAGGCGTTGGTGAGCAGCAGGTAGGTGTCCAGAGGGGCACCGACCGGAGCCACGTCGCAGTTGACATTTCCACCGAGGTCAAAGTAGATGCCAACGCCGTCAGGATCGGGATCCAGCTGCGCCGACGCGATGGGGGCCATCAGAGCAACGATGGCAAGGGTGCTGAGAAGCTTTTTCATGTCGTCATTCTCCTAGGATGTCACGGACTGTTGTTTCGAACGAATTGATTGCTGGCCCATTCCGGGCCGGCCCGAGCACGCGAGGCACCCGAACCGTTTTCTCCGCGGAGGAAATTCACTGCCCATGGCCTTCA
>CAZAHC010000101.1:0-11033 GCA_964484595.1 uncultured Fibrobacteraceae bacterium | reverse complement strand
AGGTCGTGTTCTGGCAGGCATTTTCCTCACCCTCGCTACGGCCATTCATGAATAATCCGGGTAAAAAATCAGGACCCCCGTGCGGTTACCGGTTCTTCCAGTCCGGTCGCCGCTTCTCGTAGAAGGAGTTGATGCCCTCGACCGGGTCCTCGCTGGCCATCAGCTCCTCCAGGAATACCTTCTCGGCCTCGACGAGCGCCTCGGCGAACGAGCGCCCGCGCAGCCGCTTGAGCGTCCGGGTGTTGAGGCGCATCACCAGCGGACTGGCCCGCCGCAGATCCTTCAGCACTGCTTCGAGCGCCTCGGAGAGCTCGGCCGCCGGCACCACCCGGCTGACCAGGCCGCAGGCCGCCATCTCGGCCGCGCTGTAGGTGCGGCCGGAGCAGGTGATCTCCAGCGCCTTCGCCCGGCCGACCAGGGCCGGCAGCTCCGCCACCCCCACCGGGGCGAAGAACCCGAGCCGGATCTCGGGCTGGCCGAAGGTCGCCTCCTCGCTGGCCAGCAGCACGTCGGCCATCAGGGCCAGCTCGAAGCCGGCGCCCAGGGCCGCACCCTGCACCGCCATGACCGTCGGCACCTCCAGGGCGTCGAGCCGCCGGAACATCCGGCTGAAAGACCTGATCATCTCGGGTGCGTTCTCGGGCTTGTGCTCGCCGATGTCCGCGCCGGCGCTGAAGGCCTTGCCCTCGGCGGTGAAGGCCACCGCCTTGAGCGTGCCGTCTGCGGCCGCCTCCTGCAGTGCCTCGCTGATCCGGTCCATCACCGCCCCGGTCAGGATGTTCACCGGCGGACTGGCCAGGGTCACGAACCCGACGTCCTCCTTTACGGCGTACCGCACGCCTGAATCCTCGCCTGCCATCTCGACTCCCCTCCCCTCTAGCTGCTGTCGGTCTTGGCCCAGCTCGTGCCCGGTTTTTCCAGGCTGTAGTAGACCTTGATCTCCTCCAGCTCCTCGAAGATGCGGGGCACAACCTGCAGCGGCATGCCGATCTCGATCTCCTCCTCGGCGATCGAGTCGCCGAACCAGGCCAGCAGGCGGCCAGTCTCCTCGAGGTCGACCACACCGACCACGAAGGGTGTTTCCTCCT
The DNA here is from genome assembly GCA_964484595.1 of uncultured Fibrobacteraceae bacterium. GTDB lineage: Bacteria > Krumholzibacteriota > Krumholzibacteriia > LZORAL124-64-63 > LZORAL124-64-63 > CAZAHC01. Next base: position 9,945 of record CAZAHC010000101.1, on the reverse strand, counting down.
CGAAGCCGGCCGGCGCGGCGTCGATCCGGGTGTAGGTGACCAGGGAGCCGGCGCCGCTGACCTCGCTGAACTCGAACTCGGCGCCGAGGCAGCGGGGACAGTCGGCCCGTGGCGGGAAGGAGACGAACCCGCAACCCTTGCAACGAGAGGCCATTATGTGCCCATCCTTGAGGAAACGCGCGAAGTCGGTAACCTTCGTGTGCGGGGAATAGCTGACCTTGCCGAACCACTCGAACACCTTCAATCCCTCCTGTAAACGTTGACGAAGCAGTACTGGCCGATCCCGCCGACGTTGTGGGTCAGGCCGAGGTCGGCGTCCGGGACCTGGCGCTCGCCGCAATCGCCGCGCAGCTGCCGGACGATCTCGTAGGCCATCGACACCCCGGTGGCGCCGATGGGGTGGCCCTTCGCCTTCAGGCCCCCGTCCACGTTCACCGGCGTGGCGCCGCCGATGTAGGATCTCTTCTCCTGGATGAAGGCGCCGCCCTCGCCCTTGGCGCAGAAACCGAGGTCCTCGTAGGCCATGATCTCCGCGATGGTGAAGCAGTCGTGCACCTCGGCGACCTTGATGTCCTGGGCGGTGACCCCGGCCATGGCGTAGGCCTGCTCGGCGGCGTCGGTGGCCGAGGGCAGGCCGGTCAGGTCGGGACGCCTCAGCACCGACATGCTGGCCGTGGCGCAGCCCAGCCCGTCCAGCCAGACCGGGCGGTCGCTGATCTGACGAGCCTTTTCCTCAGCCGCCAGGATCAAGCAGGCAGCCCCGTCGGCGTTGGCGCAGCAGTCGTAGACCAGCAGCGGCGAGGCCACGGGGTCGGACGCCAGCGCCTTCTCCAGCGTGATCTCCTTGCGGAACAGGGCATTCTCGTTCCGGGCCCCGTAGTAGTGGTTCTTGACGGCCACCTCAGCTAGCATCTCGGTGGTGGTGCCGAACTCGTGCCGGTGCCGCTGGGCGAACATGGCGTAGTAGCCGGGGAAAGTGGTGCCGAACACCGACTCCCACTGCACGTCGCCCACCCTGCCCATCAGGGCCAGGATCTCGGCCGTCGAAAGCTCGGTCATCTTCTGGCAGCCGATCACCGCGACCACCTCGTGCAACCCAGAGGTGATGGCCATCCAGGCGGTCCGGATAGCGGCCGACCCGGAGGCGCAGGCCACCTCGGTCAGCCAGGTGGGCCGCGGGTTCAGGTTCAGGTACTCCTGGATCACCCCGCCGACCGAGCGCTGCTTGTGGTACTCCGGCACCGCGCCGATCACCGAGGCCTGGATCTCGCCCGGGTCGAGGTCCGCATCCGCGAGGGCCCGGCGGTAAGCGCCGAAGGCGAGTTCCTGGACCGAGGCGTCGCTCCGCCGCCCGAACCTGCCGTGCCCGATTCCAACCACTCCAACTCTTGTCATTCGCTTACCTCTGCTAGATGTACTGTCCCCCATCGACCTTGATCACCTCGCCGGTGACGTGCCGCGAAAAGTCCGAGCACAGGAAGGAGACCACGTGCGCCACGTCCTCCGATGTCGCCAGGCGCCCGAGCACCGTGTCCTGCACGGCCGCGTTCAGGAACTCCGGCGGGATGCTCTCGGCCATCTCGGTCAGCACCATGCCCGGCGCGACCGCGTTGACGTTCACGTTGAACTTCCCGAGCTCCTTGGCCAGGGCCTTGGTCAGGGCGTTGTTCCCCGCCTTCGAGGCGGAGTAGTTGCTCTGGGCGAACTTGCCCCGCAACCCGTTGATCGAGGAGATGTTCACGATCTTGCCCGACCGCTGGTCCTTGAAGATCCGGGCCGCGGCCCGGTTGTAGTTGAAGTAGCCCTTCAGGTTGGTGTCGATGACGGTGTCCCACTGCTTCTCGGTCATCTTCCAGATGACACCGTCCCAGGTGATGCCGGCGTTGCACACCAGCACGTCCAGACGCCCCAAGGTCTCGACGACCATGGCGAATGTCTTCTCGGTCTGGGCGAAGTCGGCCACGTCGGCCTGAAGGGCCAGCGCCCGCCGGCCCATCTTTTCGATCTCCCCCGCTACCTTGGTGGCCGCGTCGACCCGGCCCCGGTAGGTGAGGGCGACGTCGCAGCCCTGGCGGGCGAGCTCCAGCGAGACCGCGGCGCCGATACCCCGGCTGCCGCCCGTGACGATGGCGACCTTTCCCTCGAGTCCCAGCTCCATGCCGCTCTCTTTCGGTGTAAGGCTCTAGCCTAAAACCCTCAGCCGCCCGCCGCGCGGACGCCGTTGAGGCCGTTCATTACCAGTTCCATCATCTCGTCCCCCAGCTTCTCGGCCGGGGCGTCGCGCTCGGCATCGTACCACATGAAGATCCAGTTGAGCATGCCGAAGATGAAAAGCGTGTAGTGCCGGACGACCAGGTCGGCCGCGGCCCCCTGGCCGTCGAGTTCCAGGATCTCGCGGATCACCTCGGCGGGGTAGCGGAAGTAGCGCCGCCGCAGCGCCTCGATCTTCCGGTACCGCTCTCCCTGCAACGACTGCAGCTCGAAGGTGCAAACCCGCAGCTCGTTGCTGTGGCGGGTGAAGAAGGAGAGATGGTTCCGCACCAGCTGCCGGAGCCGCTCCTCCGGACCGCCGCCCCCGGCGAGGGCGGCCTCCTGTTCGGCCAGGAGCGAGCTGAAGGTGCGCTGCTGGATCTGGAAGAGCAGATCCTCCTTGTTCTCGAAGTAGTAGTACATACCGGCCAGGCTGAACCCGGTCTCCCGCGCCACGTCGCGGATGGAGGTCTGGCCGTAGCCGCGGCTGGCCATCAGCCCCGCCGCCGCGCTGAGCAGACGCTCCAGCTTGGGCCCGGACCGGGTGCCGGGTCCGGAGCCGCCGTTGTCTTCTTCGCCGGGAAGGTCCGGCTCGCCGGTACGGTTCATCGCGCTGGCCCGGGGTTGGAGGAATCCGCTTCCTTCGACGCGCGGAGTCCCCGCAGGATCTTCTCGGGGGTGATGGGCAGCTCGGTCACCCGTACGCCGCAGGCGTCGTAGATGGCGTTGCAGATGGCGCCGAGGATCGGGGGCAGGCAGCCCTCGCCGATCTCCTTGGCGCCGAACGGTCCGTGCGGCTCGTAGCTCTCGACGGCCTGCGAGAGGATCTCCGGCGTGTCGCCGATGGTCGGCACCAGGTAGCCGTGCAGGTCGGGATTGAGCAGGACGCCGGCCTGGTCGTGCAGCGTGTCCTCGAGCAGGGTTTCTCCCATCCCCATGATGATCCCGCCCTCGACTTGCCCGTGGAAGGTCACCGGGTTGATCACGGTGCCGGCGTCGCTGAAGTCGCTGAAGCGCTCGACGGTGACGTAGCCGGTCTCCAGGTCGACCGAGACCTCGCAGACCGAGGAGGCGAAGCTGTAGGCGGGCGAGGTGCCCACGGCGGCGCCCTTGTAATCGCCGCCCAGGTTCGGCGGCGGGTGATAGTGACCCGCCCCGACGATCGGCCCGCCCTCGGCGTAGGCCAGGCGAGCGACCTCGGCCCACTCGAGGCTGGTCCCGGGATCGTCCGCCAGCAGGATGCGACCGTCGCGGGCGATCAGTTGCGCCGGAGGACAGGCCAGCTCCCGCGCCGCCACCTGCAGGAGCTTCCCCTTGACCTCGGCGGCCGCCATCTTCACCGCATTGCCGCCCATCAGGGTCACCCGGCTGGCGTAGGAACCGAGGTCGGTGGGTCCCAGGACGGAGTCGGCCTCGGCGAGCCAGACGCGGTCGTAGGGGATGCCCAGCTCCTCCGCCGCGATCTGCGGCAGCACGGTGTCGCAGCCCTGGCCGATCTCCGCGGTCGCGATGTGCAGCGATACCGCCTGGCCGTCGTCGTGGACCCGGATCAGGGCGTTCGAATGGGGGTTGGGGTTCCGGTAGATGGGATAGCCGGCGCCGGACACGAATCCGCCGCAGCCGATGCCGATGCCCTTGCCCGGCGGCAGCTTGCCGCGCTTCTTCTGCCAGGCGGTCTCGGTGCGGGCGCGCTCGAGGGTGGCCGTGAACTCACAGCTCGTGACATCCAGGTCGTTGATCGTCCGCGTCTCGGGGGTCATGGCGTTCCGCAGCCGGATCTCGATCGGATCGAGCTGCAGCTCCTCCGCGATCTGGTCCAGCAGGGTCTCCATGGCCCAGCGTGGCTGGGGCACTCCGTGCCCGCGCATGGCGCCGCTCGCGGGCAGGTTGGTGTACATGCGGAAGCCGTCGTACTTGTAGTTGGGAATCTTGTACAGGGTCGGCAGCATCGACCCCGCGTAGTACACGGTCACGATGCCGAAGGAGGTGTAGGCCCCGCCGTCGAGCAGGATGCGCGACTGCACGGCGGTTATCCTCCCGTCCTTCTTGGCGCCCACCTTCATGTCGATGTACTGCTTGTGGCGCCCGCGGAAGTGGTAGAACATCTCCCGCCGCGAGTACTCCATCTTCACCGGCCGGCCGGTCCGGCGAGCCAGGAGGGTGGTGCACAGTTCCAGCGGCGTGGTCTCGGCCTTGGCGCCGAAGCCGCCGCCCACCGGCGGCCGGATGATGCGGATGTTGCCCAGCGGAATCTCGAACATCCGTGCCAGCTGGTGCTGCGTGTAGTGCGGGGCCTGCGCCGAGCACCAGATCGTGAGCCGCTCGCCGTGGTGCTCCCAGCGGGCGATGGCCGCGTGAGGTTCGATGGGCGACTGGTAGGTACGGTTCCCGACGAAGCGCTGCTCGCAGATGCAGTCCGCCTCGGCGAAACCCTGCGCCACGTCGCCGAAGTGCCACTCCACCCTGGTGTTTACGTTGTTGGCGTAGCGGGGATCCTCCGGATGTATGAGCGGCGCGCCGTCCTGCCTGGCTTCGCCCGGATCGAAGACGGCGGGCAGTTCCTCGTATTCGACCTCGATCAGGGCGAGAGCCCGCGCGGCGATCTGCTCGTTCACCGCGGCGACCGCCGCCACCTCGTCGCCCACGTAGCGCACACGCTCCTTGGCCAGGATGTGCTCGTCGTAGCGGGCCGGGCTGACCCCGTAGCGGCGGTCGGTCACGTCCGCGCCCGTGATCACGGCCAGCACCCCGGGCAGGGCCGCGGCCTTGCTGGTGTCAATCCGCTTGATCCGGCCATGGGCGATCGGGCTACCGAGGATCTTGCCGTATACCATGCCCGGCAGGCTGATGTCGGCGGTGTACCGGGCCTGGCCGGTGACCTTGGCCGGGGCGTCGTAGCGGGTGACCGCGCGCCCGACCGTGAGGTGGCCCCGCTCCTGATCCCGTTCCTCGTCCGGACCCGGCTCGGTGTCCAGAGGAGCGTGGACGAACGAGCGCCAGTCCTGGATCGCCTTGACGATCCGGGGATAGGTGCCGCAGCGGCAGAGGTTGCCCCCCAGGGCGGTAATGATCTCTTCCCGCGTCGGATCTGGATTCCGGTCCAGCAGCGCCTTGGCCGACATGATGTTGCCCGGAGTGCAGTAGCCGCACTGCAGGGCGCCGTGCTTGATGAAGGCCTTCTGCAGCGGGTGGAGCTCACCGGCGGTGGTCAGGCCCTCGATGGTCGTGACCTCGCCGCCGTCGGCCTCGATCGCGAGCACCAGGCATGAGGTCACCGCCTCGCCGTTCAGGATCACGGTGCAGGCGCCGCAGTCGCCCGCGTCGCAGCCGCTCTTGGTTCCGGTCAACCCGAGGTCGTTGCGCAGCACCTGCTTGAGAGTGGTATCCGGCTGCACGGCCACCGCCTGCGGGGCCCCGTTCACCGTCAGGTTCACCAGCAGGTTCTCGCTCATGAGACCTCACCCTCCGCACGGGTAACAGCTTCCCGGAGGGCCCGGCGGGTGAGCACCTCGACCAGCTCGCGCCGGAACCGGGCGCTGCCCCGCAGATCGTCGATGGGCTGGGCTTCCCGGGCGGCGATCTGGCCAGCTTTGGCAAACAGCTCCGCCGCGGCCCGGCCGCCGACGACCTCGGCCGCGGCCTGGACCGCCGGCAGCGGCACCGGGGCCACCGAGTTGAGCACGATGCGCGCCTCGGCAATCTTCCCCGCGGCCAGCCGTACCCAGGCGGCGACGGCGGCCACAGCCAGGGCCATCCCCCCCCGCAGCTGGAACCGCTGGTAGCTGACCCCGGAACCGGCGGGCTGGGGCGGGATCTGGATCTCGGTCAGGATCTCGCCCCTCTGGAGGACCGTCTGGCGCGGACCGACGAAGAACTCGGCGGCGGGCAGGGTGCGTTCACCCTCGGTGCCGGTGATCCTGAGCCGCGCGCCGCCGGCGAGGCAAACCGGGGGCGTGTCGGCGCAGGGCACGGCGCGACAGAAGTTGCCGCCGATGGTGGCCAGGTTCCGAATCTGGGCGCCGCCCATCTGCAGGACGGCCTCGCGCAGCACCGGAAAGGTCTGTTCAACCGCCGCGGACCCGGCGACCGCGGCGAGCGAGGCCAGGGCGCCGATCCGCAGGGTACCGTCCTTTTCCAGACTGATCTCGCGCAGGCCCGGCACGCCCCGCAGGGAGATCAGGTGACCGGCGGTGTCACGCCCGCTCTTGAGGTCGACCAGCAGCTCGGTCCCGCCGGCCAGGAAGCGGCCCGCGGCCCCGCAGGCAGACCCCAGCTCGCAGGCCGCGGCCAGCGAGGTGGGACGATTGTAGGTAAGATCGCTGGTGGACATGGCACTTCTTTCGGGGCGGGCCGCTGCGTCAGCCGTCGCGCGTGCCCTGCTCCAGCTGCCTGTCGGCGGGAGAATCCTCCCCGTTCAGACCCGCCAGGAACTCGGTCCAGCGGGTCGTGAACTCGGGCTTGTCGACATCCCAGAGGGTGCCGATGACGATCTTTCGGTTCTCCGCTCTCTCGGACGGGTCCAGCCGCGCCAGGTCGGCGCGGGAAATCGTGTTCTCGCGGTACCAGGCCCAGGCGGCGTCGGTCTCGCGCAGCTCGTTGTCCTTGCCGTAGCCAGTGGGACACGGCATGAGCAGCTCCACGAAGCCGAAGCCAGGCTTGGCGATCGCCTTGCTGATGGCATCGATGGTCTCGTAAGGGTAGCCCACCGTCCAGCGGGCCACGAACGGGGCGCCGGCGCCGATGGCCAGCCGGCACAGGTCGAACGGCTCCTCGAGGTTGCCGTAGGGCGAGGTGGTGGTCAGGCCGTGGGCCGGCGTGGTGGGCGAGACCTGGCCGCCGGTCATGCCGTAAGTGTAGTTGTTCACGCAGATCACGGTGAGGTCGGCGTTGCGCCGGGCGGCGTGGATGAAGTGATTGCCGCCGATGCCGGCCATGTCCCCGTCGCCAGTGAACACGATCACGTTCAGGTCGGGTTCGGCGAACTTCACGCCGGTGGCGAAGGCGATGGCCCGGCCGTGCGTGGTGTGCAGGCCGTCGGCCTCGATGTAGCCCGGCAGACGGGAGGAGCAGCCGATGCCGGAGCAGAAGACGCAGCGGTCGATGTCGATCTGCAGGCCGTCGATGGCCCGCAGGGTGTAGTTCAGCACGTTGCCGACGCCGCAGCCGGTACAGAAGATCGAGGGCCACATGGCCTCCCGGATGTACTTGCCGCGGATGTTCTCGGCCTGGTTGAACACGGTGTCACTCTCCTGTCGCTGACGTTCGGGCCAATCGCTGGCGAACTACCCTCTCCCCCGGCGGGCGGTCACGGGACCGGATTGCCCCCATCCATCACCGCGGCGGCAATCTCCGGCGGCCGGATTATCTCGCCGCCGATCCGCGAGACCCTTTCCACCCGGGCGGCGCCCTCGGCGACCTCGCGCACGGTGTGGCAGATTTGCCCCAGGTTCATCTCCGGCACAACTACTCTCTTCACCGAGGCGGCGAACTCGCTAACCACCTTTTCCGGGAAGGGGTAGACACCGATCAGGCGCAGATGGCTCACCTTCACCCCGTCGGCGCGCAGCAGCCGCACCGCGCCGCCGGCCGACCGGGCCGAGATGCCGTAGGAGAGGATACCCACCTCGGCCCCCTTCTCCAGGTCGGACTCCACCCGGGTCAGGGTCTCGGTGGCGTCGGTTATCTTCCGGCAGAGGCGCTCGACGAGGGCGGTGTGCTTGTCGGCGTCATCCGTGGCGGGCAGACCGCGCTCGTCGTGGGTCAGGCCGGTGACGTAGGTGTGGAAACCGGTGCCGAAGTTGGCCATCGCGGGAACCCCCCCCTTGCGCGCCGCGAAAGGAACGAAGGCCTCGCGGTCGGTCTCCGGGGGCGTGCGGTCCACCAGTTCGATCTCCTCCGGGGCCGGCAGGACGATCTTCTCGCGCATGTGTCCCACCTCGCCGTCGGTCATCACCAGCACGGGGGTGCGGTACTGCTCGGCCAGGTTGAAGGCGTCGCGGGTCAGGTCGACACACTCCTGGACCGAGGCAGGCGCCAGGGCGATGAGCTCGTAATCGCCGTGGGAACCCCATCGGGCCTGCATCATGTCGCCCTGCGCCGGCTCGGTGGGCTGTCCCGTCGAGGGCCCCGAGCGCTGCACGTCCACGATCACGCAGGGGGTCTCGGACATGCAGGCGTAGCCCAGGTTCTCCTGCATCAACGAGAAACCGGGGCCGCTGGTGGCGGTCATGGCCTTGCGCCCGGCCCAGGAAGCTCCGATCACCGCGGCCAGCGAGGCGATCTCGTCCTCCATCTGCAGGCAGGCGCCACCGACGCGGGGCATCAGCCGGGCGATGGACTCGGCCACCTCCGTCGCGGGCGTGATGGGATAACCGGCGAAGAAGGTGCAGCCGCCCAGCAGCGCCCCGTAGGCGCAGGCGACGTCACCCTGGGCGAACTGCTCCCGGGGCCCGAGAGCCGCCATGACTCGCTCGTAGTCGAAAACCCGGCTCACGACCCACCTCCCCGGCTGAGGTCTCGCCCGGCCCGGACCGCTTTGCGGTTCAGCTCCTCGGTGCCCCGGGGCACGCTGGCCAGGACCGTCTCCTCGACCACCTCGGGGGGCAGGAACCCGAGCCGCGCCGCCAGATAGCCGACCATCACGATGTTGGCCACGATCTTGTGACCCGCCTTCTCGGCGGTGCGCAGGAAGGGCAGGGCCTCGGCGCCGGAGGCCGAGACGATCTCCTTCTCGACCACCACGACTCCCTCCGGGGCCACCTCGCCGGCGAAGCGGTCATAGCCCGGTTGCGAGAGCGCCACCAGCACGTCGGCCGCCAGCACCCGGGGATAGGCGATGGGCTCGTCGGAGATCACCACCTCGGAGCGGGCGGCGCCGCCGCGGGCTTCCGGACCGTAAGACTGGGTTTGCACCGCATGGTGGCCGGCGCGGACCGCCGCTTCACCGAGCACCACCCCGGCCAGGACGATCCCCTGCCCGCCGAAGCCGCAGATCCTGATCTCTTGTTTCATGGTCCTCTCTTCGCTGTCACCCGGTCATTTCCGTTTCTGGGTCGCCTCGCGCGCCAGGCGCCGGCCCTCCTCGAAGGCGGCCACGTTCTGGTCCTCGGTGCCGGCCGGCACGGTCTCCCGGATGGTCCGGATCAGCGACTCGTTGCTCGCGAGGCCGGCGATCTCGTTCACGAAGCCGATCAGCACTATGTTGGCCATGATCTTCCGGCCAAATTCCTTGAACGCCAGGTCGGTGGCCGCGAGGCCGTAGGCGCCGCTGTCTTCCTCGGCGATCTGCACGATGTCCGACTCGTAGCAGAGCAAGCCGTCGGGAACCAGCTCGGGCCGGTACTCCCGGTACGACTGCTGCGACAGGGTGACCAGCACGTCCAGCTCCTCGCACACCAGGTCGTGGATCTCGCCCTCCTCGATCCTGACGTCGCTCTTGGTCAGGGCGCCCCGAGAGGCGCTGCCGTAGCTCTGCGTGTGGGTCGAGTTCTTGCCGTCGAACATGGCCGCCTTGCCCAGGACGAACCCCATCATCACCACGCCCTGCCCCCCGAACCCGGCGAAGCGCACCCTCATGAGCCCGCCTCCTCGCCGAGTCCCAGGTGCCGGCGAATCTCGGCCTGTCGCTCCCGGCCCAGCTCCTGCAGCTCGCTGCAGAACTCGGGCTGTTCGTGCTCGGCGAGCTTGCCGACGACG
>CAZAHC010000100.1:4454-11181 GCA_964484595.1 uncultured Fibrobacteraceae bacterium | reverse complement strand
GACGAACCACCGACCCCGGTCGCATCACGGCCGCAGGTTTCTACTGCCGGGAAAAGTCCACCTTGGGCGCCTCGCGCTCCGCGGCGTCCTCGAGCTCGAAGAACTCGGCCGCCCGGAAGTTGAACATGCCGGCCACGATGTTGCTGGGGAACATCTGGATCTTGTTGTTGAAGTTCATGACCATGTCGTTGTAGAACTGCCGCGCGAACCCGATCCGGTTCTCGGTGCTGGTCAGCTCCTCCTGCAGGGCCAGGAAGTTCTGGTTGGCCTTCAGGTCGGGATAGGCCTCCGACACGGCGAACAGCCGGCCGAGCGCGGCGGTCAAACCCGACTCGGCGTTGGCCCGCTCGGGCAAGGTCTGGGCGCCCGCCGCCGCGGCCCGCGCCTGGGTGACCGCCTCGAGGGTTTCCCTTTCGTGCTGCATGTAGCCCTTGACCGTCTCCATCAGGTTGGGGATCAGGTCGTAGCGGCGCTTCAGCTGCACGTCGATCTGAGCCCAGGCGTCCTTGACCTGGTTGCGCAGGCGCACCAGGGCGTTGTAGTTGCCGATGAGGAAGATCGCCAGCAAGGCGATCAGGCCGAGGAAAATCAAAAAGAAGATCATCCTTCTTCTCCCTCCTCTTGCCGGGGGTGATCGGCCCCTGGCGAGTCTTGCTTGCGAAAAACGCGTCCCATGAACTTGATGGCCTGGCCGGTCGGCCCGGAAGCGGCGTCGAGGACCTGCTGGGCCAGCTCGGCCACCTCGTTGCTGTCGAACCAGAGGCCGTCCGCGCGGGGGCAGGCGTCGATCAGGACGTTCCGGTCGGGCCCGACCAGCAGCTTACGCATCTTCCGGCGGCAGATCGGGCACCGGCGCGCATGCTCGGTGGTCTCGGCTTCGGGCAGCGAGTCCAGATCCTCCGGCGCCAGACCGTGCCGGCCGGGATCGATACCCTCCAGGAGCAGCGATAATTCGCCCCGGTCGAACCAGGTGCCCTCGCACCGGACGCAGTGGTCCAGCTCCACGCTGTCGTACTCGACCACCATCATCGGTACCTTGCACTGGGGGCATCTCAAGATCACACCTCGCCGGAAACCCGGGTCCGCCCGGGAACGGTCGCCGCCGGCGGCGCCTCCCGGTTAACCCAGGATATTACCCCAACCAGGACAGGGATCAAGACTAGAGCCCTTTTCTAGACCTCCTTCGTCGCGAGGCCGTAACGAAGCTGGCGGCTCTTGCAACCGGCCCCGGCAGGAGAAGGTTTTGATAGGGGCTCTTAGAGGGAGAACCAGTAGGTCATCTTCACCAGGAAGGTGTTCTCCGGCTCGTTCTTGAACAGGGGGGCGGTGCTGAAGCCGCCCGGGAACTCGCCCGGGTCGGCGAAGAAACCCCTCTCCTGGTAGGTTTCCCGGCTGTGCGTCCAGACCAGGAACAGCGTGCTGCCGGGGCGGTATTCCCAGCGATAGACCAGGTTCAGGTTGACCGCACCGTAGGAGAAGTCGGAGTTGTCGAGGTCGAAACCCTCGCTGGCGAAGGGGGCGAGGTCGTAGCTGTCCGGCCGGAGGAGTTCCTGGGGCCGGATGTAGTCTCCGACCGTCAGGAAGGGTTGCAGGTAGACCTCGAGCGACTGGTTGCGGCTGAAGAGCAGGTTGCTGCGCAGGGTCAGGTCCCAGGTCTTCTGCCGGAGGCTGCCGAAGACGTAGCTGACGTCGCCGATGCCGCCGCCGGGGTTGTCGAAGTTGGCCAACCACTGGGCATCATGGTGACTCTGGTTGAACTCGAAGGTGAGGTCGTGGTTGAGGGCGTCGCTCTGCACCCAGCGAGTGCCGAGCTCGATCTCGAAACCCTGGTCACCCACCTCGCTCCAGCCCAGCTCCAGCTCGCAGTGGACCGAAAGATCCTGGCGCCAGTCGGTGTTGAAGCCGAGCCAGCAACCGTGGCCGCGAGGGGTGGTCATCAACGGGCCGCGGACGTACTGGCCGTCGGCGGTCCAGTGATCGCGGGTGGTGTACTTGCTGGTGCCCTCGAAGTTCAGCCAGAACCCGCCGAACAGGGACCAGAAGCCGCTGGTCTGGCACCAGGCGTTCAGATTGCAGCCGGTGCTCTGCCGGTGGCGGGGACCGTACGACCAGAGATCCCGCCCGGGATCGCTCGGATCGGCCGCCGAGGCGCCGGCGTAGAGCCAGCTCCGGTAGAAGTTGAGATTGATCTGGCCCTGATGGAAGTTGGCCTCGCGCCCGTCGGTGTCGAACCGGTAGCCCAGCCAGGCGAAGCTGGATATCTCGTCGGGGGCGCTGAGGAAGCCCAGGTCGTTCGGGTTCAGCTTGTCGTGCTCCCAGCGGCCGCCGATCGAACCTCGCCACGACCCGCCGACCTTGCTCAGCTCCAGCAGGCCGCCGGTGCCGATCTCCGCCTCGTGGCTGACGCCGGGGTCCCCGGTGACGGGTGTGGGATCGATGACGGTGCGCACCACCGAGCCCTGGATGTTGTAGGTCCGGTCCCGGAAGTTCAGGTCGAAGTCGAAGCCGGTGGCGTAGGCGTCCTGTTCCATGATCAGGAAGGTGTCGCCGTCGGCCACGGACCAGCGGCTCCGTTGGTCGCGCAGGACGGCGGTCTGCATGATGTTGAACCGGTGATTTCCCTCGGCGAACTCCTTACCGAACCGGCCGACGGCGAAGTAGGTCTGATCGGTACCGCTCCGGAAGGGGTTGAAGGCCTGGCCCTCTGCGGTCTCGTCGGTGGCGGCGACAAGGGTGGCCACGGAGATGTCGCCCGCGGTCTTGCCGATCAGCTTGCTGGCGAACCGGATGCGTGAATTCTCGCTGCCGGTCCCGATCCGGCGCGAGTAGAAGAGGTTGAAGTGGGGGTGCTCGAAGAAGCGGGCTCCCTCGATGAAGAACGGCCGCTTCTCCTGGAAGAAGGTCTCGAAGGGGGATAGGTTCAGCAGGTTTGGGTCGGCCTCGACCTGCCCGAAGTCGGGCTGGAAGGTCGCGTTCAGGGTGAGGTTGGCGGTCAGACCGTACTTGAGGTCGGCGCCGAAGTTCTGGAAGTGATCCCACTCGTCCGGGGCGCCCGAGACGGCCGGGTCGGTGCTGCGGGTGACCACGTAGGGAACGATCTCCAGCTGGCGCGGCGGCGGGATGCCCTCGATCCCCTTCAGCTCGCCGAAACGACTGATGAAGCCGCGGGCGTTGCGCTCCCAGACGACCCAGCCGGTGTCCTCGCCCCGCCCGTGCATCCAGCGGTAGACCTGCAATCCCCAGGTCGAGGTTTCAGGCCGGTAGCGGATGGAGGAGAAGGGGACGCGGAACTCGGCGTACCAGCCCCGGCCGTCCGCTCGTGTCTCGACCTCCCAGACCGCATCCCAGTCCCAGTCGCGCTCGCCGTCGTTGAACATGTAGGCGTCGGCGACGACGCCGCTGGGGTTGACCCGGAAGTTGTAGCCGGTGGTCCGGTCGTGATAGGGGTCGATGTAGATGCTGACGAGGTCGGAGTTCATGATCCGGTCGCGACGGGACAGGCTGGTGCACGTCTTGGTCGGGTCCTCCTCGAAGCAGGCCACCCCGAAGTACAGCGCGTTGTCGTCGTAGAGGACCTTGAAGACCGTCTCCTCGCTGGGGGCAACCCCGCGGTCGGGCTCGTTCTGCAGGAACCCGGTCCCGGCCTCGGCCTGCCGCCAGGCTTCCTCGTCGAGCCGGCCGTCGATATCGATCTCCAGGTGTCCCAGGGGAAACGCATGCAGGGAAGGCCGGGGCGTGATCCGGCCGTTGGCGGTCGCCGGGTATCCCCTTCCCTCGCCGGCCGGGTCGAAGGAATCCAGGGCAGGGCTCGCCGGGCAGGCGACGGTCGGCAGCAGAATGCTCGCCGCCAGGGTCAGCCGGGACAACTTGGACATCGGTTACACCTCGGGACGGACCTGGGGAAAACGCTGAAGTGACAGCAGGTACGTCACTCCGCGGGTTTTGTTCCTTGCCCGGCGGCTTCCGGGAACGGTTCCGGTGACAATCCCCTCAGGCTCCCGTCGGGGCAAGCCGATACCGGGACCGTAGAGGTTGCCGACCGCGCCGACAGGGCAGAGGGAAGAAAAGGTGGGGACGGAACGGAGAGCAATCAAGGTTCTCCTGATCGAGAACGATACGGCCGCCGTGGACCGGATCCGGGAAACCCTTGCCGGAGAGTCGGGGGTGGCCTGCCGTCTCGACCACGTTTCCCACCTGGTCGACGCGCTCGGTCGCTTGCAGTACCACCGCGCCGACGTGGTCCTGGTCGGACTCGGCGCCGCGAACCTCACCGGGACCTCAGGCGTAAAGCTGCTGGCCGATACCTTCGACGGCCTGCCCATCGTCGCGGTCACCGCCGGGCGGGATCCCGTCCTGATCGCCGAGGCCCGGGCCGCCGGCGCCATCGATTCGGTCCCGCAGGATTGCCGGGACGGTGAACTCTGGGCGCGCACCCTGCGCTGGGCGAGCGAGAACGGGCGCCTGCGGAAGCGTCTGGCCGCGGCGGAGGGGGAGCTGGAACGCCGTTCGTGCGTGGATCCCTTGACCGGGTTGCTGAACCGGCGGGGGATCGAGCAGAGCCTGCTGCGGGAGCTCCATCACTGTCGGCGCCAGGGTACGGACCTGATGGTGGCGCTCGTCGATCTCGACGATTTCCGCCGGGTCAACTCCACCCTCGAACACGGCATCGGGGACACGGTCCTGCAGAACGCGGCCGACCGGATCCGGTCCGTGGTGGAGAGCAAGGAGAACGTGGGGCGCGCCGGGGCGGATCAGTTCCTGGTCCTCTTGCCGGGAATCGACGAGGCCGAGGGAATGATCCTGGCCGAACGGATCCGGCTGGCGATCTGCCGGGACCGGATCGTGGTCGCCGGCCAGCCGCTCATGATGACCGCGAGCGTCGGCCTGACCACGGTGCCGGCGGACGCGGTCGCCATCACCGAGGTGCTGGCCAGAGCCCACGTCGCCCTGCACTGCAGCAAGACCCAGGGCAAGAACAAGGTCTCGTGCGCCCTGGAATCCCAGGGGGAGCCGAACGGCACCCGGCCGGTCCTGCTGAGCGGAGAGATGGTCAAGTCCCTGCTCTGCGAGGACGTCCTGCAGGTGGCCACCCAGCCGATCGTTCGTCTCGCCGACAACCGGATCTGCAGCCGGGAGATGCTGATCCGCGGTCCCGAGGGTCCTCTCCAGGCCCCGGACGACCTGTTCCGTTTCTGCCTGGAGAAGGACATCCTGACCCCGGTCGACCTGCACTGCCTCCGGAAGTGTGTCGCGGCGGCGAGCCGCCTGGACGAAGACTCGTCATTCCACGTGAACATCATGCCCTCGACCTTGCTGGAGACGCCGACCGGCGAGCTGATCCGGCTGCTGTCGAGCGGGGTGGACCCGAGGCGGTGCTGCCTCGAGATCAGCGAGCAGCAGCTGCTGAACGATCCCTCCCCTCTGGTCGGCAGCGTCGAGGAGCTGCGCCGCGCCCAGGTCCAGGTGGCCATCGACGACGTCAGTTTCGGGAACAGCTGCCTCGAGGGGCTGATCCTCCTGCAGCCCGGGGTCATCAAGATCGACAAGCGGCTGGTCATCGGGCTGGGGACCGATCGCCGCCGCCGGGAATCGCTCGAACGCGTGCTGAAAGTGGCCGAAGTGCTGGAAGCGGAAGTCGTCGCCGAGGGAGTGGAGTCGGCCGAGGACCTGAGCGTCCTGCAGGATTTCGAGGTCCCTTACGCTCAGGGGAACTTCTTCGCCGCGCCGCAGATCTGCGAGGTGTCGGTCGCGGGGGAGGAGGAACTGTTCCACCCCATCGGTTCGGCGCCCCCGAGTTGACCCGGGCTACACTTCCACGCCGAAAAGGTCCTTCAAGGCCAGTCCCAGGCCCAGGGAAAAGATGCAGAAGGCGACCAGCCAGTGCGCCGCGACGCCGGCGTAGCGGATCGTGCGCGACGGCGGCGGCAAGGAGATGGCCGCCAGGGGGCAGTCCCGCGGCAACGGTTCCTCGGCGGGGTTGAAGAGCAGGTGGTGCCAGCCGGCCTGCTCGCGCTGGCCGGCCAGGCGGGGCAGACCGCCGCCGGCCTCCAGCCGCTTGGACCACAGGCGGCCGTCCGGCGCCTGCACCATCACCACGTGTGAACCGGGCTCGAGGACCCGGACCCGCCAGGTCACTGATTTTTCGCTCGGGTCCCGAACCGGCAAGGTTTCGAGGGCCACCCCATCGGGAGTGGCCAGGGCAAGCTCGTTCAGCAGGGCCTCGTTCCCGGGTGCGAGCCGGGCGGTGACCAGGGCGGCCTCGCCGGGGGCGAAGGGACGGCGGCCGAAGCGGCAGTCGAACTGAGCAAGCATCAGGATGATGACGGGTATGAGAACCAGCAGGGAGGGGGCGGTGACGGCCAGGTAGCGCAGGTTCGCTCGGGCCAGCTCGAACTGGATCCGGAACAGGACGGACAGGTTGTCCTGGAAGAGCCCGATCTCGTAGAGACGCCCGGTCAGTTGCCGTCTGGCCTCGCCCAGCCGGCGCTGGTTCGTGACCGCCTTGAAGATCAACAGCAGGGCCAATCCCGCCAGTCCCGACAGGACGAACATGGCCCAGGCGGCCGCGCTCCCGAAGGGCCGGACCAGGAGGTCACCGATCAGGTTCAGGGTGTCGGCGATGAAGGTCACGGTTCTGCGCTCCCTGCGTCTGCGACCGGCCCGTCAGGAGATGTAACCCAGGCCCTGCATCCGCTTCTTGATCTCGTCCTCCGAGTCGCCGCCTTCC
>CAZAHC010000100.1:0-4444 GCA_964484595.1 uncultured Fibrobacteraceae bacterium | reverse complement strand
CTTGGCCACCTCGCGTTCGAGGACGTGCTGGACGAACTCCTCGGCCGAGGAGTAACCCGCCATTTCAGAATATTTCTTAATCTTCTCCAGCAACTCCTTGTCGATCTTGATCTTCCCGCCGCCAAACATCAATGGTCTCCCTTCGCTGACGAAACTCCGCCGGGTGCGAAGATATCGCTGCCGATCATCTCCGGCGTCGGCTCCAGGTCGAAGAGCCGCAGGATGGTGGGGGCCATGTCCAGCAGGCTCGGGTCCGTCTTGACGATCTTCCGGTTGGCCAGGATGACCCCCGGCACCTCGTCGGCGGCCATCAGGTGGTCGCCGCTCCAGGCCAGCATGTTGTCCATGAAGATGGCCCGGGGGATCTTGCCGAGCGAAGACTCGTTCGAACCGCGGTAGCCGCGGTGGTAGCCGACGATTATGTCGGGACCGATTTCCCGGTGGGGCCCGCTGTAGACCTCGTCGGTTCGGTAGGCGTACTTGATGGCCGGCTGGCCGTTTTCGGGGTCGATCACTGCCTCGAGCTTGGTCACCAACTCCTGCAGGATCGCCTCGCGCTCGGCCGCGGCCACGATACCGTTCCCCTCGCGCCCCCGCAGGTTCAGGTAGAGGGCGTTGATCCCGATGTTGTAGGCCCGGGTCCGGCTCCAGTCGACGCCGATGAGGAATTCCACGTCCTCCTGCGGAAAACGGGGCCGGAGATGAAGGTAACCGTTCTCCAGCAGCCAGCTGTTCAGGTGAAAGGAGCGATAGTAGGGCGCGAAGCCGTGATCTGACATGATGATGATCAGGCAGTCGTCTCCCAGCTCCTGCAAGGCCCGGCCCACCGCCTGGTCGAGAACCTGGTAGACCTCCCGGATACGTTCGCCGTGCTTGCCCTCGGCGCTGGCGTGGTTGGGGTGGTCGGGGTCCATGTTCCGCCAGCACATGTGGCAGCACTGGTCGGGACTGTTGAAGTAGAAGAACAGGAACCCCCCATCCAGATCACGGAAGCGGTTCAGCTCGTAGCCGAACTGGGTCAGCCGTTCCTGCAGGACCAGGTCGCTCTGGGCCACGTAGTCGTCGTCGCCGAAGACGCCCTCGTCCAGGGCCTTGGTGTCGTCGGGCAGGCCCTGGGTGTAGTAGAGGCCGATCGCCTCCGCGAGCTCGGCTGCGTAGTCGCCCGGAGTGCTGATCGGCATCTCGGGATTGAGGGGGTCGATCTGCACCGGCGTGACGTAGAGCCGGAAGTGGGGTCGCACTTCCATCAGGTAGAACCGGCAGATCCCGGTGGTGGTCTTGAAGATGGGGATCATCTGGTAACTAACGGTGGTCCAGTCGCTCCACTCTCCTTCCTGGAGCAGGAAGGAGTCGTCGCCGACCCGGAAGGTGGCGGCGGGGTGGACTGGGTCGATCGTAACCTGGACCTCGACCGAGGACTCCGGGTCTCCCTCGCGGTAGGTGTTCATCGGTCCGGGCAGGGTGAACGTGGTCCGGTTCTCGGTCACGTCAACGGTGATGATGCGCCCGCCGCCGATGTCGGTGTCGGCAGGGGGGTGGTCGGTGATGTAGCTGAAGATGCCGTAGGTGCCGAGGATGTCGGGCGTGCCCATGCCGGCCAGGCATCTCGCCTCGCACTCGACCGGCGGGAAGTTGGCGGGGATCTTGAAGATGGTCACATCGAGGCCGGCGGCTGCCAGCAGTTCCCAGAAGGCGGTGCCGCGGCGCAGCAGCTCCACGCCACCACCACCCTTGGGGAACTTCCACTTGCCGATTCGCCAGTAGTCACTGGGGGGCTGGGCGTCGGAAGTGGAAAGATAGGGGACCATGGTATCCGGCCGGCGGTGAATGAAGTCGAAGATGCCGTGGCCGCCGGGGTTCTGGCCGGTGATGAAGTTGGACCAGGCCACCGGCGACTGGGGCGGGATTGAGGTGCCCAGTTCCCGGAAATCGCCCCGGCTGATGAACCGGTCCAGGTTGGGCAGGGCACCCTCGTCGCGGTACTGGCGCAGCAGGCGGGGATCCATGCCGTCGAACCCGATCACCAGGACCTTCGTCTGCTCGGCGGCCCGGGCGATCCCGTCCGGGTGGTGGACGCCCGGCGCGCAGACGGCCAGCAGGACGGCCAGCCCGAGGCAAAGCGGACGTGGTCTCATCGCGACTCCTCGAAGATCGTGCTGCCGGTCATGAAAGCCGGTCTGTCCACCCCGAACAGATCCAGGATCGAGGGCGCCAGGTCGACCAGCCGTGGATCCTGCCTGGTGAACGGTCGGCTCGAGAAGAGGATTCCCGGCACCAGCTGCGGATCGAGGCAGTGGTCTCCCGACCAGGGGCGGTCGTTGTCCTTGATCACCTGGTCGGTGACCCGTCCCACCGCCGCATCCCAGTCCGCCCGGTAGCCGGGCCGGAAGCCGACGATTACGTCCGGGGCGTTCTCCCGGTAGGGCCCGCGGTAGGCCTCGCTGCTGTCGTACAGCTCGTTGATTACCGGCTCGTTGCGTTCCGGGTCCTGCAAGCCGCGCAGCTTGGCCAGAATCTCCTCCTTGACCGCCGGCACCTCTGGCCAGGGCACCAGGCCGTCGCGCTCGCGGCCGGCGACGTTCAGGTAGAAACCGGCCAGCCCGTTGGAGTAAGCCCTGGTCCGCGACCAGTCGATCTCGGCCGGTTCGAACTTGCTGCCGGCCGGTAGCGCGGGCAGCGGGCCTTCCCGGGGATCGGAACGCAGGAAGAGGTAACCCTGCTCGCGGAACCAGCTGTTCAGGTTGACTCCCCGCTGAAAGGTCTTGAACCCGTGGTCAGAAACGATCAGCAGGACGTCGTCCGGCCGCAGCCGGTCCAGGGTGCGGCCCACCAGATCGTCCGCCCGTCGGTAGAGGTCGAGGATCACGTTCCGGTGGCGTTCGGTGTCACGGCCGCGGTTGGCCGGGTGGTCAGGGTCCAGGTAGCGGAAGAACATGTGCTGGACCCGATCGGTGGCGTCGAAGACGCTGGCGACCACCCCGTCGGGTTGCCTCTCCAGCGCGTGGAAGAACTGCCACTCCCGCTCGGCGTGGATGGCCCAGACCTGGTCCAGGAACGCCTGCTCGTCGATCACTCCCTCGTTCAGGGCCCACGTGTCCTCGGCCAGCCCCAGGGTGGCGTAGGGGCCGTGAAGCTTGGCCAGGGCGATGGCGAAGTGGGGTGGGTGCGAGATCGGCATGGCCGGGCTTTCGGGGTCGATGTGGATCGGCGTGGTGTAGAACGAGAAGGGATCGGCCCAGGAGGTCACGCGGAACTTGCAGATTCCCTTGGCCTTGACCCTGCCGGCCCGGAAGCAGACCCGGATCCACTCCGAATCCTGATCGGGGCCGAGGGTGAAGGCCTGCCCGTCCACCTTGAACCTGGCCCGGCTGCGGTCAGCATCCACCGTCACGGCCAGCGGCAGGGTCAGGGGATCGTCGCCGTCCGCCCCGGGTCGGTCCGGCCCCACGAGGTGGCTGGTGAACCGGGACCCGTTCTTGCCGTCCGGGCGCAAGGTGAGACGGACGCCGCCGGTCGTTTCCCCGGCCTCGGACGGATCGCCTCCCTCGTCGGCCGGCGCCCGACTGGTGGAGTAGAACGAGAATGTACCCTGGGTCCCCCGCAGATCGGGGACGCACATCGCCGAGAGCATCAGGCCGCGGAACTTCTCCGGCGGGAAGGTGATCGGCAGGCGCAACACGGCGCTGCGCACGCCGTGATCGGCCAGGATGCGCCAGAAGGTCTTGCTCTTGCGGGTCGAGACGATCTTCTGGTGGGCGCGACGGAGCACCAGCTTGCCGAGCTTGAGCATCTTGCCGGCACCGGTGAAGCGGGTCGAGGAGAGCACCGGGAGATAGGTGTTCGGGTCGCGGGTCAGGAAGTCGAAGATGTTGTGGCGGCTGGCGTCGGCGCCGGTGGCGAAACCGGACCAGGCCACCGGCGAGACGGCGGGCAGGGTTGTCTGCAAGGGCGCGAATCCGCCCCGCTGCTGCACCTTCCGGAAGTTGGGCAGCTCGCCTGCCTCCAGCCAGCGGCGGGCGAGACCGAAGTCGACACCGTCGAGTCCGAGCACGACGACCCGCCTGGTCCGCGCCCGCTGGCGCCGCCGGCGGCCACGCAGGCTACGGATCAGGAACCGGATCGGCCACAGCAACAGGGTGCCGACCGCCAGCAGGATGCCGATCAGGGCGAACAGGAAGGAACCACCGAGGGCGAATCCCGCCCCGGGCCCGATGTAAGCCGCCGCCGGCGCCGGGAAAAACAGCCAGGTGATCAAAGCCGTCAGAAAAGCTGGCAGTAGAGGCTTCCAGTTGAGAGATGAGGAGTTCTGGCGTAACATCCTCTAGCCGTTTCGCGGAGCGGTCGGGTGAGTACCTGGTTTCGGACTGCAAGGGTCAAAGATCGCAAAGAATTTTTCCGTCCGCAACCTCGGGTTTTTCCCCTCGCAGGAGAACACGGATGCAAT
>CAZAHC010000099.1:0-11288 GCA_964484595.1 uncultured Fibrobacteraceae bacterium | reverse complement strand
GCAGGAAATCGAACAGCTTCCGCTTCTCCCGGGGCACGTCCGCAACGGTCTGATTGGGAGGGCCGGAAGCCTCCTCGTACAGGTTGTCGTAGAAGATGAACTCGTCGCAGTTGCTGATCAGCAGGTTCGAGCTGGAGCTCTTGACCCCGATGCCGATCACCTTCTTGTTGTTCTCCCGCAGCTTCGAGACGAGAGGCGAGAAGTCCGAATCACCTGAAACGATGACGAAGGTGTCGATGTGGTCCTTGGCGTAACTTAGATCGATGGCATCGACCACGAGCCGGATGTCGGCGCTGTTCTTCCCGGAAAGACGGGGGGCGGGAACCTCGATCAGCTCGATGGCCGCCTCGTGCAGCGAGGCCATCTGGTCCTGGTAATGATGCCAGTCGGCGTAGGCCTTCTTGACCACGATCTTGCCTTTTTCCAGCACCCGCTGCAGCAGGACCTGGATGTCGAACGCCTTCCCGGTCTCCCGGGCGCCGAGGGCGATGTTGTCGAAATCGATGAAGAGGGCGAGGTTCTTTTCCTGAACTTGACTCATTCCAGATCTCCCACTTTGTGTCCGCAGGGGATATACTGCCCACCAGGCCGGCAACCTGGGGCCGTTATCGGAACGGCGGCCACCGGGGGGAAAACCCTGCTCGGCCATCATGTTACCATAGTATCGCTGGACCTGCGGGCCAGCGCCAACCGAAAAACAAACTGGAAAGGGAACGGCGATGACCGAGAAGCTCACCGGAAGAGACCTGCGCCGGCTCGTTCAGCGCGTCTTCAACCCCGGGCCGGAAGACCGGGCCCTCGCCTTGCTGGTCGATCTTCCGGACGCGCGCTGTCCAGATAATCCAGCCTGGGCCGCGCGGAGGGAAATGGTCCGTGAGTGGGCCGGATTGCTGGCTCGGGAGCAGGACGCGGTCGGCCTGAAGGAGATCTCGCTGGCCTGGTTCCGCAACGCCGGCGGCAACAACGCCGACCTGCCGCCCACCTTCGTCCACGATTCACCCGGCCCACCGCCCGCCAAGGCCAGCGACCTCGAATCCCGGCCGCAGGTGCCGTTCACCGATCTCTTCGCCACCCACAGCCTGCTGCTGGCGCCCACCGAGCTCTCCGCCACCGCCCCCTTGAAGGTGGCGGCCAGGGGAGCCGCCTTTCGGGCCGCCACCATGCCCGGGTTCACCCCGGAGATGATCCCGGCCCTGAAAATCGACTACGTTGAAGTCAACCGCAGGGTTCAGCTGTTGAAGGAGCTTTGCGATCCTGCCGAGGCGGCCGACCTCGTGTTCCGCACCGCTGCCGGCACCCATTCCCTGCGGCTCGACCTGCGGCACCGGACCGCCTTTGCCTCGGGCGGCCTGTTCCCCAGCAACGGCGTCGCCGGCAACCTGCCCTCCGGCGAGACCTTCATCGTCCCCTACGAAGGTGAAAAACCGGACGATCCCAGCCGGTCGGCAGGTGAACTGCCGGTCCAGATCGGCGACGAGGTGGTTCTCTACGAGATCTCGGGCAACCGCGCGGTGGCGGTCCTGTCGTCCAGCCCCCAAAGCGAGGTCGAAAAGCAACGGATAGAAGAGGAACCTGCCTACGCCAACCTCGCCGAGCTGGGCCTCGGCGTGCTGGGAGATTTCGGCCTGCAACCGGTCGGGAGCATCCTGCTGGACGAGAAGCTGGGCCTGCACATCGCCTTCGGGCGCAGCGACCACTTCGGCGGCGTCGTCGGTCCCACCGACTTCTCCAGCCCCGAGGCGGTGATCCACCTCGACCGGGTTTACCTGCCGGAGTCGCAACCGCTGGTGACCGTGGCCGAGGTGAAGTTGCTTGGTCCCGCCGGGGAAAAAGTGATCATCAGGGAGGGCAACTACGCCAACCTTTTCTAATAGGCCGGCTGGATTTAGGTGACAAAAAAATGCCGGGGTCCGTCCAGAATGGCTCTCGCCCAAGACCATCCTGACTGGCAACCCCGGCTCGTTCGGTTCGGGACGGCAGGCCTCTTATTCCTCCAGATACCCCCACCTAAATCGGTAAAAAACTAGCGTTGGTACTACGCAAGGCAGCCGCCCCGAA
The DNA here is from genome assembly GCA_964484595.1 of uncultured Fibrobacteraceae bacterium. GTDB lineage: Bacteria > Krumholzibacteriota > Krumholzibacteriia > LZORAL124-64-63 > LZORAL124-64-63 > CAZAHC01. The sequence continues at coordinate 9,230 of CAZAHC010000099.1, read as the reverse complement.
CCTTCCCTTGCATCGATCTAATCGGTCTGCCTCCACTTATATACAATGCGCGAGATTCGAAATGGTTACAAAAAAGTCCCGGTGACCGGGAAAAGGTGCCCGGCTATCTGACTGCCGGGCAATGCCCTTGGCCCCTTCCCTCTCTTAATACGGGGACGCTCCCCGGGCACCTCCTGTGCCCGCGCCGCTCGACATCCGGGCACCGGCCAAAAAGAGGGGATCCAGGGGGAAAATTGCGGAATCTCCGGCCTTGAGAGCCTATAATGGGTAATGGGCGGGGTGATGTACATCCTGCCGGGAAGCCCATTTTTTTCAGATCGGGGTGTAACCGATTTGAGCCCCAGGCATTCTATAAATGAGCCGGCGGAGCCAGAACCCGAGCGGGGGCGTGAGCAAGGTCGGAGTGGCGAGGGGTCACCGGGTGTCGGTGGAGGCCGGGGATCGGCCGGCGAGCTGGAAATCGAGAAGCGATGGGTACTCCGGGCCCAGATCGACCCCCAAGAATTCATCCACCTTTACGAAAAGTACTACGAACCCATTGGCCGTTTCCTTGGCAACAAGGTTCACAACAAACACGATGCCGAGGACCTGATTAGCCGGACGTTCACCCGCGCCTTGAACAACCGAAAGAAGTTCCAGTGGCAGGGAGTCACCTTCGGCGCCTGGCTCTTCAGGATCGCCATAAACGAATTCCGCCGCGAGAGACGGCGCCAGTCGTACTGGAAGAACGACGACTCAGTGGAGATCGAGCAGAGGCCGGGAGCCGATCCCTCGCCCCTCGGTGATCTGATCCGAGCCGAGGAAAAGGAACTGATCCGGCGCTGTGTGTGGAGGTTGGAGGGCAAGATCCAGGACGTCATCATCCTGCGTTTCTGGCAGAATCTGAGGATCAAGCAGATCGCAGCGATCATGAAGATGCCTGAAGGGACCGTGAAAGTCTATCTCAAGCGAGGACGCGACAGGATCGCCAGGATGCTCGACGAGGAGGGACCCGAGGCAGGGCCCGGTGGCGATGACGGCGGGCCCGACCTGCGAGTGGTTCCCGGACGATAGCGGCAGCAAGAGAGAACCTGGCCGGCGGTTTTCGGGCTGGAGACGAGGGAATGAAAAACGACCTGGAGCAGAGACTGCGGGACGCCGCCCCCCCATACTCGCCCAACCCGAGGCACCGGCGCCATCTGCGCTCCACCCTGCGGGCCGAACTCGAATTTCCGCCCCGACGCCGGGTTTCGCCTTTCCTGGTTGGTCTCCTGGCGGCGCTCGGCTTCCTGTCCCTCGCCAGTGGCGTCACCGAGCTGGTCAGCGACAGCCTCGAGGTGGAACCTGCCGGGACCAGCGTCACCGGCCACCAGATCTGGAAACCAGTTGTAGGCCAGGGAGCCTACGGCGGCGACGACGCCGGCGACACGCCTGCCGAGCAGCAGCAATTCTGGGAAGCGATCCGCCAGCACACGGCCGCCGGGGAACGTGAAATCGTCGGCGCCTCGGCCTGGACCGTCCAGGGAAAAACCCTCTTCATGGCCGAATACCTGCAAACTCCCGGCGGCGAATCGGTGATCACCGGCAGCAATCCGGGTCTCCCCCCCAGCGAAGCCTCCCCCAAGCACCTGCCCTTCCTCATCGAGAAAGGCGACGCCTTCCTGAAGATGATCGAGGAGGGACAGGCCGAGTACCGGGGCGCGGAGGACATCATGGTCGACGGCGTCCCGTTCCGCTTCGAGAAGTGGGCCACCTACTTTCCTGGCTTCGGTGACGTGATCTACTGGTCGGGAACTCTCCGGCGCTGACCCTCTGCTGCCGGTGGTGTCCCCGCACGGCACCGGCTATACTTACCGGCAAGCGCTTAACCCGGATTATTCATGAATAATCCGGGTAAACATTCCCCCATCCCGCCGGAGAGGCATGGACCACGTCGGCCGCATCTTCCGCCCCCCCAGCGAGGCCGAGAGTCTGCTGCTGCAGATCACCGTGGGCTGCAGTCACAACCGCTGCACCTACTGCGGGATGTACCGCTTGCCAGAGCAGCGCTTCCGCCCCAAGGACCTCGCCACGATCGAGGCCGACATAGACGAAGCCGCCGACCTGGCCGCGCTGGGACTCCCGGTCCGGCGCGTCTTCCTGTGCGACGGCGACGCCCTGATCCTGCCCACGGACCGGCTGGAACGGATCCTCGGCCGCCTGCGGGAGAAGATCCCCTCGGTGCGTCGAGTGGGCATTTACGGCGACGCCCGCTCCATCCTGCGCAAGAGCGTCCCGGCGCTTACCCGGCTACGGGAACTCGGTCTGGGGATCGTCTACCACGGGGTCGAGAGCGGAGACGACGAGGTCCTGCAAAGGGTGAACAAGGGCTCGACCCGGGAAGAAGCTCTGCGATCGGCCCGGAGGCTGCGGGAAGCCGGGATCCGTCACTCGGTGATCGTCATGCTCGGTCTCGGTGGCGTCGAGCGCACGGTCGAGCACGCCCGCGAAACCGCCTCGCTGCTGACCGAGATGGATCCCCCCTTCGTGGGCGCCCTGACCACGACCCTGCTCCCCGGTACTCCTCTGTACCAGGCGTCCGAGAACGGCACCTTCGTGCTGCCGGATCGCTGGGGCATGCTGGAGGAGCTGCACACCCTGGTGGCCGCCAGCCGGTTCAGCCGCTGTCGCTTCCACGCCAACCACGCCAGCAACTACCTGCCGCTGAGCCTGAACCTGCCCGCCGATCGCGACGCCGCCGTGCAGCTCCTGCGTGACACCATCCGGAACCGGGACGAGGATCACCTGCGGCCGGAATACCTGCGCGGTCTCTGAAGCCTACTGGTCGGCGAGAAGCCCGAGGATCTCCTCCGTTTTCTGCTGCATGAGCTCGGGATCCCCTCGCGATTCGACGTTCAGTCTGACCACCGGCTCGGTGTTGGATTTCCGGAGGTTGAAACGCCAGCGGTCCAGCTCGAGCGACAGGCCGTCGGTGTGGTCGACGCTGACCGCATCGCTCGCGTAATTCTCGGCCACCCGGGCGATGGCCGCGTCGGGATCGGCAAACCGGTTGTTGATCTCGCCGCTGGCCGGGAAAGCCCGCTGCATCCGATCCACCAGGTCGGAGAGCGACCGGCCGGTAGTGGTCATTTCCCGCGCCACGAGCAGCCAGGGCAACATGCCGCTGTCGCAGTAGGAGAAGGCCCGGAAGTAGTGGTGGGCCGACATCTCGCCACCGTAGACGGCGTCTTCCTGGCGCATGCGCTCCTTGATGAAGGCGTGGCCGGTCTTGCACAGGACCGGCACCCCCCCGGCGCGGCGCACGATATCGATTGTGTTCCAGGTCAGGCGCGGATCGTGGATGACCTTCGCCCCGGGCCGGTCGCGCAGCAGAGCCGAGGCCAGCAGCCCGACCAGGTAGTAGCCCTCCACGAATTCACCTCGCTCGTCGAAGAAGAAGCACCGGTCGAAGTCTCCGTCCCAGGCCAGACCGAGGTCGGCGCCGTGAGTCCGCACCGCCTCGGCGGTGGCACCCCGGTTTTCAGGCAGCAAGGGGTTGGGGATACCGTTGGGGAAGGTGCCGTCCGGCTCGTGGTGGATGCGGATGAACTCGCAGGGCAGCCGCTCGGCCAGGGCGTCGATCACCGGCCCGGCGCAGCCGTTGCCGGGATTGGCCACGATCTTCAGCGGCTTCAAGGTGTCTGGCGCAACCTGCTCGAGCAGGAAGTCGACGAACTCCGCCGTCGTTTCCGCGCTCCCGACCTCGCCGCGCCGGTCGGCGGGGGCGAGGTCGTCGCTCTGGGTGAGCAGGCCGATCTCCTCCAGGCCGCTGTCGCCGCTGATCGGCCGCGCCTCCTGACGGACGAGCTTCATCCCGTTGTACTCGGCCGGATTGTGGCTGGCGGTGACCATGATGCCGCCCCCGAGCTGCCGAGCGAAGGTGGTGAAGTAAACCTGCTCGGTTCCGCAAAGGCCGATGTCCAGCACGTCGGCGCCGCCGTCGCAAAGACCCCGGGCCACCGCCGCGGCCAGCGACTCGCTCGTCAACCGGCAATCCCGGCCGACGACGAAGCGCTCTCCCCCGACGGACCGGACCGTGGCGAGGCCGATCCGGTAGGCGAGTTCCTCATCCAGCTCATCCGGTACCCGGCCCCGGATGTCGTAAGCCATGAAGCAGGAGGGCTTGGCGGGTTGCTCGGTCATGGTGGCGCTGGCTCCTTTGTGATCACCCTGCCGGGTGGGTTTGGGGTATCCCGGCCTCCTCCCTACCACGAATCTGAACTCACATCAACAGCCAGATCCCCCGGCCGGTCAGGTGTTTGCTTGCCGGGGGAAACCGGCCGTGGCAGGATACCAGGCAGGTTAACCCGGATTATTCCTGAATGGCCGTTACGAGGGTGAGGAAAAGCAGGAAGCCCCCACCTGCAGGAGGTCGTCATGAAGAAGCTAGCTGCCCTGATGCTCGCTTGGCTGCCGATCGTTTTGTCCGGCTGCGTGCAAACCCACATGGTCACCGTCATCGAGAAGGACGGCTCCGGCACCTTCCACATGACGTACGCCATGTCCGCGTCAGTAGCCGAGGCTCTGCAGGAACAAAGCGAGCTGGCCCTGCCGCCAGACCAGGAGCAGGAGGATGTCCCGACCCTGGACGACTTCGATCGCGGACATGTCGAGCAAGCCTGCCGCGAGCACGGAGTCAAGCTCGAGAAGTTCGATCGTTCGGTGGACGACGGCCGGGAGCAGGTGGAGTTCCTCCTGGCCTTCAAGTGCCTCGACGACCTCAACGGGGCCCTGGGCAGCCTGAACGGAACGAGCCAGCTGCAGCTTTTCCGGACCGCGGACGGGAACTACGCCCTGAACGCGATCCCGCACGAGCCCCCGGACGAAGAACCTGAACCGGACGCGCCGGGCGAGGACCAGCCGTTCGACCCCCAGGCGATGGAGGACTTCGACCCCGCCACCCTCCAGAGATCCATCGAGATCATGGGCAAGCTGATGGGTTCGATTTCCGAGCTGGACATCTCCTATCGCCTCACCGTACCCGGCGATATCATCAGCCACAACGCCCAGCGGGTGGAGGGCAAAACCCTCATCTGGGAAATGAACTCGGAATCGATGATGACGGCTGCGGGATCCATGGAACCGGACGTCGTGTTTTCCGGCCAGGGCCTCAAGATCGAGGCGCCGCACCTGGAGTGACTAGCGCGGGTCCCGGACGATCGCGAAGCGGTCGATCACGGCCCCGGCAACGTCGACGGCGGCACAGTCCAGGCGCCCGGGTGAATACTCGATCCGCAGGTGATGGTAGGCCTGCTTGCTGACGGCCAGGAAATCGGCCGCCACCGCCTCGTAGAGCGGGGCCCCACCGCCCCCGGTCACGCAGTAGATGATCCCCTCCCCGGCCCGGAATACCGCCGGGGCGGCTGACTGGTGCCCGGTGGAATCAGGGACCAGCGGCTCGCCGTCCACGACGGGGTAACTCCGCTGATAGACGTGGTTGTGACCGTTCAGGACCAGGTCAACTCGGTGGCGCTCGAACAGGGCGGACCACTGCTCGCGCGTCCGGGGGAAACCCGCGTAGTAGCCGGCCGAGTATGACGGGTGGTGAAAGGAAACCAGGATGAAATCGGCCCCGGCCGCCCCCGCCGAGGCGAGGTCGGTAGCTAGCCAGGCGGTCTGCTCCGGGTTGTCGACCCGGTTGGAATCCAGGACGATCAGGTGCACCCCCCCGATATCGACCGAGTACCAGTGGCCGTACCCTGGCCCCCGCTCGGGTCCCGGGAAGCTGAACAGCTCGCGCCACCAGCGGGGAAGCGTCTCGGAACCAGTGCCACCCTGGTCGTGATTCCCCAGCACCACCAGCAGTGGGGTGGTGCTGAAGAGTGGCTCGCCCGGGGTGAAGAATTCCCGGTGCCAGCCGGCCGAATCCTGCCCCGTGGCGACCAGATCCCCCGTGTTCAGGACGAACAGCGGCCGTGGCCCGGCAAGCATGCTCAGGATCACCGAGCGGTGACGATCGGGATAGCTGCGGTTATCGCCGTAGACCAGGAAGGTGAAGGACTCCGACCCCCCGTCGGCCCGGCGGGGCGGTGGGGTCCGGAACCGGTAGTTTGCCGAACGCAGGCCACCGGAGAACACGCGATAGGTGTACTCGGTGTCGGGCTGCAGGCCAGGCAGCGACACGTGGTGCCTCTGGCGAGGAGCTGCGTCTCCGACCCGCCGCCAGGCGCCGCCGTCGGTCCGGAGATCGACCCAGGAATCGGCGGCCGCGGCCGTGATCCACCGGACCACGAGCAGATCGCCGGTCTCTCCGGCAAGCTGCAGGTAGGGCACGACCGGGACCCGCAGGCCGGGGCCAGCGACGGGAGGGGCGGGAGCGACAGTCCGGTCCGGGACCGCCGGCCGCCGGGCGGAACACGCGACCACCGAAACAGCAAGCCCCAGCAGCAGAACCCGGAGCGTCAGGTCACGCCAGGAGCGTCCACGCTTGCGATTCCAGGACACGCTGGTTCCTCCTTTTCCGGGAAAGGGAAGTCACGGTCCCTGCTACGGCCGGTGCAACTGGTCCCAGATGACCTCGGCGACGACCCGCATGCCGATGGCGACGGACCGCTCGTCAGGGTTGAAGGTCGGGCTGTGCAGGCTCGAGGTCCCCCCCGGCGGATCGACACCCAGGCGGAACTGGAAGCCGGGCACCACCTGGCCGTACCGCGAGAAATCCTCGCCTCCCATGCCGGGCTCGTAGACGATCTCGTTTTCCGGGCCCAGGACCCGTCGGAAGACCTCGCGGACCTGCGCCACCAGCTCGGGGTCGTTGTATCCGCCCGGCGTGCCGAGGGCGTACTCCAGCAGGGGTGCGGGTGCGCCGGCAGCTTCGGCCAGGGCCAGCACCGTTCGCTCGATCTTCTCCTTCAGCGCCAGCCGGGTGGTCTCGTCGTGGCTGCGCACGGTGGCCTCGATAACCACATCGTCAGGAATCACGTTGCTCTTGGCGCCGCCGTGAATGCTGCCCACCGAGATGACGCAGTGCCGGTTCACGTCTATCTCGCGAGCGACGATGTTGTTGAAGGCCTGCACCATCTGGGCGGCGAGCGTCACCGGATCGATCGACCGGTGGGGATATGCGCCGTGGCCGCCGTCACCCCTGACGGTGAGCCGGAAACCGTCCACGTTGGCCGAGCCCCATCCCGGGCACGAGCCGACCTTGCCGCAGGGGATGGTCGGGTGGTCGTGCAGGGCCAGGACGCACCTGGGCAGCCGGCCGTCCGCGAATACCCCGGCGGCGAGCATCTGCTCCGCCCCGGCGCCGGTCTCCTCGGCCGGCTGCAGGATGAAGAGCAATGCGCCAGGCATCTGCTCCCGCACGTCGGCCAGCACGCGCAGCGCTCCCATCGCGACGCTCATGTGGATGTCGTGACCGCAGGCGTGCATCACCCCCACCTCGCGGCCCCCGGACAGGGTGTCGCGCCGGACCGAGGCGAAGGGTAGGCCGGTCTGCTCGGTGATGGGCAGGCCGTCGGTGTCGGCGCGCCAGGCCACCAGGGGGCCGGGACGGCCGCCGCGCAGAATGGCCACCAGGCCCGTACCCCATTCCCCCTCGATCAGCTCGACACCGGGGATCTCCTGCAGGTCGCGCCGCAGCCTGGCCTGCGTCTCGAACTCCCGTCCCGACAGCTCGGGGTGGGCATGGAACCAGCGGCGGTCGGCGATGGTGCGCGTCTCGTGCCTGGCGACCAGCTCGGCAAAACCGGGCTGCGGGGCGGGAGCCGATCGAGACGGCCCCACCATCATCACCAGCAGGCAGGCAGCAGGCAGGAGAACCGTCCGGAAAGGGAGAGAATGGGCGGCTGGGGAGAGTCGCATCGAAAACCGCTCCTCGCTGGCGCCGGGTGAACAAAAAAAAGGCCGAGAACCCCACGCGGTCGTCCCGCCGAGTGGACATATTAACGCAGGTCCCGGCCCGGGACAACAATTGGGTTGAAGTCCCTCCTGCCGCTGCCGATACCAGCGAACAGGACAGCAAGGAGAGGAGACCGGATGCAGCCGGTGACCGAGGCCGGGGATGTGTCGGCGAACGCCATTCCCCAGGAAACTCTGGATAGACAGGCCAGCCAGGATCTCGCCAACCGCGGGGCGACCAGCGGGATTTTCTACCTGGCCCCCTTCGTCATCATCACCTGGTTGACCGGGTACTTCCGGGAGTATCCCAGCCACGTTTTCGGGCTGGGGACAGTGCTGCTCGTTCTAGGGGTGGGCAGGTTCCTGCTCTGCCGTGCCTTCGATCGGTTGTACCCGGACTCTCCCCGCCTGTGGTCCAGGCTGTTCTGGGGCCTGACCACCGGCCTGGCCCTGACCTGGGGATCTTTCACGGCCCTGACCACCATCACCAACGGCATCGATCTGACGGCCCTGCTCGTTCTGCTGATCATGACCACGATCGCCAGCGGAGGCATCGCCGCCTTGTCCCCCAGCCGTCTGGTTGTGTTCACCTTCATGGCGGCCCTGGTCTTGCCCACGCTGATCACCGGGTTCCTGATCGGCAACAACGATAACCAGGCCGTCTCCATCCTGCTGTGTGTATTCCTGGCCTACCTTCTCCTGCAGACGGCCGTCCAGCACCGGCAGTACCTCAACCTGATCGTCTCCCGGGAACTCCTGCAACAAAGGTCCAGCGAGCTGGACCTGGCCAAGACCGCCGCCGAGCAGGCCAGCCGGGCCAAGACCGAGTTCCTCGCCAACATGAGCCACGAGATCCGGACCCCGATGAACGGGGTCCTCGGCATGACCGAGCTCGCCCTGCAGACCGATCTGACGAGCGAGCAACGGGAATTCCTGGAGATGGCGAACAGCTCGGGCCAGAGCCTGCTGGAGCTGATCGACGAGATCCTCGACTTCTCGAAGATCGAGGCCGGAAAGCTGGAGCTGCATCCCGATGGCTTCAGCCTGCGCGACCTGATCGGCAACATCATGCAAAGCCTGGCGCAGCAGGTGCGCACCAAACCAGTCGACCTGGTCTGTGACGTCGACCCTGCGGTCCCTGACCTGCTCCAGGGCGACACCGTGCGCCTCCGGCAGATCGTCGTCAACCTGGTGGGCAACGCAATCAAGTTCACCCAGCAGGGGGAGATCATCCTTCGCTTCAGCTGCGAGCAGCTTCCCGACAGGATGATCAGGCTCCACGGGGAGGTGCGGGACACCGGGATCGGCATCTCGGCCAACCGCAAGGCCGCCATCTTCGAGGCTTTCTCCCAGGCGGACGGTTCGTCGACCCG
>CAZAHC010000098.1:0-11317 GCA_964484595.1 uncultured Fibrobacteraceae bacterium | reverse complement strand
GCGGACCGGTCTGTCTCGGGGAGGCGCTGGCCCTGAAGCGCGCCGGCGCCAGCGGCGTCCGCGTCTTCGGCATCGAGGGCGAGGGCGGCCACACCGCCGGTTGCTGGCACGAGACCAAGAACTCCGCCTACGGCCTCGGGCTCGACAACCTGTTCATCATTCTGGACTGGAACGACTACGGCATCGATCCCCACCAGATCTCGTCCATCGTCAACGGCACGCCCCGCGAGTGGTTCGAGCCTTACGGCTGGCACGTCCACGAGGCCGAGGACGGCAGCGATTTCGCCCCCGTGACGCGGGCAATGCTGGAGATGGTCCACGGTGAAGCGCCCGCCGGGCGGCCGGGTATGATGTTCGGCAAGACGCTCAAGGGCCGCGGCTACTACAAGTACCACAACGTCAGCCACGGCTCGCCCCACAAGCTCCACGACGAGAAGTTCTGGCAATGCCGGCAGGACTTCGCCGAGAAGTACGGGGTCGAGTGGCACGGCGCCGGGCAACCGGCCCCTGCCGACCCCGCCGAATTCCGTCAGCAATTCGCCGCGAACCTCAACGTGGCCTTGGACCTCCTGAAGAGCAAGGAAGAGACTATCACCTACCTCGCCGACCGACTGGTCGAGCTGGGCAAAAGCGTGCCGCAGGAGATCTCGACCTTCGCTCTCGGCGATACGCAGAACCCCCTGCGCGACCCCGAGCTGCTGGACTTCGCGAGCTACCCCGAGTCGATGTGGGCCAAGCCGGGCGAGAAGAAGCCGAACCGTTCCGCCCTGTCGCGCTGGGGCTCCTGGGTCAACGCCACTTGCAAGCAGAAGTACGGGCGCCCCCTGTTCCTGGTCTGCTCGGCGGACCTGGCCGACTCGACCAACATTTCCGGTTTCGGCGGGGAGTACGACGACCTGCCCGGGTTCGGCTGGTACAACCGCGAGGAGAACCCCGAGGGGGTGATCCTGCCGCAGGGAATCACCGAGTTCGCCAACAGCAGCATCTGCGTCGGGGCGGCGTCGGTGAACCTGGCCGCCGAGCCGGAGCAAGAATTCAACGGCTTCTACACCGCCTGCTCAACCTACGGGTCCTTCAGCTACCTGAAGTACGGCGCCATGCGCCTGTTCAGCCAGCTGGCGCAGGACTGCGAGCTGAAGGTCGGCAAGACGATCTGGGTGGCCGGACACTCCGGTCCGGAGACCGCCGAGGACAGCCGGACCCACTTCGGCATCTTCGCCCCCGGCGTGACCCAGCTGTTCCCGGAGGGGCATGTGATCAACCTCCATCCCTGGGAGTACAACGAGGTGCCTGTCCTGCTGGCCACCGCCCTGAAGTGTGACCAGCCGATCCTCGCCCTGCACCTGACCCGTCCCCCCATCGAGATCGTCGATCGCGAGGCGCTGGGACTGGCCTCGCACTTCGAGGCGGCGCGGGGCGCTTACATCCTGCGCGATTACCAGCCCGACCGTCCCCAGCAGGGGTGCCTCATCGTGCAGGGAACCATGTCCACCTACAACCTCATCCGCGCGCTGCCGGAGATCGATGGTGAGGGCGTGAACGTGAAGATCGTCGCCGCGCCGAGTCCTCAGCTCTTCGCTCTGCAGCCCGCTCAGTACCAGCAGCAGGTGCTGACCGACGGCGACCGGATGAACAGCACTTACCTGACCAACCGCTCCCGGCGGCTGATGCGCGACTGGGTCTTCAACCCCCTGGCCGACAGCTACGCCCTTTCGAGCGACGCCGACAACCGCTGGCGGCCGGGTGGCTCTGTGGACGAGGTCTGCGCCGACGCCGGCCTAGACCCGGCCTCGATCGCGGCCAGCGTGGTGAAGTTCGCCCGGGATCACGAAAAACGGCTCGCCCGCCTGCAGCAGATGCTGGGCACTGTCTGACGACCCGAGACCGGCGGCGGAGGGCTTCCGCCCCACCGCCGCCGGTTATCACTTCATTTTCCCCCTTGGTTGCCGATCCCAGAAGCAAGGTACAAATCCGGATGTAGCCCGGAAGATGGCTCCGGCTATCCGGCGATCGGGGATATCCATGGGGATCTTCAGCACCCTTCGTGAGCACGCGGCCATGGCCTCGGGGAGCTTCGGCTCCCTGTTCAAGGAGCTGTCCCTGCCACCCCTGCCCGCGGCCGTGGCCCAGCTCCTGGCGGAAATCCAGCGCCCCGAACCGGACGTCAAGAAGCTGACCCTGCTTCTGACCGCCGATCCGGAGATCGCGGCCAAGATCCTCCGCACAGTCAATTCCGCCCTTTTCAACCTCAAGAACGAGGTGATGGACGTCGGTTTCGCCATCACCCTGCTGGGCTTGAAGCGGATCCGGGCCCTGGTGATCCCTTACGCCGTGAAGGGTGCAGTGCCGGTACCGGACGGCGATCTGTTCGACCACGAGGCGTTCTGGACCGATTCGGTGCTGAGGGCGCTGCTGGCGCGTTCGCTGGCCAAACGCTGTCGGCCGGAAGAGGCCGAGGAGGCCTTCGCCGCGGCCTTGCTGGCCGACGTGGCGCTGCCGGTCCTGTTGACCAGCTGGCGCCAGTACTACGAGCCGGTGGTTGAACGGTGGACGCAGAGGCCGGGCCGCCTGTCGGGATCCGAACGTGAGGACTTCGACTGGGACCATGCCCAGGCCGGCGCGTGGATCCTGCGCCACTGGGGTCTGCCCGAACCCATGGTCTGCCTGATCGGAGCGCACAACCTTTCCCCGGACCGGCTGCGCGAACTCGGCCTGGCCGACTCGGTGGCGCTGCCGCTGGCCACCGCCTCGCTCTGGCCCAGCGTGCTCAAACCCGACGAGGAGCGCTGCCGGCAGCTGCTCCGGACCGCGGAGCAGGAGTTGCAGCTGCCCCCCACGGCCTGGCCGGAGATCGGCGGCGAGATCGAGGCAGCCTTTGCGGCGGTGTTCCGGCAATTCGATCTCGGTCGGAACCTGGCCGCCGGGCCCTTCACCCTGCTGGATTCAACCCTGGCCGAGCTGGGAATCGAGCGGGAAGGGAGTCCCCAGCCATGAACCGAGCCCCCAAGCAGAGCCTGCTGTTCCGGACCGTGACCTGGCTGGCTCGGCTCCAGCTAGCCGGCCGTCTGCGTCGGAGCGAGGACCATCACCTGCCGGTCGTCCTGTTCGCCATGCTGGCCGGAGCCGCCGCCCTGGGCACGATCACCCTGGCCGCCTGGGTGACCGACCTGCCGCTTCTCTTCCCCCCGCTGGCTCCCTCGGCTTTCATCATCTTCTACACCCCGATGGCGGTGACCGCTTCTCCCCGCAACGTGGTGATGGCGCACACCATGGCCGTGCTCTCCGGCCTGTTCGCCCTGAATCTGCTGACGATGATCTTCCCGACCGCCGGGCTGGCCGATCCGGCGGTGATGAACTGGCAACGCGTGCTTGTCATCACCCTGGCCATGGGGTTGATAACGGTACTGATGGCCGGCCTGCGCTGCGCGCATCCACCGGCGGCGGCCAGCGCCCTGATCGCCGCCATGGGTTACCTGGCCGAGCCGCTGCAGTCGGCGGGCCTCTGCGCCGCGGCCATCCTGCTGGTCCTGGAGGCGATCCTGCTGAACCGGGTCATCGGCGGCATGCCCTATCCCCTGTGGCGGACCGATCCGGAAGTGGCCCGGAATTACGGGGCGCTGGCGGGTCTGGCCGGGGCCGAGGGCGGTTACTGGCAGCAGCTGAGCGCGCGGATCATCAAGCACCACTGATTCAGGGTACCCCGTCCCCCTCCATCAGGAACCTGGCGGATCGTTCCATGCCTCCGACCGGGACGCCGTCCTGGAGGATCGCGGTCACTCCCCAGGCGTTGGAGCCGGGCTCGATCACCGTTTCGACGGGCACCTCGATCTCGGTGCCGGCGACAACCCCGAGAATGGTCCGATTCAGGGAAACGGCGTAGCTGTCCGCCTCGGCGACGGCCGTCCAGCGCAAGACGGCCGGCGGGAGGGCCAGGATCGCGCCGGCGGCGGGGGTCACCGGGAAGATCGCCTTCAAGATGGCCAGGTCCTCGGCGACGGTGGTCTGGCCGTCGATCACCTGGCGGGGGCGGTCCGCCGGCTGACCGATCAACCAGTAGGCGTCGTCGGCCGGGAAACCCGGGTGGACGATATACCAGTTCTCCGGCAGGCCTGTGAAGCGGTACCCGCCCAACGAGTCGGTCCTGGCGGTCAATCCCGGGATTCCCACTCCACCCTGAGCCCCGGCGCCTGGGGGCCAGGACGCCTGGTCCGGCTGCCCGCCGCCGGCTGCCTTGCCCGGGGGGGGAGTGGGTTCTCCCGCGTGAGCGAGTCCCACCAGGAGATCGGCGACCGGCTCGTCAAGAAAGGTGACCCTGCCGGTCAGCACGCCACTGCTTGCCACGGCCGGTTGCAGGGCGATGACCACCCCGGTGATATCCAGGTTGTTGTCGCCGTGGGGAGGATCGTAGAACCAGTTGACCCCGAGGAACCCCTCCCTGTTCACGGTCAGCGGAACGATCTGGATGAGGTTGCCCGAGAAGGGGTCCTCAGCGAAGGGGATGTCGGCAACATGGAAACGGCCGTCGGCCCCGGTAACGTCGTCGCGCACGGTGTAGCTGCCACTGTAGGCGACGATGTGCGAGGGCGTGCTGACGAAGGCGACCGGGAGCGGCTGGCCGGTCTGCGCATCGACGATCTGCCCGCGGATCCGGGGCAGGTCGTCCGCGAACTCGTGGCTGCGGTAGGTCAGGATCGGGACCAGGACCGGCTCCGAACCCGCCGGCGGAGGTGCCCAGGGCGCAGTAACTCCCGGAGGCAGCTTGGCGCCAATCGGGGGGGACTCGATCAGGCGCGGAACCCGCACGCTGCCCGGCAAGTGGTAAACGCCGCGTCCACCGCCGGGAAAGGCCAGCACGGCGTACCGGCCGCGGGGCAGGTCCGGGAAAAGGACCGTGCCTGTTGCACCGGTGGTCACCGGCCCATGGACCGGCCGGTTGGCCGCCAGATCCATCAGGACCAGCTTGACGTCCCCCTGGGGGGAACCGTCGTCCCGGTCGTGAACCTGAACCAGGATCCTGCCCGGCGCCTCGGTCAGCAGAACCTGGCGCCCTCCCTCGCAGCCGGCGATCACGGAAAAAAGGAGCCCTAGCGCAGCACCAGCAAGGGCCCGTACTCCTGCCGGACGGAAAGATCCCACCGGCCAGCGCGGGCGGGTGTCGCCGCCCGGTTCGCCTCCAGCCCGTTTCATCGGCAAACCTCCCCGACTCATCGTCTGGCAAATCCTCCCTCAGGATAAGGAAAAAGTGCCAGGCAACCCAGCCCGGATCGTTGCCTGGCAGAACCGACCCGGCCGTGTTATCGTCCCGCGAACCGACCCGAACCCGGAAAGGCAGTTTAACGATGATCGGCACCCCGTGGTGTCTTTTCCTCTGGCTGGTGGTCGGGCCGGGCTCGACCGCGGCGGAACCGACCGGGGAGATCCGGTTCGTCGAGAGCTGGCCCGCCGAGACCTCGCTCGACAACCCGCGGATCGCCGACTCTCCCGCGGTCTGGCTGGAGATGATCACCGCCGCCCGCGCCACCATCGACATCGAGACCTTCTACCTTAGCGGGCGGCCGGACGGCCCGGGCGCCCTGGCGCCCATCCTGGCCGCGCTGGGCGAGGCCGCCGATCGTGGCGTGCGGATCCGCTGCCTGTCCGACGCCGGCTTCTACCGGACCTACCCCGAGATCCCCGACCGGCTGGGCGCCCTGCCCGGGGCGGAATCCCGGCGGCTGGACGCCCGCCAGCTCTGGGGCGGGGTCCAGCACGCCAAGTGCTTCCTCGTCGACTCCTCCAGCTTCTTCCTCGGCAGCCAGAACTGGGACTGGCGGGCGCTGGAGCACATCCACGAGCTGGGAGTCGAGGTGCATCATGCCGGGCTGGCCGCGGACCTGGGCCGGATCTTCGCGCTCGACTGGTCTCTCGCCGCCGGTGAAGCAACTCCACTGCCCGCCACCGCTGCCGGCCGGACCCAGCCGTCGTACCGGCTGAGACTTGCCGGGAAGGAGATCAGCGCGATCCTGGCCGCCAGCCCGCCCCGGGCGCTGCCGGCCGGGATCCCGTGGGACGAACCGCTGCTGGTGGAACTGATGGACTCGGCCCGGGAAAGGATACGCCTGCAACTGCTCTCCTATGATCCGGTTGATCGGGACAGTGAGCGCTACCCGGTCCTGGACGACGCCCTGCGACGCGCCGCGGCCAGAGGCGTCCAGGTCCAGATCCTCCTGGCCAACTGGTCCAAGCGGCGCTACATGCTGCCGGAGATCAAGGATCTCGCCGCGGTGCCCAATCTCGAGATCAGGTTCACCAACATCCCCGAGTGGTCGAGTGGATTCGTCCCCTACTCCCGCGTGGAGCATGCCAAGTACCTCGTCGCCGACGACCGGGCCTGCTGGATCGGCACCGCCAACTGGTCGCGCAGCTATTTCCATAGCTCCCGGAACATCAGCCTTTTCCTGTACGGAGAAGCGGCGACCGTTGCCCCGGGGGAATTCTTCGCCGGCAGCTGGCACGGACCCTACGCCGAGAGCGTCGATCCAGACCGGGACTACGAGCCTCCGCGGATCGGCAAGTGACCCCCCCCGGGAGAAAAGGAGCAACCGGATGACCGACAGCTTTGCCGGCAAGACTGCTGACGAGCTTCGCGACTGGCTGGAACACGCCGCCAAGCTGTGGCTCGCCCACGACGGCCTCTGGTTCCAGGCGGTCGAGGCGGACCACGGTCTCCAGAAGGCGATCGAGCACGACGCCGAGGCCTGGCGCCGCTTCTCGCCGATCGAGGCCAGGCGGATCCTGAAGCAGCTAGGCCTCACCCCCGGCGGCGGCATCGAGGCCCTCGTGCGCTGTCTCGACCACCGTCTCTATGCTTGCCTGAACGAGCAGGAGGTCGTCGAGCAGAGCGCAATGCGCTGTGTTTTCCGCATGAAGACGTGCCGGGTCCAGGACGCCAGGAAGCGGCGGGGACTGCCCGATTTCCCCTGCCGAGAAGTGGGCCTGGTCGAGTATTCCACCTTCGCCGAGACCATCGACCCCCGCTTGCGGACCCGGTGCATCGCCTGTCCGCCGGAGGAACATCCCGACCGGTGGTGGTGCAGCTGGGAATTCACGCTCGCGGAATGAGGCCACCAGAGGAGGAATCCACATGCGCCACCTGCCGGACAAGCTGGACCGGGAACGGGTCGTGCTGGTCGTCATCGACATGCAGGAGAAGTTCCGGAACCTGATCCACGGCATGCCGGAGGTCATCCAGGGATGTTCACGGCTCATCCGGTTCTGGGACCGGCTAGGGTTGCCGATCCTGGTGACCGAACATTACCCGGCAGGGCTCGGCTCCACCCTGCCCGAGCTGCGGGAGATCCTGCGTGACGTCTCGCCGCTGGAAAAGATCACCTTTTCCTGTCACGGCGATGAGGCCTTCCGGGACCGGCTGCGCTCCTCCCGCGATCAGGTGGTCCTGTGCGGGATCGAGACCCACGTCTGCGTCTACCAGACCGCCTACGATCTGCTGCGGGATCACAAGCAGGTGGCCCTCGCCTGCGACGCCACCTCCTCGCGCCGGCAAACCGACCGGGAGATCGGTCTGTCCCGCCTCGCCGGACTCGGCTGTCAGAACATGAGCGTCGAGATGATGATGTTCGAGATCCTCAAGGTGGCCAAGACGGACGACTTCAAGCTCGTCGCCGACATCTTGCGGGAGTGACGGCAGGCTGCCCGGTCTACTCCTCCGTCCGGATGATCAGATCGATACGACGATTGCGGGCCCGGCCGGCGGGGGTGCTGTTGGTGGCGAGGGGACGGTCCGGCCCGTGGCCGTTCGTCGCGATCGCGTCGGCCGGGAGGTCCAGCCGCTCGCTCAGGAGCAGGGCCACGGTCTCGGCCCGGCGCCGGGAAAGGCGCAGGTTGGCCTCGCGGCTCCCGGTATCGTCGGTGTGACCGTCAACCAGCAGCTGCCGGCCCGGGAAGAGTTGGACCGTGCGGGCCAGCTTGTCAACCAGCGGCAGGGAGGCCGGGGCCAGCTCGGCGCTGCCCACGGCGAAGGAAAAACCGAAGACGCGGACGATGAGGTCACCGGCCGGGGTCAGGAGCACCTCGGCCTCGTCGGGGCCGAAATCCTGCTCGATCTGCTGCAGGGCGAGATCGCGTTCGCGCCGCTGGTTCAGATCCGACTCGACGGCGGAGCGATCGGCCTCGGCGATGCCGGCCCGCAGCTCGGTGTCCCAGAGCTGACGTCGCAGGTGGCTGACCTCGACCTGGAGCGAGGTGACCGCCGAATCCCTCTCCGCGGACACTGTCCGCAGACGCTGCTCGACATCCTGCAGGGCCAGGGTCAGCGAGTCCACCTGAACCCGGTTCGCCAGCCTCCGCCCGCCCAGGGAATCGATCAGGGCCCTGGCGGCTGCGGGGCCGCTGAGACTGGGATCCAGGGTGACTCTCCCGGCCAGGGCCACCTCTGCCAGGGCCTGGTCGAAGCGCGTCAGGGCGGCCTCCCAGGAGTTACGATGGTTGCGGACTTCCTTCACGAACCGCGCCCGCGCCAGCAATCGTTCCGCCTGGATGGCCAGCTCGGTCACCGCTCTTACCTTCTCGTGGTCCGCCACCGACGGGGCGACCACCAGATCCTCGACCTGCCGCAGCCGGTCCGCCACCTCCTCGTATCCGCGCGGCAAGTACTTCCTGGCCCCCAGGTCCTTGGCGGCCAGGAAATCGCTGCGAGCCTGGTGGAGGATCCTCTCGGCGCTCGCCTGATCGCCGTTCCCGGCCGGCGGGGCGGCCAGGCCGGATCCGACGCTCCCGGCCAGGACGATCAACAGCAGGCCCCGGAAGATTATCCCGCCGCCCTGTCCCGGGCGGCCGGCGCCGGAGCGGGCAGCGAAGACCGCTGGTCTGGAATCGATCATGTCCTCTCCCTCACCCTGGCGGCGAGCCCGGGTTTGCTGGTGCCGGCGCTTCCGGCGCAAAATCATGGCCCGTGCCGAGGACGACCTTGCCGAGGTTGCGTCGGTCGTGCAGGTAGTGATGAGCCGCGGCGGCCTCGGCGAATGAGAACACCCGGTCCACCCGCGGCGCGATGCGGCCGGCCGCCAGCCACTCGAGCAGCTCGGCCATCCAGCTGGAAACCCGATCCTGCTGGTCCCACATGCGGCCCAGATTTACCCCGCCGACGGACTTGTTGTCGTTCATCAGGCGGATGGGATTCAAGGCGAACCACGGAACCCGCCCGAGGGTCCTGGCCACCGCCAGCGGCGAGACGTTCTTGCCGGGAGCGGCGCTGGCAAAACCGAACAGGATCAGGCGGCCGGCCTTGGCCAGGGCCCGGTAGCTCTCCATGATCCAGCGGCCGTGCCGTGGTTCGAGAACGACGTCCACTCCCCGGCCGCCGGTGGCTGCCCTGACCGCCGCCGCGAATTCCTCCTGCCGTGAATCGAAGACCGCCTCCACTCCCCGCTCGCGCAGGAAATCGTGCTTGGCCGGCGAGGCCGTACCCAGGGTGCGGGCGCCGCACAGCCGGCAGATCTCCACCGCGGCCAGCCCTACCCCGCCCGCGGCGCCGTGGACCAGGACCGAGTCCCGGGGACCGACCCGCGCCATCACCAGCAGCATCTGGTAGGCGGTCAGGTAGTTGACCGGCAGGGCCGCCGCCACGTCGGCGGGCACCCCGGCCGGGCAGGGGTACGCCTGCTGGCTCGGCACGCAGACGGCCTCGCTGTAACCTCCGAAGTGGGTCAGGGCGATGACCCTCTCCCCGACCCGTCGGGCTGACACGCCGTGCCCGACGGCGTCGATCACTCCGGCAACCTCGTAACCGGGCACCGCCGGCAGGGAGGGAGCGTCCGGGTACAGGCCCAGCCGCATCATGAGATCGGCGAAGTTGACACCCGCCGCGGAAACCAGGATCCGCACGTTCCCCGGACCAGGCTGCGGCTCGGGAACTCCCCGCCGGGTGAGAACCTCCGGCGGACCTTTCCGCGTGATTTCAACCTGCTGCATCTGCGGCCTCGGCAGGGTCTACTGCGGCAGGGGGCCCACGGTCAGCTTCACGTCATCGACCCAGACGCTGCCCCCTCCTTCGAGAACGATGTTCAGCCGGATCCGGTCTGGTTTCCGACCCTTGGCCAGCGCGAACTTGACCTCGGATTCGCGCCAGTCGTCCACCCGGTTGACGGCGGTCTCGAGGCCGCGTTCGAAGAACTCCCCCTCACCGGGGAAGCTACACCAGGCTTCCAGGTAGGCGTTGCCGGCAAGGCTGATGCACTTCAGGCGGGCGGACCAGGTCAGCAGGGCGTTCTCCAGATCGAGCTGGTCCAGCTCGAAGAGCTGCACCACCCGCGCGCGCGCGGCCTTGATGTAAAGAGAACCTCTGCCTTCCTGGAAGATGTCGAGATCGATGGATAGTTCCTCGTCCCGGTCCACCACCTGGTCCAGCTCATCCAGGGAATAGGTGGCCAGCACCTCGATCGCTCGTTGTTTTTCCTCGCATGCGCCCAGGAGCAAAAGCCCCATCAGTAATGCAACCAGGATCACTAACCGGTATCTCATTTCAACTCCTACCGGGGGCCGCCCGCGCCCGGGCGGCCCCCTACCCGTTATTGCGGGCAGCAAGCCCCGGAATGACCGCCACTAGTCGGTGGCAGCCGTCTTGGCGCCGTACCACAGGTAAAGGCAGAGGGCGATGAAGAGCGCCAGCGCCACGATGGCCGAGGCGGGGTTCTCCTCCACCCAGTGATGGAGTCCCAGGGCGTGGATGACCGACCAGTTCTGGGCCTCGAGCACCGTCCCGTCGGGCAGGATCTTTGTCCACTCCTGTCCCTCGGCGATCTTCTGCCCGAAGAAGAGAACGAGGGCGGAGACGACACCCATGATCGCGCCGCCGGCCACGAAACCGGAGGCCATCAAGGTGCCCTTCTCCTTGCGCTTGGCCTTCACCTCGTCGGTCTTGCCCTGCGTGGAGAAGTGAGCCACCAGGCCGCCGGCCAGGATCGGCGTATTCAGGTGCAGCGGCAGGTACATGCCGAGGGCAAAGGCCAGAGGCGGCACGCCGATGAAATCCAGGATCAGGGCCATGAAGCAGCCGCCCATGTACAGCAGCCAGGGAGCCGGTTCGCCGGTCATCAAGGGCTGGATCACCGCGGCCATGGCACTCGCCTGGGGCGCCTCGAGGGGACTGCCCGCCCCGAAGCCGTAGGTCTCGTTCAGCAGCATGATGACCGCGGCCACCGAGGCGGCGGCGAACAGGGTGCCCAGGAACTTCCAGCGCTGCTGCACCACCGGGGTGGTGCCCAGCCAGTAACCGATCTACAGGACCATGACGAAGCCGCCGAACATCGACGCCGCCGTG
>CAZAHC010000097.1:0-11363 GCA_964484595.1 uncultured Fibrobacteraceae bacterium | reverse complement strand
ATCGGGCCCGGCCTGGGCAAGGTCGGGCCGGCCGAGAATTACGCCTTCCTGGTCGACTGGGAGAAATGGCTGCTGGTGCTGTTCATGCTCATTGGTCGGCTGGAGATCTACACGGTCCTGATCCTGTTCCTCCCCGAGGCCTGGCGCAAGAGCTGAGCCGGGCCCGGGGGATCACGCCGGGAGAGGTCATGACGGAGGATGGGAAGCGCCGGCTGCCTGATTCGGCCTGGCTGATCGAGGCGCAGGAGATCTGCCGGACCTGCGAGCAGTTCATCGCCGCCACGGTGGCGGCAGCCGGTCCGGCGGGCGCGGCCGGAGTGGTGGTCGGCCTTTCCGGCGGAATCGACTCGGCGGTTGCCGCCGCCCTCGCGGTCCGGGCGCTGGGCCCCGGGCGGGTGCTGGCGGCGATGATGCCGCACGCCACCAGCACGTCCGCGGCGGTTGACGATGCCCGGGAAGTGGCGGGGGCCCTCGGGATCGCCAGCGAGGAGATGGAGATCACCCCGCTGGTCGCCGCCTGGTCGGCGATGGCAGGCGAGCCGGACCGGATTCGGCGAGGCAACGTGATGGCCCGGGTGCGGATGATCCTCCTGTTCGACATCTCGGCTCGCGACGGCCGGCTGGTCCTGGGTACAGGAAACCGCAGCGAGGCCTTGCTGGGCTACACGACGATCCACGGGGACAACGCCTGCGCCTTCAACCCCCTCGGCCGGCTCTACAAGACCGAGGTCCGCCTGGTGGCCCGGCACCTCGGCTTGCCCGAGGCCGTGATCGCGAAACCGCCCAGCGCCGATCTCTGGGTCGGCCAGGCCGACGAGGATGAACTCGGCTTCACCTACGCCGAGGTGGATCGCCTGCTGCATTTTTGGATCGACGAAGGTCTCGGCGACCGGAAGCTGGTCGCCCTCGGCTTTGCCCCCGATCTCGTCGCCCGGGTGAAGGCCAGGGTCGGGGCCATGGCCTTCAAGCGACAGCTGCCGCCGGCGGCCGAGTTCCCCGGCCGGCCGGATCCGGACCTGCCGGCGCCGGGGCGGGGGGAAACGTGAAACCGCTGGCGCTGCCCGAGATCGATTTCCCCGCCGGCCAGTGCCTCTTCGTGGCCACCCCGATCGGCAACCTCGACGACATGACACTGCGCGGACTCGCCGCCCTGGCTGCAGCCGATCTGGTTTTCGCCGAGGACACCCGTCGCACCCGGCGGCTGCTGGCCCGGTACGGCATCGAGGCCAGGCTGGCCAGCTATCACGATCACAACAAGACGCGGCAGGTGCCCAGGATCCTCTCCCGGCTCGCGGAAGGTTTGCGGGTCGCGATCGTCAGCGATGCCGGCATGCCCGCCATCTCCGATCCGGGGTACACTCTCATCAGGGCCTTGCAGGCGGCCGGCCGGAGCTGGAGCGTGATCCCCGGCCCCTCGAGCGTGCTGGCCGCTCTGGTGCTTTCCGGTTTTCCCACGGACAGGTTCACCTTCCTGGGGTATCCTCCCCGCAAGCCGGGGCCGCGCCGCCGCTTCCTGCAGGAGGTCTGCCAGCAGGAGGGCAGCGTGATCCTGCTGGAGTCCTGTCACCGGATCCGGGCCACCCTGGAGGCGATGGACGAGCTCGACCCGGAACGGCCTCTGGCCGTGGTCCGGGAGATCACCAAGGTTCACGAGGAGACCCTGCGTGGCACGGCGGCCGAGCTGCTCGACCAGCTCGCCGGGCCGCGGCTCAAGGGAGAACTGGTGCTGGTCGTCGGGGGACCAGACCTTTCCGGCCAAAATGGAGTGTGAGGATGGACAAGAACGAATGGAAGATGAGGATTCGCACCAAGGTGCGACCGGTCAGTCTCAGCCTCGACCGCGCGGGGTTTTCGCCCCTGACGGTGTCGGTGGTGGGACTCGTCCTGAGCGGGTTGTCGGGCCTGGTCGTGGCCGACGGCCATTTGTTCTGGGGGGCGCTGGTGTTCCTGCTCGGGTCGTGCTGTGACATGCTGGACGGGGACCTGGCCCGGCTGCAGGGATCGGTATCCCGGCGGGGGGCTTTCCTGGACTCCACGTTCGACCGCCTCGGCGAGGCGGCGCTATTCGCCGGGTTGACCTGGTACTACCTGACCTGCCTGGCCGAGCCGCGCCCGGTGACCGTGCTGTTGATCCTGGCCACCGTGGTGGGATCGCTCACCACCAGCTACGTGCGGGCCCGGGCCGAGGGAGTGGGCGAGACCTGCTTCGTCGGGTTGCTCCAGCGTCCGGAGCGGATCGGGGTCCTGGTGCTGGGCATGATCCTGGGCTGGCGGGTGCTGGAACTGGTCCTGGCTTTGCTGGCGGTTGCCACCCTGGCCACCACCGTGCAGAGGATCTGGCACGTGGCCGGCAAGCTGCCTCGCGTCGATCCGGAGGACCTCCAGCCGGAGGTTCCCCGCGAGAGTCCGCCCGATTTCCCGGCGGGCGGATCCGACCCTGGTCCGACCGACGACGGCGGAGGTGGGCAGTGACTTCACCTGGCCGCGCAGCCGGCGGCCAGACCGGCCTGTTGATCACCTTCGAGGGCCCCGACGGGAGTGGCAAGACCACCCTGATCCGCGCCATCGGCGACTTGCTGGCCGAGAAGGGGTGCGAGGCGCTGGTGACGCGCGAACCAGGTGGCACCGAGATCGGCGAGCGAATCCGCAACATCTTGCTCGATCCTGCGTCAGCGAACATGTCGGCCGAGGCGGAACTGCTGCTGATGGTGGCCAGCCGGGCCCAGCTGGTGCGGGAGAAGATCCAGCCCGCCCTGGAAGCCGGCATGATCGTCCTCTGCGACCGGTTCGCCGACGCCTCGGTGGCCTATCAGGGCGCCGGACGCGAGCTGGGAGAAACCCGGGTCGCCGCCTTCAACGATTTCGCCCTGGGTGGCCTGCAGCCCGATCTGACCTTCCTCTGCCTGCTGCCTCCGGAGGAAGGGCTGGCGAGGTTGCCCCGGAGCCGGACTGACCGCCTGGATCGGGAAGCGATGGCTTTCCACCGCCGCGTGTTCGAGGCCTACGAGCAGATGGGTGCCTCGGGGGAAGCCCGGTTCCACGTCATCGACGCCAGCGCTTCTCCCGCCCAGATGCTGGCCGAGGCCCTGGCCCGGCTCAAGCGGCTGGAACATGGCTTGCTTAAGTGGCTTTAAGTACCCTTGCCAAAGAGGCCCCCGGCAACCAGAACGCCGTCCCCAACCCGGGAAGTGACAATGAGAAACGTAACGCTGCCCCCCCTGGCGAATCGGCGCCGTGGCCGCCTCATCCTGGTAGCGGCTGTTTTTTCCCTCCTCTCCTTGCTCTGGCAAACCAGCCTGGCCCTGGCCGAGGACGATCGCCTCACGCGGCGACAGCAATTCCTGGAGAACCTGAGAATCCTCAGCGAGGTCTACGAGCGCGTCTACTACAGCTACGTGGACGAGCTGGACCCGGAGGTGATCACCGAGGCGGGGATCCTGGGTATCCTGGATGAGCTGGACGAGCACACCCAGTATCTGCCTCCGATCAACTACGAGGACCTGAGGGTCCAGACCCAGGGCGAGTTCGGGGGGCTCGGCATCGAGATCAACGTTCGCGACCATTACCCCACCGTGATCTCGCCCATCGAGGGAACCCCGGCGTATTACATGGGGATCGTGGGCGGGGATCAGATCGTCGAGATCGAGGGGGAATCGGCCTACGATTTCACCAGCCGCGACGCGGTGGAACGGTTACGCGGCGAACCCGGCACCCAGGTCAACATCAAGATCATGCGCGCCGGCCACGAGGAACCCTTTGCCCTCTGCATCACCCGCGACATCATCAAGGTCGAGAGCGTCCCCTACGCCTTCATGATCGACGACATCGGGTACATCCGGATCCAGAATTTCTCCCAGACCACCAGGGACGAGCTGGTCCAGAAGGTGGACTTCCTGGGCGCGGAGGGCATGCGGGGACTGATCCTGGACCTGCGCTACAACCCGGGCGGTGTGCTGGATGCGGCCACCGGCGTGGCCGAGCTCTTCCTCGAGGAGGGGAAACTCCTGGTTTTCACCAAGGGCCGCCATCGCTCCCAGAACGTGAATTATTACGCGGAATCGCGAGGCCCCGTCTACCGGATGCCGATGATCGTCCTGGTCAACTCCTCTTCCGCGTCGGCCAGCGAGATCGTTGCGGCCGCCCTGCAGGATCACGACGCGGCGCTGGTCGCCGGGAAGACGACCTTCGGGAAAGGGTCGGTGCAGAGGATCTTCCCCCTTTCCCAGGATCAGGCCCTCAAGCTCACCACCGCCCACTACTTCACCCCTTCGGGGCGATCGATCCACAAGCGGCGCCCCGCAGAAGAGGAGGCAGAGGGCGTCGACCTGGCCGTTCGCGACGAGGCGGTCCCGGAACTGGTGCCGGAGGACCGGGAGGTCCCGCGTCACGAGAAGGAGCAGTTCCAAACCGACATGGGGCGGATCGTCTTCGGGGGAGGGGGCATCACCCCCGACATCGAGATCGAGCAGGCCCTGATGGGGGACTTCGAGACGGCGGTCGAGAGGGACGGCGCCCTGTTCAGCTTCGCCAGTCACTTCATGGCCAGCCAGGGGGAGGTGCTCCGGGACTTCGCGGTGGACCGGGAGGTCCTTGCCGAGTTTCGCGATTTCCTGGCCCCGCGGGAGAACATCGACGAGTTCCTCGGCGTGTTCGACCTGACGCTTTCCGACTCCCTCTACTTCGCCCACGAGGAGTACCTGCGCTGGGGAATCCGGCGCGAGTGCATGCGGCGGCAGTTCGGCCGGGAGGCCGCCTACCAGGTGGCCATCGAGAAGGATGAGCAGCTTCACGAGGCCCTGGCCCTCTTCGACGAGGCCGAAACCCTCGCCGATCTGCTTCAATTGGCTTCGGAGTGGAACGAGGAGCAGATGCGACAGGCCACGGCCGCCGCCGCCATCGAGGAGAGCCCCGTCGAGAATTGAGCTGACCGGGAGCCGCCCCGCCTTGCGTCCTTGATCCGCACCCTGCCCGGGGGCGCCCTGACCGGGCGCCCTCGCTTTCCGGCCGGGGCTATCTTGTTCTTGTTTCAGAGATGTGGTTTTTATATTGTTAGAGGGCCGGTTCAAGACTTCCACGGTCATTTTCCCACAGCAGCATGGCTTGATAAGTGAGGGGAACTCATGAGGAGCCACGTCTTGACGAGGGTAGCAGTGCTGACGCTCTGCATCGGCCTTTTTGCCCTGTTTGGCTGCGGAAAGAGCAAGAGTCCAACCGCCTTGATGGTCACCCTGATCATCGATCCGAACCCCGATATCATCACGGCCGAGTGGACCCTCACCGGGCCCGATCTGCCGCTGCTTGGCGTCTCCGGGGCGGGGGATACCACCTTCACCGACCTCTCGGCCGGCTGTTACACCGTGACCTGGTCCGACAGCGTCGGCGGCGGTACCTGGCAGGCTCCCAGCCGTAACCCTCACACCTACTGTGCGCCGGAGGGTGTGACCTACGCCTTCGTGGGCAACTTCGTCTCGCTCGGGGTCACCGCCTACATCAACCCGCAACCGGAGGACATCCGGGGAATCGCGGGCTGGGACCTGGAGGGGCCGAATGGGTATTCCCTCACCGGCGCCGGTCCCGATACGGTGGCTTCCCTCGAGACCGGTTCCTACACCATTTCCTGGCATCAGATCGTCGGCTGGCAAACTCCCGTCGATCAGACCCAGTCCGGGTCCGAGGGCGAGCTGCTGACCTTCACCGGCCTGTACGAACTGATCGAGGCAAACACCATCGTCGTCGATCCGAACCCAAACATCCTCGACGCCCCCTGGAATCTGCAGGGGCCCAGCGGCTACAACCTGGACGGGAACGGAGACCTGACGCTCCGCGAAATGACTCCGGGCACCTATACCCTCACCTGGGGTCTGGTGGATACTTACGAGTACCCCGATCCCAACCCCGACGTCCGGGAACTCGAGCCCGATTCCTCGCTCACCTTCCGGGGCAACTACCATCGTTTCGTGCTGATCACTCCCGATCAGTTCCAGATGGGCAGCCCGAACGACGAGCCGGGACGTTTCACGCGCGAGAACAACCGGCACCTGGTCACTCTCACCCGACCCTATTACATCTCAAAGACCGAGGTCACCCAGGCCGAGTTCATGTCGGTGCTGGGAGACTCGATCGACAACCCCAGCTACTTCCAGGACTGTGACGACTGTCCGGTCGAGGGGGTTTCCTGGTGGACCGCGATCGTGTACTGCAACTACCGGTCAGAGATGGAAGGATACGAGCCGGTTTATGATCTCAGCAATCCTGAGGAGGGAATTCTCTATGACCCGACCAAGAACGGGTACCGCCTGCCCACCGAGGCCGAGTGGGAATTCGCCTGCCGCGCTGGGTCCGACACTCCTTTCGCCAACGGAGACATAGGCGCTGCGGCCGCCGCCGACGATGAGTTCGACTGCTCCGCCGACTCCACTCTCGGGCTGATCGGCTGGTACTGCGCCAATTCCGACGGTGCCACCCACGAGATTGCCACCCTCGCGCCCAACGCCTTGGGTATCTTCGACATGCACGGCAACGTCTGGGAATGGTGCTGGGACTACTACGCTGAATACGAGGGTGGGCCTGAGATCGACCCGACCGGGCCCGTCGAGGGCACCAGCCACGTGCTGCGCGGCGGGGCCTGGAACCTTCGCGCTCGCTGCTGCCGCTCCGCCATGCGGGGCCTCGGTCAGATCGCCAAGCGTCTGGATCCTGATCCGGCCACCGGTTTCCGGCTGGCCAGGACCGCCGAGTGACGGTCCGGCGGCGTCCGGGTCCATATTCCAGATAACAGCCGCCCCCCTGGCGGGGGGCGGCTGTTCTATTAACCAGGAAAATCGTGGCGAAGCGACCGCTCTTTTGCCGCCGGCCGTCAGGCGGGGGCGTCGGTGGCCTTCAGCA
The DNA here is from genome assembly GCA_964484595.1 of uncultured Fibrobacteraceae bacterium. Lineage (GTDB taxonomy): Bacteria > Krumholzibacteriota > Krumholzibacteriia > LZORAL124-64-63 > LZORAL124-64-63 > CAZAHC01. The sequence goes on along the minus strand of CAZAHC010000097.1, from coordinate 4,478 downwards.
GGCTCTTGGCGGCGGCCACCATGCCCCCGATGTCGCTCAGGGTCGAGGGGATGATCACGGTGTTGTTCTCCTTGGCCAGGTTCCCGAACTCCTTGAGGTACTGCTCGGCCACGCGGAGGTTGACGGCATCGGCCCCGCCGGGTTCCTCGATGGCCAGGGCGATTTTCCGGATACCATCCGCGGTGGCCTTGGCCACCAGCTCGATCTCCCGGGCCTTGCCCTCGGCCTCGTTGATCCGCCGCATCTTCTCGCCCTCGGAGTGCTTGATCGCCTCCTGCTTGACACCCTCGGCCACGTTGATCTTGGCCTGCCGTTCGCCCTCCGACTCGGCGATGGCGGCCCGCTTCTGGCGCTCGGCCCGCATCTGCTTTTCCAGGGCGTCGCGAACGGTCTGGGGCGGGTGGATGTTCTTGATCTCGTAGCGAGTGATCTTCACCCCCCAGGGATCGGAGGCCTTGTCCACCGCCTGGATGATCTGGGCGTTGATGTGCTCTCGCTCCTCGAAAGTCCGGTCCAGCTCGAGCTTGCCGATCTCCGACCGCATGGTGGTCTGGGAGAGCTGGGTGGAGGCGAACATGTAATCCTCGATGCCGTAGCTGGCCTTCACCGGGTCGATCACCTGCAGGTAGAGGACTCCGTCCACCTCGACGGCGATGTTGTCCTTGGTGATGCAGGTCTGGGGCGGGACATCGACGGCCATCTCCTTCAACGAATGCCGATAGGCCACCCGGTCGAGAAACGGCACCAGGATGTGAAAGCCGGCGTTCAGGGTCTTGGCGTACTTGCCGAGCCTTTCGACGATGAAGGCCTTCTTCTGGGGCACGATCCGCGCCGTCTGGAGGATGATGATCAAGGCCAGAACGGCCAACCCCGCAGCAATCACGGCACCACTCATTTTTCTGCCTCCCCGCTTGGCGCGTGGACGAGCAGGGTGATGCCGTCGACACCGGTGATCACGGCCCGCTCGCCCTCGGCGATGGTTTCCTCGGCAATTGCGTTCCACTGGGCGCCCTTGTACTCCACCTTTCCCTCGAGGCTGCCAGGCAGGATTTCCCGGACCACGATCACGGTCTGTCCCGCGAATTCGTCCAGGTTGGCGGCCGGGTTCTGCTCGTCGCTGACGTGACCGAGAAACCGGCTCCGGACCCACTTGCGCAGGGTGAAGAGAAGGGCGACCGAAGCGATCGTGAACACGAGGAGCTGGGATGCCAGTGATCCGGTGAGCCCCACCTGGGTGGTCAGGGCCACGATCCAGGCGCCCAGGCCGAAGAAGACCAGGATCACGCCCGGGGCGGCGACCTCGACCAGCACCAGGGCCAGGCCGACCAGGAACCAGATCAGGGTTGGGCTGAAGGACATCGCTTCTCCTTTCGCGAACCAACGTCGCCCCGTGGGCGTCGTTGGCCCACCTAACCACCGCGGCGCCGGAATATTCGGGTAGTTGGTTTGAGCTCAGGTGAACGAGCCGTATGATATGGGGGTAAACAGGCGATGGCCAGCGGAATGAACGGCGGGGATCTGGAAGTGGAAGCGGGAGTTAACCCGGTTTGACCGGCTGGGAGCTTCTGCACCAGCGGACGCCGGTCTTCATGCTGGTCATGGTGCCGGTGCTCGCCGTCCTGCGCCTGGTTCTCTACCGGTACTACCTTCGCAATGACTGATTGGCCGCGCAGGCGGCGGCGGGTATTATGGGTAGTATGGTCCCCCGACCAGCGGAGGTCTGACGCATGATCAGAAGGACCAGAAGGGAATTCCTGAAGACGACCGCAGCGGTTACGGGCGCCCTGGCCCTCGGGCCCTTGCCGGCGACCGGTGACCAGACGACTGGTCCCCCCGCCGGTCCCGCCGAACCGCTGGCGCTGGCCATCGCTCGCTGGCAGGCTGACCAGGCGGCCGAGTTCTCCACCGTCGCGACCAGGCTCACCGAGCAGGCGCTGGCCGCCCTGGGCGGCATGGAGCGCTTCGTCAGCCGGGGCGACCTCGTCTGGATCAAGCCCAACATCGGCTGGAATCGCGGCCCCGAGCTCGCGGCCAACACCAACCCCGACGTCGTGGCGACCCTGGTCCGGCTGTGCCTGGCCGCCGGTGCCCGGAAGGTCAAGGTCGGCGACAACACGTGCCACCCCGCCCCGCAGACCTACCAGACCAGCGGAATCGCGGCGGCCGCCCGCGCGGCCGGCGCCGAGGTCGTTTTCCTGGACGAGAACCGCTTTCAAGAGGTCGAGGTGGGCGGCAAGCGACTGAAGACCTGGCCCGTGTACCCCGAGATCCTGGCGGCCGATCTGCTGATCAACGTCCCGGTGGTCAAACACCACGGTCTCAGCCGGGCTTCTCTCTGCCTGAAGAACTACATGGGAGTGGTCGGCGGCGACCGGGGCCGCTGGCACCAGGATCTGGCGACCTGCCTCTGCGACATCACCGCCTTCCTGAAACCCCGGCTCTGCCTGCTGGATGCGATCCGGGTCCTGACCGCCCACGGGCCGCAGGGAGGCAATCCGGCCGACGTCCGGCCCCTCAGAACCGTGGCCGCGGGAACCGACATCGTGGCGCTGGATGGCCTCGGCGCCGAGTTGCTCGGGCTCCAGCCCGCGCGGATAGATACGCTGCGGGCGGCCGCTGCGGCGGGGCTGGGGCGGCTGGATTACCGTGAACTGCCTCACACGGAGCTGACCGTATCGTGACGACCCGCTCCCGGGCCCGCTTGCTCGTCTGGCTGCGCCGCAGCCTGCAGACCGCCTGCCTGGTCCTGTTCCTCTACTTGCTGGTGATCACCCGTGACCAGGGTGGGGGTGAACCGGTCGGGTCGCTGAAGCTGTTCTTCAACATCGACCCGCTGGTCCTGATCGCGGGCTGGCTGGCGACTCACACCCTGGCCGGACTTTCTCTGCTGGCGCTGATCACCCTGGCCGTGACGTTCCTGCTCGGCCGGGTCTTCTGTGGCTGGATCTGTCCTTTCGGGACCCTCCACAACCTGGTGGCGACCCTGCGGGGCAAGGTGCGGCGAATCACCCTCCGCACGGAGCGGTTCTCCCGCTGGCAGCGAGCCAAGTACTGGCTGCTGATCGGGTTGCTGGTCATGGCGCTCTGGGGCGCCAACTGGATCGGGGTCCTCGATCCCCAGTCACTGCTGTATCGCAGCACGGCCACGGCCCTGCTGCCGGCCGCCCAGTACGCAGTCGAGGACGGGGCGACCGCGGTTTTCCGCTCTGATCCGCATCTTGGGCCGCTTCACCTCAAAAGTATCACCGAGCCGGTCTACCGGTTCTGCCGGGACCACGTCTTCGCCAGGCTGCGGCTGGTTTTTGCCGGCAGCTCGTTCATTCTCCTGGTGTTCCTGGTGGCGGTGGCCCTCAATCTGTACCGCGCACGGTTCTGGTGCCGGTACGTCTGTCCGCTGGGAGCCTTGCTCGGCCTCTGCGCGAAACGTCCGCTGCTGAGACTCACCAACCGGGACCAGGAGTGCCAGGAATGCGGGCTGTGCTCGTTGAGCTGTCCGGCCGCTGCCCAGCCGGAGCAGCCGGAGCGGTGGCTGCCCGAGGAATGCTTCGGGTGCTGGAACTGCGTGAAGGCGTGCCCTGCCGAGGGCATCGACTTCCGGTTCGCCTGGCCGTGGCGCCGGCCCGCTGCGGGCTCGGTCGATCTCACCAAGCGGGCTACCCTGGCGGCCGTGGCGGGCGGCCTCGGCGGCCTGTTCCTCATGCGAGTGCCTCCCGCCGCCCAGGGTCGCACCTTCAACCCGGATCTGGTTCGCCCGCCAGGGGCCCGGCCGGAGCGGGAGTTCCTGCAACGGTGCGTCCAGTGTGGGATGTGCATGAAGGCGTGTCCGACCAACGCCATCGTGCCGACCTGGCACGAGGCGGGGCTGGAGGGGGTCTGGACCCCGCGACTCGATTTCCGGCTGGGTTATTGTGAGTACGAGTGCGATCTCTGCGGGCGGGTCTGCCCGACCGAGGCCATCCAGCCCTTGCCGCTGGACGAGAAGAAGGAGATCAAGGTGGGGCTGGCGGCCATCGACACCACACGCTGCCTGCCCTACGCCTTCGCCCGGGAATGCATCGTCTGCGAGGAGCACTGCCCCATCCCCGACAAGGCGATCTACTTCGTCACGGCGGAGGTCACCCGGCGCGACGGAACGACCGTGGTGGTCAAGCAGCCGCGGGTCGACCCCGACCTCTGTACCGGCTGCGGGATCTGCCAGCAGAAGTGTCCCTTCGTCGACCAGGCCGCCATCAGGGTAACCAGCGCGGGCGAGAGCCGGCATCCGCAGAATCAGCCGATCCTGCCCGGACCGGCCGGTTACGATTCCTGACCCGGTTCCTCCCCGCTACCCCGAAAGCCTCTTCGCAGTGGCGAGATCGACCTTTCTTTGGCCCTCTCAGCGGAAAATAGCCTTGATCTGGCCCCAGGTCGCAGTTCTGGTCGGGGTGGGCGTGTAGGTGTCCGAAACCGTGATGTTGTCGACATGGAAGTGGCCCTCC
>CAZAHC010000096.1:0-11390 GCA_964484595.1 uncultured Fibrobacteraceae bacterium | reverse complement strand
GAGTCTCCATTAAGTCAGGGCTTGACCGTGTCTGACTGAGTCTGATGGGAAACACCTCAGGGCCGCCAGCTGGGCCGCGCGCAGGGCCTCCCCCGCCGAGTCGCCCTCGCGCAGGTGGCGGTAGAACTCCAGCATGAGACGGCGCGAGAACCGGTCGGGAACGTCGGTCTGAGCGGCGAGCACGCTGGTGCCCCCGGCGTACAGGAAAGCCTGGGTCAGTCCGGTTATCCCCTCGCCATAGGTCAGAACTCCGCCGGCGGAATGGCAGGAGGCCAGGGTCACCAGCGAGGCCTCCAGCGGCAGGGCGGCCACCTCGTGCCACTGCAGCAGGCCATCCTCGGCCGGACCCGGCTGACCTTCGCCGGACCCTGCAGGGCCGGCGCCCTCGGTCTCGGCGGCCTGGCCCTCCCGGTCCGCCGGGGTCCGGTTGAGAACGACGAACGAACGTCGGACGTCCTCGTCGTCGGCGTAGCTGTGAGCAGCCAGGTGCAGGATGTCCGTCGTGGCCAGCGGGCTGCTCTTCAGGGAAGACTCAGCGGCATCCTCGCCGGCCAGCCAGATCGCCCGGGAAAACAGGCGGGCGACCTGCCGCGCCTCGAGTTCCGCCTCGGGAAGGACGGCGAGCAGCGAACCGTTGTAAGGATGAAGCCGCTCGGTTCCCGCCTGCTCCGCCGCCGGCCGGTTGCCGCAGCCGACGGCGATGATGTCCAGCCCCGGCCGCCGGCCCTCCTGGCTCCTCGCCTGGCCCCGCGATCGCAGGTAGCGCAAGGTCCGCAGGGAGGGGGCGAGAAAGAGCTCGTGCTCCTCCAGCAGGTAGCCTCGCTCGCTGCGCAGGCCCGCAAACGGCAGGCGGTGCAGCAAACCGTCAGGCACGAAGATCAGCCTCTGGCCAGCCTCGAGATCAGCGGCGGCCGGTCCGATCAACAGGTCGTAGAGTTCACGCTGGGCCGCGGCCAGCACGCCTCCGGGAAGGTCCCGGGAGTCGGGGAGGGCGGGGGTTCCCGCGCCGGTCTGTGCGACGGCCGCCTCCCGCTGCAGGCGCAGGAAGAGCTGGACCTTCTGCTCGATTTCCGCCCGCGGCGGCAGCACGTGGGCCTCGACGCGGTCGCGGGCAGCCGAGAAAAGGTACGACCTGCTCGAGCCCAGGAAGTAGGCGAGCATTCTCTCGTCCGGCTGGAGGGTTGCGAGCAGCTCATCCGCCCGGGCGGCTTCCGGGTAGGCGGACGCGGCGTAGAGGCTGTCCTGCCCGGCCATGCGGATCCTCAGCACCCTGAACTCCGCCTCGAGCTCGTCGACCCGGGCGCGCAGCTCGGCGCGCTCGGCCGGCGGCAACGAGCCGTCCTGGAGCCGGGACTGCAGGTAGCCGATGGTCGCCTGGATGTCCAGCTCCTCCGCCGTGAATTCCTGGACGGTCTGCTCGGCGGAGCGGGCCAGCGCGGCCCGCAACCGGCCGGCGAGGATCTGGGCCCGGGAGCGCTCGCTGACGGCGAGGGCCTCGGCGGCCGCCGTTTCCTGCCGGCTCCCCGCCAGCAACAGCGCGATCTTCCGCTCGTAGGGGACGATGGTCGGCCGCAGGATGTGACGCCGCAGCTCGTCCGTGCCGATGGCGCGCCGGAGCGACTCGACCGATTCGATCGCCTGTAGCTGCAGCGACCCGGCCCGCACCGTGTCCCCGAGCGCCAGGTGGTACTCGCCGAGATCGGACAGGCAGTTCCACTCCCTTTCGGGCAGGCAGCCCTCCCGGGCCAGGGCGAGGGCGCGCTCGGCGTGCCCGACCGCATCGGCCAGAGATCCGGCGCAACGGCCCAGCAGCAGGAACGTCCGCGAGCGCAGGTCGTACTGACCCTGATCTTCCTGAAGGACGGCGGCTTCGGCCAGCAGCTCCCTCGCCTCGGCCGGCCGGTCCTCTTTCAGGCAGTGGGCGGCCAGCTCGTTCAGCGCCCAGATGACCGCTGTGCTGTCGTCCCAGCGGCGGGCGATGGCCAGGGCCTGGCGTAAGTATTCTCCGGCCGCCTTCTGCCGGCCCGCGGCCGCGTGGACCTCGGCCAGGCCGGCGACGGCCCAGCGCAGCAGCTCCTCGTACCCGGTCTCCCCCGCGATGGCGAAGGCCTGCTGGTGGTGCTGCAGGGCGCCGTCGTGGTCGCCGAGCTTCAGGCAGACGTCGGCGAGGCGGACGTGGCTGTCGCCGATCCCGTCCCGGTCGCCGATCTCGGTGAAGACGTCCATCGCCTCGTTGTAACGGACCACGGCCCGGCGATAGTCGCCCCGCAGGGAATGCAGCATCCCGATCGAGTTCAGGCACCAGGCGGCGCTCGGCATATCACCGAGCTGCCGGTTTACCTCCAGGGTCCGGCGATAGTACTCCTCGGCGCGCTCCAGGTAGCCCAGCTTGTGGTTGGTCAGGGCCAGGCCCCCGAGGACCCAGTTCAGGATGTAGGTGCTCTGGAGGGCTTCGAGGATCTCCAGGCAACGCTCGTAGTGAGCCACGGCCTCGGGGTACTCGCCCATCATCATCAGGTTGTAGGCGAGCCGCTGGCGAGCCCCGAGCTCGCCCGGTTCGTCACCAAGTTCCCGATGACTGAGGTAAGCCTGGCGGAAGAAGTCCACGGCCTCTTGCCGCCGGCCGGCGGTCTCGGCCACCGCGCCGAGACCGACGTAGATGTGGCCATGGAAACGCACCAGGCCGCAGGCCCGGGTCAGTTCCAGGGCCTCCTCGAGGTGACTCCGGGCTTGCTCGAGGTTCCGCAGGTGGGTCTCGTTGTAACCCAGGTTGGATAGAACGAGCGCTGTCCGCATCCGGTCGCCCATGGCCCGCGCCTCGATCAGGGCCAGGTGATGGAATTCCTGGGCGGCAGGGATCTGCCGGAGCTTAGAGATAAGCCCTCCCCGGCCGTTCAGACCGTCGTAGCGCTGCTGTCTGAACCCGCGCGGGGTGGCGCGGGCCAGGATCACCTCGTACAGGCTGTCCGCCTCGGCCACCCGGTCCGAATAGTTCCAGACATCGGCGAGAAGGACGTCGGCCTCGATTTGCAAGCGTTCGATACCGGCGGTTTCCGGGAGCAGCTTAAGGAGCCGGGCGTGAGCCGTCTCGGCCGCCGGCAGGTCACGCTCGCTCAGCAGGCAACGGCCCTCTTCCTGGGTGGCCACCGCGGCGGAGAGCAGGTCACCGCCCTCCTCGCAGAGGGCGGCCGCCTGCCGGAACTGGATCGCGCCGGCCGCGAAGCGCCGTTGCTCCTTCAGCCGGGCACCGGCGGCGAACCGCGCCAGGCGCTCGCCGATCGCCCCACCGGCGGATTGCGAGACATCCTCCAGCAGCGCCAGGGCGCTGTCCGGCTCGCACTGGCGCAGGAGAGCCACCACGAGACCCTCGGCGATCTCCAGGTGCCCCGGAAACGCGCGGAACCGGTCACGGAAAAAGGCGGCGGCCTGCTCGTTCTCTCCCGCGTCGAGTTTTTCCCAGCCCCGGTTCAAGACCTCGAGGCGGGAAACGAGAGCAGGCGCAGCGGGGTCGGCGCAGTTCGCCACACCCGGATTGGCAGTGATCAGCAACAGGGCCAGGAGAAGAAACCGGCCGACGGCCGACGGGACATTCACAACTGGCCAGGAAACCCCTGGAAAGGACACGGTCATTTTTCCCCGAATTTCCGCCGCAGCTCGGTGATCCGCGCCAGGTGGTAGTCGTCGTGCTCGGCGTGAAAGAACAGCATGTCACACAGGCGCATAGGCCGGTCGAGCCGCGGATGATGCGCCGAGCGGGCGAAGGTCTCACCGGCGAGCCCCTCCAGCCGGGCAAGGTAACCGGCGCGCACGGTCTGGAACTCGGCCAGGACCGTGGCGATCTCCTTCTCGTTGTGGTTGGCGGCGAAGGTCTTGCGGCCGGTCATCTCGGCCGGGCGCAAGGTGGGCAGGCCGGCGGCATAGTCGTCGATCCGCCCGTCGAACAGCTCCTCCACGTCCGCCAGATGGCCGGCGTGCTCCTGGATGGACCAGCTGTCCCCGTCCCGCCGCACCAGCAGCCCAGACGGCAAGGAGCCGACCCGTTCGGCCAGGCGGGCAGGAGTGCCCCTCAGCCTCTCCAGCAGTTCCGGGTAGATCTCGGCCGGGAAGTCGAAGGCGAACTTCCGGTTGATCCACTTCAGCCGGTCCGCCACGGGAGGCCACCCTTCTGGTTTCCCGGGGGCGACGCGAGCCCCCTGCTTTCACCGCTCGGCGGGCGGGGGATGTCGCCGCGGGTCGCGAATGACCGACACCGTGCTGCGCACGTCCGCCTGCGGCACGCGCTCCAGCTTCTCGATGACGGTGTAACCGCGCGATCCGTGGTAGTTGAACGTGATCGTTATCTTCGGCCGTGCCCCGCTCAGGTAGGGCCGCATGACGTCCCTGAAGGCCGCCCGGTAATCGTTCACCAGCTCCTGGTAGTGCTCGGCGAACCAGGGACCATCGGGATCTGGCAGGTCGGTGGTCCGCACCTCTCCCCCCTGGTTGACCACCCGGATCATCTGACCCAGGATATCCATTCCGCGCCGGATCCTCAGCCGGGGGTTCTGGCCAGGCTCCGGCTCGAACAGGAAGAACCACTTGAAGAGAGAGTGACTGACCACCAGGTCGAAGTAGTTGCTCGGGAACAGGAGCCGCTGGGCGTCCATGGCGAGGCGCCGCCGGTGAAATAGCTCGACGCATTCGGGCGAAAGGCCGGAGAGATTCATCTCGGCGTAGGCCACGTCGATGGCCAGGGCCTCGGCGCCGAAGGAATCGGCCAGAACATCGACGAACTCGGCAAGCCCCGCTCCCACGTCCAGCACCCGTTTCCCCGCATACTGCCGGGCGAAGCCAGCCGGCAGGCCGAGATTCAGCTGGTAGGTGGCGAAGTCGTTGCTCGTGAATTCGATCTCTTCCGGCTGCCCTTCCTGGTCGGGCAGGGAAACCGAGAGGATGTCGGCGATGTACTCGCACGGCACCTGGCCCTGCGCGGGGGCAGGCGCGAGGGCGCCGGACAGGGCCACCAGGCAGCCGGCGGCCACCAGTGGCCACGAACGCAGTATCGACATGGCGGAATCGCTCCGGGTTGACACCTCGAAAGCCGGCCCCGAATCCCCCGCTCGGGGTCGGAGCCGATTCTAGCACCATCAGGGACGTGAATCCATGCGAAGATAAGCAGTACCGGCCGGAAGAATGCCCCTGGCAATCCGGTGACGGGACAGCGCCCTTTCCTAGTGAACCACCGTCACTTGCTTCACCTGCGTCACGGTCGGGGTCACCATCCGGAGGAAGTAAACACCGGAGGCGATCCGGCGGCCGGCCTGATCGACCGCGCGGAAATCCAGCTTGTGCTCGCCCGCCGTCGCGGGCCCGGTGAACAGGGTACGCACGCGCCTGCCGGCCACGTCGTACAGCTCGATCTTCACCGGCGCCTGCGCGCCCATACGGAAGCGCAGCGTCGCCCCCGCCCCGATCGGGTTCGGCTGACAGGGTCCGAGCCCGGTCAGGTAGGCGATGGTGCTCTCGTTGACGCCGGTGGTGGTCGGACGCACGATCGAGACCGTGATGTCGTCCACGGCCGCCTCGACCAGCGAGCCCGGCGACAGGTCCTCGGCCACGAAACGGAACTGGGCCGTGCCGTCGAGGGACACGTAGGAACCCACATCGAAGCTGTACTCGTTCCAGCTGTTCGCGCTGGCCATGGTGTATTCCAGATGCACCCAGTCCACGCCGTTGCTGGTGACGTCCACGCTCCAGTAATCCTGGCCCGGGTTGTTTCCGAGGTCGTTCGTGTACCAGCGGAAGTAGCTGAGCGTGACCGAGGTTGCGTCCTCGACGTTGAAGACCGGCGAGAGCAGCGTGGTCTTGCCGCCGTCGACATCGGCCTCGCCGGCCGCGCCGCCCACCGAGCCGTTGGCGGTCACGAAGCAGATGTACCCCGGGTCGGTGGTGTGGTCGTACTCCGGCTGGCACTGCTGCGAGCTGTAGACCGTGCCCACCGGCTCTGCCCGCACCCACATGCCAGTGGTGGCGTCGTCCCCGGCCGCGCCCAGGGTCCAGCCCATGTCCAGCTCGACGTTGTCGAACCAGGGACCGACCGCGAGCATGACCTCCTCCCAGACCTCGTACAGGGAGGGACCGGTCAACTGGAACGGCAGCTGGCCGGTGTACACCGGCGGACAATCCGGCAAGATCTCCACCGAGTAGCCGCTCGCGCTGGCGCTTCCGCCGGCCGGGATCACGCCGAAGGAGTGCGGGGCCAAGTCGGAGATGAAGTAGTCACCGTCGTGCAGCACTCCGCTCAGGTCCGGCGAGGCGCAGCCGCCGGTGTTCGCGATCTCCAGGGTGAGCCCGACCGTCTCGCCGGGATCGGCCTGGCCGTCGCCGTCGCCGCTGCCGTCGTGGATGGCGGTGACCTGCACCAGGTAAGCGGGGGCCGTCGCGTTCAGGTCCAGCGCCAGCACATCCGGCGGCTCGGTGACGCTCAGCTGGAGACCCAGCGGTTCCCCGTCCGGAACGTCGCTGGCCACGCTGAAGACGAAGGGCGGACTGTTGGTCGCCGTGCCACCGGAGGGGATGCTGCCGAAGCTGGCCTCGGTCACGGTCAGGGTCACGTACGAAGAGCCGGTCGCGAGGGTGCCGCCGACGCTCACCGCGTCGGTCGTACCCATGTTTTCCAGGGAAACGGTCAGCTCGATGGTCTCGCCGAAGTCGATCACGCCGTCGCCGTCGCCCTGCGAGAGCCCCGTGTTGTCGTCATCGACGAAAACCTGGTCAAGCGACAGGTACACGCCCGTCAGATCGCCGAAGAGGAAGAGTGTCTCGCCCAGCGCTGAAGGCGTGCTGCTGTACTGCGGGGTCTCGTCGTCGAAGTCGTTGGCCTCCGCGTAGAGAAAGGCCTCGCGCATCGACACGAGACCGTCGTCGTTGGTGTCGGCGTCGACGGGGTTGCCGTAGGGATCGGCCCAGCCGACGGCGCAGGTCCAGTGGTAGACGAAGGTGTCGTAGATGTAGTCCGGCGGCATGGCCCAGGACAGCTCGTTCCAGGCGGCGGCGGTGGCGATCACCCGGCCGTCCCCCTGCAGATCATCGATCATGCCGCCGCTGTAGCACTGCTCGAAGGTGCAGATGAAGGTCTCGCAGGGCAGCGAGGCGACGTGGGCCGCGAGCTGATCGTCACGCAGCTCTTCCCAGTTCCAGAGGTTCAGATAGCAGTCCTGGCCCGACTCCTGGCCGCCGTGATCGGTCGTGAAGATGAAGAGCTGGTCGGCGGGGGTGAGAGAGACCGCCAGCTCACTGAACACCTGGTTAATGTAGGTGTGGGTGGCCGGATACTCGATGTCGTCGTCGCCGTCACCGTCCAGATCGGGCGGCGAGTTGGTGCCGTCCGAGCGATCGGCCGCCGGGTTCGTCCCGTCGGAGATGCAAACGCGGATGTGATCATCGGCATACCCGTAGTACTCGACGAGCGTGCGGTAGATGAAGGCGCTGTCGTTCCAGTAACGGATGTGGTTGTTCCCCTGGTTGGCGCCGCCGCTGATGATGAAAGCCCAGGCCTGCCCCCGGGTCTGGGGGTCCGGCTTCGGCAGCTGGCGCAGCCGGGCGCTGTACTCCTCCAGCATCCTCTCCGAGACCCCGGGCGGTGGGTTGTCGCGGCCGTGCGTGATCTCGGTCAGCTCCGGCTGCAGGCTCGGCGGCACCTTGGCGTCGAAGCGTTGTACCTCGCCGGTCGCGGCGTCGACGAAGAAGTACCAGCAGGGATGTTCCCAGTTGGCGCCCGGATAGCGATCGACAAAGACGAACCATCCCGGGGCGGGCGTCGTGAAGACGTCGCGCTTCCAGGTGGAGACCGTCTCGTCGGTGGGCAACAACTGCGGGTAGACGAAGAGGCGGATCCCCGCCAGCGTGCCGCCGAGCTGCGAGTCGGTCACGATGGCGACGGCCTCCTCGCGGTCGATGGAAGCCGGCTGGGCCGGGGAGGCCGTGGCCAGCGGGCCGGCCAGCAACACGCCCAGGACCAGCAGTCGCAGGGCGAGGATCGTGAGGTTCGGGTTTCTCCCGGCTGGCGTATTCGTGAACATGGGTTGACTCCCCCCTCTTGAGTGTCGTCGAACGCAACCGCGGGTATGCCGACCCACCGCGGGCCGGAGATCGCTCCAGTAATCCGGACGAGTGGCATAAGTATAGCACGCCTGGCGGCCTCAGCGGCACACCGGGTTCCTCCTGGCAACCGGGGCGGTTATCTCCTAGGATGAAGCGCGACGATGTTGCGTCACCGAGGAGAATGCCGGCCATGGCTCGACCGCGGAAAGCGCCTGCCTCCCCTCCGGAGATACCGCTCGGTGCCACCTGGCCGGGCTTCCTCGACCTGCTCGACAGCGATCCCGAGCTGGCCTTCGAGCTCTTCTACGCCTTCACCGTCAAGCTGTTGAAGATCGGGCCGCCCCGGGTCTTCCTGAGTGTCGACCAGTCGCGCCGCCAGGATCTGCTGCACGACGTGATCCTGCACTGCTGTCGGGAGGATTTCCGCGTCCTGCGGCAATACACCGATCGCGGCCGGCCCTTCGCCGCCTGGCTCCAGCTCGTGACGCGCAACAAGGTGCTGGATTTCCTGCGCGCAGACCGGCATTCCGCCGCACTACCGCTCGACGGCGATGAAGAGGACGGGCCCGAGATCCCCGTTCCCGATACTGCCCCCGGCGCCGATCTGCAGATCGACCGCCACCGGACCCTGGAACTGGTACGCGCCGCCCTGGCCAAGCTCTCGGACGCGTGCCGGATCCTGATCCAGGGGGCGGCCGAGGGCTACAAGCCCCGTGAGCTGACCCGCCTGATGGGCTGGCCCGCGGACTGGAACAAGAAGGCGTCGGACGACCTCCGCGAATGCCGGAAGCGCCTGCGGAAGCTGCTGGCGGACATGGGCTTGAGCCCGGAAGAGCTGCAGAACCAGTTCTCGGGCTGAAGTTTTTTCCTCCGAAAACCGGCCCCGCGGCCGTTGGAGGGAACGGGAAAACGAGGATGGGGCCAGCACCGACGCCAGGTTGGACCGGCCCGGAGCAGGAAAGGGGGCGATCCCTTGAAAAACCGGAAAAACGAGCCTCAGGAAAACCAGGATCGTTCCCTCGACGCTGCCGTCAGGGCCGCCGGCGACACTGACACGGGTGCCAGTTTCCCCGTCGATGAGAACACCCTGCTGGATTACCTGCACGGTACCGCGAACGAACAGGACACAGCCCGCCTGCGGGCCGCGCTGGCCGAATCACCCTCCCTGCGCCGCGAGCTGCTGGAGATCGCCGCCGATCTCGACCTGCTGAACACCCCCGCCGCCCAGGCGGCCTTCGCCGCCCTGGACGAGCCGGAGGCTCCCTCCTACGCCGAGTTCGTCGGCGAGGAGTCGCCCGCCCGGGAGCGGCCCCGCACCTGGCCGGAAATCGAGCCGGAGCGGCCCTCGCTGCTGGACAGCCTGCGCTCGCTGTTTTTGAAACCCGCCTTCGCCTACGCGTTCACCATCGCCCTGATGGCCTATCCGACCTTCCGCTTCCTGACCTCCACGGAGAAGGAGGCACCCCTCCTGCAGAGCCCGCTCTCCTACCACCTGCGCACCGACGGTCCGGTCCTGCGGGGTGACCAGGATTCGGACCTGTTCCGGGTGACCCCCGCCGAGGGCTCGCGCCTGATCGATCTGACCCTCTGGACCGACACCCCCCTCGCGGAGGAGTCGCGCTACCAGATCGTGATCAACGATCGCCGCGGGGTTGTCTGGCAGGAGGACGATTTCCAGGTGCTCCTGGATCCCGGGGACTCCGGGCGCCTGGACATCAGGCTCGACGCGGGTGCACTGCAACCGGGACTCATCCGGATCCGCCTGACCCGCTTCGACCGCCGGAGCGGCGCCGAGACCCTCAGCGAGGAATTCAGCTTCGAGCTGAGGTGAAGACCCCGGGGCCACGCGGAAAAATCCCCAGACCGCCAGACTTAATCTCCAGGCCACCCAAAAAAACCTCCGAAAACCGGAGTCACCTCCGTTGACCCCATCAGCAAGTGAAAATCGATGACCACAAGACCGGAGGTGAATCATGAAAGCGAAGCGAGTGCTGAACGGGATGCTGGTAGTGATGATGCTGGCCGCTTGCCTCATGGCCATCGGCTGCGGCAAGAGCCCGACCGAGCCCAAGAAGGACGATGACCCGAATCCCGGACCTCCCGGCCCGCAGCCGGGTCCCCAGCCCACGCCGGAACAGGCGTACATCGCCGGGACCATCAACCTGGGAACTGGAGTCCAGGTCGACCTGAACAACGCCCGAGCGGCGGTTTACAGCACGGAGGAGAACTGGTTGAACGACGTCTGGGCCGCCAAGGCCGCGGTCACCGGCAGTGGTGGTTCGTTCTCCTTCCAGGTCGGCCCGCTGCAGCCGGGAACCTACTACTGCGACGTCTGGCAGGATCTAAACCAGAACGGCGTCATCGACGGCGATGATTACTTCGACGTCTACGCGACCAACGACGGCTACCTGAAGCCGATCCAGGTCAACGAGGGCCAGACCACGACGATCACCTTCTCCTCCGGCAGCAACAAGGCCATCCCGGCCGGCCCGGCCGGCAAGTGGGGGGTGTGGCCCGAATGACCTGCAACCACCGTCCCCGGCGGGACGGAACCGGAACCGGAAGATCTGGCGGCCTCCGGGAGGGGCCGCCAGAAAACTTTGGTGGTGGGCCGCGCTAGGGAATCGATCCCCCGCCGGCTGCGACGAGGGCCCGGCAGAACTCGGGGGCGATCTCCCGGTTGGCCCGGGCGTTGGGATGGGAATCGGCGCTGGAATGGTTCAGCTCGTACTCGTAGCGGAGCATGTTTCGCGCGGCGGAGCCGTCGTCCGGGTGGGCCAGCCGGTCGAAGAAGTCGAAGAAACGGACGTTGGGGTGTCCGGCCAGGAACTCGCTGCTGCCCAGCCAGTCGGCGAAGGCTCGGGCCCGGTCGGCCTCGGCCAGGGTGGTGGCGAGCCGGTGGCGCGGGGGCGGCGACATCACCAGGAACACCTTGTCGGGATACAGGTCGAAGACGCCCCGCATGGCGAGATACCAGGTCTTGTACTGGGCCAGCTGGCTGTCGCTGGCGATGTCCGAGGCGGGGTAACACGACTTGAAGGCGATGACCTCGTGGTTGGCGAGGATCGCGTTCCGGGCCTGGTTGGCGGTGGTCCACAGGTAGTACAGGCCGTCCGGGTCTGTGTTGTCACCCGGGATGTTGTAGCTGTAACCAAGGGCGGTCCCGGCCGGGTCGGTCAGGCCGATGTGGTTGTAATCGTGATCCCAGAAGCCGAACTGCGAGCCGCGATCGCTGTTGTAGACGGCCAGCCAGCCGCGCACGTCGCCCTGGGCGATGAGATTCCGGCCCGTCGAGTGATGCAGGAAGA
>CAZAHC010000095.1:0-11499 GCA_964484595.1 uncultured Fibrobacteraceae bacterium | reverse complement strand
CCGGCCGGCTCGCCTGCCGGAGGGTCACCTGGTAGTAGTTGTTGAGGTCGGCCATCTCCTTGCCCGAGCGCTGCTGGGCCCGCAGCCGATCCGCCTCCAGTTCGGCCTCGGAGCGGTGGAACAGGCGAGCTAGGTCGCGATCGCTCCGGGCGGCGAGGAGCTCGTTCGCGGCGGCGAGATCGTGAGCGGCCAGGGAAACCAGGCGGCCTTCCCGCAGCCGGACGCCACTGCCCTCGCGGAACTTGACGATGATCAGATTCTCTCGCAATCCCGGCCAGAGCTGGCTGTGGTCCGGCTTGGCCGGAACCCACCGCGGCTGGAGAGCTTGCCCGTCCTCGGCGGCTGCCGGAACCGGGAGAAAAAGAGCGCAAAACGAGGCGGCGAGCAGGATCGCAGTCGCCAGGGTGCCGGCGTTCCGGACCTGGAAAGAGCGGGCGGGACCTTTCACGGGAGGCTCCTTGGTTGAGAGGCGGGTGAACTGATGTCGGGAACGGGCAGTGTTTTAATCCGGGTTAATGATACCACGGCCGGTGGGTCGGCGGCAACCGGCCCCGGGGCGCGGTCGCCCCTTGTCGGGCGCCGGTATAGGCGCTACCGTTTGACGGAACGGAGAGGAAACCATGACCCTGGATGGAAAAATCGAGAGCCGGAACCTCCGACCGGCGAGAGCGGTGGCCAGGCCGATCCTGCTGGTCGGCCTCGTGATTCTCGTCGCCGGCCTCGGCCTCTGGCTGGGGATCTCCTTCCTGAAGGGCCCGGCGCCTGACCAGAACCTGATCATCGTCCTGGTCGACACCCTGCGCCGCGACGCCCTGGGTTGTTACGGGAACCGGTTCGACCTGTCGCCCCGGATCGACGCCCTCGCCGCCGAGGGGGTCAGGTTCGACCAGGCCGTCTCGACCTCCGGCTGGACGCTGCCCGCGGTGGCTTCCCTGCTCACCGGCACCTGGCCCTCCATTCACGGCGCCAGGGGGAAGGTGGTGCATCTTTCGCCCATCCGGGACGAGGTGCCCACCGCGGCGGAGATCTTCCGCGAACAAGGTTTTCGCACGCTGGCCCTGGCCAATGCCGCCTTCGTCAGTCCCCTGCTGCACCTGGACCGCGGCTTCGAGGTCTACGACCACCGGCACGCCTACAACTCCGACATCCGGCGCGCGGACGAGACCGTCGCCACGGCCCTCGACCTGCTGGCCGAGCATGGCCCGACGGGTGTCTTCCTGCTGATCCACCTCTTCGATCCGCACGTGGACTACGATCCACCGGCCGGCTGGGAGACCAGGTTCACCGGCGGGCGCGCCGAACCGCCGCCGCCCCTGACCCACGAGGCGGCTCTGGGGCTGAGAGCCGACGGCGGGGCCAGCCCGCCGCCGGAGGAGGATCTGCGGTACATCGAGGGCCTCTACTACGGGGAGGTCGGCTTCGTCGACGCGCAGGTGGGCCGCCTGATCGACCGGTTGCAGGAAATGGGGGTTTACGATCGGACCACCCTGGTCGTCACTTCCGACCACGGGGAGGAGTTCTGGGAGCACGGCGGCTTCGAGCACGGACACACGCTGTACGACGAGCTGATCCTGATCCCCCTGGTTGTCAAGTTCCCCGCCGGCGTGCCCCGGGTGAAGCAGGAGGTCGCCGCCCAGGTGCGGATCCTGGACGTGTTGCCCACCCTCTTCGCCCTGGCGGGGATCGAGCAACCCGCCTCGTTCGTGGGTCAGTCGCTCCTGCCCTATGTCAGCGGCGAAGCGAACGCCGACCTCGTCGCCTTCAGCGAGGGCACCCTCTACGGGAGCGAGAAGGTGGCCTGGCGGACGGGCAACTACAAGTACATCCTGAATCTCACCACCGACGGTGAACAGTTCGGCGAGCTGTACGACTGGCGGGTCGACCCCGGCGAGCTGGAAGACCTCGTGGCGGCGAGGCCGCAGATCGCCACCGGCCTGCACCAGGAGCTGGCGTCCTTCTTCAACGAGATCAAGGCGCAGGGCGACCGGATGTCGCAGCCCCGGGTGGAGAACCTCAGTCCCCAGGTTATCGAATCCCTCCGCAGCCTGGGTTACATCCGCTGAGCCTGAAAAAAGCCCCGCGACGAAAGTCGCGGGGCTTTGGCCTGTGGAAACGGGGCTTGCCGAGAGAATATTACTTGAGCAGCAACATCCTCCGGGTTTCGAGGAAGATCCCCGCCTCGAGACGGTAGAAGTAAGTGCCCGAGGCCACTTGCTTCCCGCCCTGGTCCCTGCCGTTCCAAGTGACGGCATGCGGACCGGCTGGAAGTTCCTCATCCAGAATGGTCGCTACCTTCCGTCCGTCGACCGAGAAGATTGACAGCTTTGCCCGCAATGCCTCGGGCAGGTTGAAACTGATCTTCGTGGCCGGGTTGAAGGGATTGGGGAAGTTCGGCCCGAGGCTGAACACCGGCAGGTTCGGAGTCTCGCCTCCCGGCACGTCGGAGGTGGGCTCGCTGAAGGTCTCGATCGAGAAGTCGTCGATCGCGGCCTCCACCAGGCCACCATCGTTCAGGTCGCAGGCGATGAACCGGAAGACGACCTGGCTGGTCAAGGGGATCAGCGTGGCCAGATCGACCGTCACCACCTGCCAGCTGTTCTCTCTGCTGATGACCGTTTCGAGGTTGACCCAGCTGCCGCCGCCGTTGGAGGAGACCTCCACGACGAACTCGTCGTCTTCGGAGAGGCCTCCCTCACCGTACCAGCGCCAGTACTTCACGAAGCCCATCAGGGCGTCGCTGAGGTCGAAGGTGGGGCTCATCAGGGTCGTGCAGCCGCCGTCCACGTCGTTCTCGCCGGCGGCGCCACCCACCGGCCCGTTGCCGGTGACGAAGCACTTCACCCCGGGAGACGCCGTGTGGTCGTCCTCCGGCTGGATGTCGATGCCGCCGTATTCGGTGCCGACCGGATCGTCGCGGATCCAGACCCCGGTGGTGGCGGTGTCGCCGGTAACGCCGAGCTGCCAGGCCGGGTCGCCCGGATCCTCGGCCTCGGTGAGGTAGGTCACCTCGGTGATGTAGAGGGTCAGGAAGTCGCCCGGCGCGCCCGCCGGATAGACGCTCGACAGACCGGCGCCGTCCTGTGCCCAGACGTAGTAATCGATCTGGTTGTTGGCCGGCCGGCCGGGCAGCGAGCCTTCGTACTCGCTACCGGTGTCGGTCATGTCGCTCTCGGTCCAGCTGCCGCCGTTGATGCGGTAGTACAGCTTCACGGCCGAGACGGTGCTGAAGTCCTCCACCGTGGCGCTGATCGGGTACGGGCCGACGGTGTCGGTGGTGGTGAGCGGCTCGCTCACGTTGCTGATCGCCGGGCCCGCGATGTCGTTCAGGTAGAAGTCCTGGACCGTCGTCGCGTCGGCCACGATCTCGACGGCGGCGTCCTGGGTGTCGAAGCCGGTGGCGCTGGCGCGGGCGGTGTAGTTGTCCGGAGCGGCCGAACCGCTGTAGGAACCGTCCCCGCCGGTGGTGTAGCTGACCTCGGTGCCGAGCAGCTCAACGGTGGCGCCCGGGATCGGGTCGTTGCCGTGGCTGGCGTTGTAGACGTGCCCCTCCAGGGTGCCGAAGCCGGTGGTGGCCGCGATGACCGCAGCGTAGGCGTCCACGAAGCCCCAGCCGTAGGTGTTGTCCTCACCTGCGGAGCCCTCGTCGAGAGCGGTGTCCATCAGGACCTGCTTGATGGTGACCACGTCGAGATCGGGATTCGCCTGGCGCATCAGCGCCACGATGCCGGCCACGTGGGGCCCGGACATCGAGGTGCCGTCCCAGCCGCCCTGGTAGGTGCCGCCCGGAACTGACGAGTAGACGTCCACACCCGGCCCGACGACCTCGGGCTTGAGCAGGTTGTCAGGCGGGGCGGAGCAGCCGGAGGGGCCACGGCTGGAGAAGCCGGCGATGGGGTAAGGCCAGCCGTAGTTGGTGGCGTCCACGGCGCCGATCGAGAAGCAGTTGGTGGTGGTCGTGGCGCGGTCGGCGGGAGAGCCGATGGAGTACGATCCGGAGCCCTCGTTGCCGGCGGACCAGCAGGTCACGACGCCCGAGGCCTCGCAGTTGTCGATCGCCGCCCACCAGCGGCTGTCGCAGTCGGTGTAGTCGCCGGGGAAGCCCTCGTTTATGCGCCAGGAGTTCTGGATCACGTCCGGTACGTCGTCCACGGTGTACGGGTCGCCGTCCGGGTCCGCGAACCACTCCAGGGCGTCGAGGATGTCCTGATCGAAGCCGGAGCTGACGCCCTGGTCGATGGCGTTGCAGGCGATCCACTGCGCTCCCCAGGCCACGCCGATGGTATCGTCGTAGGCCACGCCGGCCATCGTGCCGGTCGTGTGGGTGCCGTGGCCGTGATTGTCGGTTGGGAAGGTGGTGCCGCCTCCCAGCACGTCCAGCCAGCACTCCTGCCAGGGATGGAACTGGCCGCGCCAGCGGGCCGAGAGGGCCGGGTGGCTGCCCTCGACGCCGGTGTCGAGGCTGCCGATCAGGCGGCCGGCGCCGGTGTAGCCGAGCTCGTACCACACGCGATCGGCGTTGATGGCTTCCACGCCGGGGGTGATGCCGATGCCGCGGGAGCGATCGGCCTCGCCGCCGCCCCCGGCCGTTCCCTTGCGAATGGGTTCGATGAGCTCGACCTCGAAGTTCAGCTCGACGAAGTCGACGTCGGACCGGGCGGCGATCAGCTCGATCTCATCCTTGACCGCCAGGACCACCATCATGTTCGAGATCCAGTAACTGGTGTAGCCGAGAATACCCCCCTCGAAGCGCATCCTGGCGTCGAGTTCGGTCTTCAGAAGATCCTGGGAGCGGGCCGCGTTCTGCAGGGCGAAAACCACCTGGGTGTGGCGGTCCTTGCGGGTCGCCTGCGTCGCCCGTAGGTCGGCGTCGAGCTGGGCAATCGGCGCCTGCTCGGCCATGTGGACGATGACACTGACCGGCTCGTCCGCCGCGACCATGTCGAGCTTTTGCTGCAGGGCGGGATGCATGGTGCCCGCCTGGGCGGTAGCCGCGGCGAGGACCAGCGCCAGGGTCACAAGCAGTAAGGATTTTTTCACGTTTTTCTCCTCCCCAGCCGGATGCGAGATTCAGGGGCACGCCCGACCAGAGGCCGCAGTGGGCCAGCAGCCGGGACGGTGTTAGAACTGAACCAAAGGATTGCGCAGGAGCCATCCGGCCCGGTCGCCTGATGGCCTTGCCTCACAATAACACCGCAAGATTATACCACACATGGGGCTTTGAGATCTTCCCACAATTTTCCGTCTTTGAGCTACCGGGACCAGGTTCTGTTCGCCGGAAAGCCCAGTCATATGGTATAATTCCCTTGTTTTTCGCATGAAGCCTCTTGCAATAAGGAAGGCCGAGTGAGTCCTCCCTATCACCCCTCGGACAAGGTTCCTTGATTTCCACCAGCTTCTGGAGCCCCCAGAAAGGAGAGATCTTCTCATGAGGAGACTGTTACCCCGGAACGGGGTCGCGCTGCTGGCCCTGGTGGCCCTTATCTTCGCGGCCACCCCGCCGGCGCCCGCCTTTCAGCCCGTGACCGAGAGCCAGATGTACGAGATCCCCCTGCCCGAGTTCTATCCCCTCGGCGAGAGCGACGCCGCCTTCGCTGCGGACGAGCGTTCGATCAGCCAGAGCCTCACGTCCCGTTACGGCGGCAACTGGCGGGTCTTCTCCTTCAACCCGCAGGCGAACACTCCCCGGTACGTCTACGGCAGCGGCGCCAAGCTGGCCGGCGCGATCGGCAGCCCCCAGACCGTGGAGCAGCTGGCCCGCCAGGTGATCGAGGACAACCCCGGCCTGTTCCGGGCCGACCCGCTGAACCTCGAGCTCAGCGCCACCCCCCATGCCAGGGGCAAGTGGGTCGCCCACTTCCAGCAGACCTACCACGGCCTGGAGGTCTGGCAGGGCAAGGCCCTGGTGGCCTTCTCCGACGACGGCCGCCTGCTGCTGATGAGCAGCGACTACTACAGCGACATCGACCTGGACCCGGTGCCGGGCCTGTCCGCCAGCGACGCCGTGCAGATCGCCTGCGGCGATCTGCCCTTCGATCCGGCCGTGGACAAGGTCGAGGGGACGCCCGAGCTGATGGTGCTGCCCTACCCGCTGTCCGAGACCGAGGTGGAGCATCACCTGGTCTACCGGGTGCGGGTCCGCACCTCCGATCCGCTGGGCATCTGGGTGACGCACCTGGACGCCCGCAGCGGTCAGATCCTCTGGCGCTACAACGCGATCTGTCTCGAGTACCTGGGTGACACCACCGCCTCGGTGCAGGAGGACACCTACTGCAACGGCGCCACCGATCAGGCGGTTCACTACCTGCGCCTGAACATCAGCGGCATCGGCACCGTGATCACCGACACGCACGGCACCTGGAGCATCGCCGGCACCGGCGGCGCCCGCACCGTCTCGGGTGATCTGTACGGCCCCTACATCGACATGAACAACTACGGCGGGGCCGAGGCCAATTACAGCGGCACCGCCCAGGAGGACGTCCCGCTGACCGTGGTCTGGGACAACGGCAACTCCCGCCAGGACGAGCGGGACACCTTCGACGCCATCAACGACATCCACGACTTCTTCGAGCTGTTCGCCCCCGGGTTCGGCTACACCAACCAGCGTATCAGCGCCTACGTCAACCGCACCGACGGCTACTGCCCCGGCAACGCCTGGTGGGACGGCACCATCAACTTCTGCGCCGAGGGCGGCGGCTACGCCAACACCGGCGAGATTCAGGGGGTGGCCCATCACGAGTTCGGCCACGGCGTCCAGGACGCCATTCTCGGCTGGCAGGGCGACCAGGGTCTCGGCGAGGGCAACTCCGATATCCTGTCGGTGCTGATGAGCCACGAACCGATCATCGGCCTCGGCTTTTACCTGGGCAACTGCACCAGCGGCATCCGCACCGCCGACAACACCCTCGTCTATCCCGACGACGTGATCGGCCAGCAGATCCACTACGCCGGCCAGGTGATCTGCGGCTTCCACTGGGACAGCCAGCTCTTGCTGGAGAGCCTCTACGGCCAGGAGGCGGGCACGATCCTGGCGGCGGACAACTGGCACTGGGGCCGCGTGCTGTTGCAGCCCACCACCCAGCCTGACCAGGTCTACGCCACCTTCTTCGCCGACGACGACGACGGCAACATGGACAACGGCACGCCCCATCACTGGGCCTACTGCGAGGCGGCGGAGAACCACGGCTTCGAGTGCCCGGAGATCCTCGTCGGCGTGCTCTTCAGCCACACCCCGCTCGAGGACACCATCGACACGACCAACCCGTACGTGGTGGGCGCCACCATCTGGTCGACCGAGGGTGGGCTCGATCCCTCGACCGTCAAGATCGTCTGGCGGCGGAACGAGGGCTCCTGGAACGAGGTGCTGATGACCCATCTGGGCGGCGACAACTACCAGGGCGAGATCCCGGCCCAGAACCACGGCAAGATCGACTACTACCTGTACGCCGAGGATCTGGTCGGCACCGTCGGCAGCCTGCCCGTCACCGCCCCGGACGCCTACTTCCGGTTCCTGGTGGCCACCTCCATCGACCCGCTGGAGGAGACCGGCGGCTGGACGGCCGGCGACGTCGACGACGACGCCACGACCGGCCTCTGGGTGCGCGCCGATCCGGTCGGCACCACCTACAGCGGCAACGTGGTTCAGCCCGAGGACGACCACACCATCGCGGGAACCGAGTGCTGGATCACGGGCAACGGCTCGGTGGGCGGCGCGGCCGGTGAGCAGGACGTCGACGGCGGCAAGACCACTCTCTTTTCGCCGGTCTACGACCTGTCGACCTACGAGGAAGTGACCGTCCGGTACTGGAAGTGGTACACCAACAACCGCGGCTACAACCCCAACGAGGACTACTGGGACGTGCTGGTCTCCAACAACGGCGGCGGCAGCTGGACCACGGTCGAGCACACCACGTCCTCGACCAACGCCTGGGTCGCCTTCACCTTCGACTTGGCCGACTACTTCGCCGCCCCCGGGCAGATGCAGCTGAAGTTCATCGCCCAGGACGAGGGAGCCGGCGGCTCGCTGGTCGAGGCGGGCATCGACGACTTCGTCCTGGTGGCCATCTCCGGGGTCTCCGGGGTCGAGGACGGCGACCTGGCCGTCCGGTTCGTCACCGACCTCGCCCAGAATCACCCCAACCCCTTCAACCCGCGGACGGAGATCAGCTTCAGCCTCGAGAAGGCCGGACCGGTCAGCCTGAAGGTCTTCGACGCGCGGGGTCGCCTGATGGCGAGGCTGGTCGACGGCGATCTGCCCGCCGGTCCCCAGCGAGTGGCCTGGGACGGTGCCCGGGACGACGGTCGTCCCGTGGCCTCCGGGGTCTACTTCTACCAGCTGGAGGCGGACAACCAGGTCTTCAGCAAGCGCATGCTGCTGCTGAAGTGATCGAGATTGGTTGAGCCAAACTTCATCGGGCCCCGGGCAAGAGCCCGGGGCCCTGTTTCGTCGGCCCGGGGAGCATCACCGGAAACGGTCAGGATCAAACCAGCTACTTCTGGATCATGAAGACCGAGGAAGAGGTTTCCTTCTCCGGCTCTCCCTCGCTCTCCCCCTCGTTCTCCACTTCGTCCTGCTCATGGGCCGGTTCCGTCTCACTCTCGGTCGGGTCGAGGGTGAAGACCCGGGAAGCCTCTTCTTCCGCCGGCGCGGCATCCGGGGGCGGCTCCTGTCCGGCGTCGATCGCTTCAGGGTCAGGCGCCTCGGGCTCGACCGACTCGGTCACCGATGCTTCCCGCGCGGGGGAGGGAGGTTTCGCCAGGGCATCGTCCTCCCGGGCGGGTCGGCCCTTCGGCCTCTTCAGGGTGAAGACCTTGGTGGAGCTGGTGGGCTCGGCGGGGGCCGCCTCCGCAGGTTCGGGGGCGGGGGCTTCGGCGGCCGGCTCTGTCGGCTCGTTCTCGACTTCCGGGGCTTCCGGCTCGGGCTGGGCGGGCTCGGCTTCGGTGACCGGGGGTTCGGGTTCCTCCTCGACCTCCGCCACCGCCTGATCGGCCTCGGCTTCCAGCTCCGCCAGGAAATCCTCGGCTTCGGTGGTGGGCTCGGCCGGTGCCTCCTCGGCCTCCGGCTCCTCGAAGTCGGCCTCGGCTTCGGGTTCGACCGGGAAGTCCTCGGTTTCCGGCTCGGATGGGGCGGCCGGTGGCTC
This sequence comes from uncultured Fibrobacteraceae bacterium, assembly GCA_964484595.1. Classification (GTDB taxonomy): domain Bacteria; phylum Krumholzibacteriota; class Krumholzibacteriia; order LZORAL124-64-63; family LZORAL124-64-63; genus CAZAHC01. The sequence goes on along the minus strand of CAZAHC010000095.1, from coordinate 2,362 downwards.
CGCGACCTGCCCGGCAGGTTCGTCTGCGACGGCCACTTCTGCCGAAGCAGCCCGGGCACTGGCCAGGGCGGCAACCTGACCGGTGATGTCGGTGACACTCATGGCGAGGGCATGCAGCGATTCCTTCAGCTCCCCGATCTCGCCGTGCATCTCCTCGATGATCGGGGTGGGATCGACCGGAGGAGCCTTCTCGTCGTGGACCGGCTCGGCGTCGCCGGCGGGAGCGGATTCGTCCTCGTCACCGGGCTCGGTCGCCTCGCCCGCGGTCGCTTCGGCCTCGGGCGGCGAATCGGCAGCCTCGGCGGTGTCTTCCTGGGCAGGAAGCTCAGCCTGACGGCGAGCCGTTACCCGGTCCTGGACCTTGCCCAGCCAGACGGCCAGGCTCGGCAAGGATTCCAGGTGCAGGAAGGCAAACGACAGCCCGGCGACGGCGAGGAACGAGACGGCGATGATCCACAGGAAGATGGGTTGTCCGGCGGCGTCGCCCGCCGCGGAGCGCTGCAGGGCCTCGGTTGTGCGGGCCAGGTGTTCGGCGAGGGTTTCCTGCTTGTTCAGGATCAGCTGCACCGCCTCCAGGCCGCCGGATTTTTCGGGGTCGAAGGTGCCGCTGGTCAGGTCGAGCAGGGGGCAGCTCACCCGGGCCCAGATCCCGTAGGTGCCGGCCAGCTCCTCCCGGGCCCGGTCGTCCTTGACCGGCGGCACGGTCACCTGGAACCCGGCGGCGTCGATGGTCTTCCCGCCCTTGGTCAAGGCCATAAGGGTCAGGTCGAAGAGCCCGGCCGACTGACCGATCTCCTTCGCAAGCTGGTCCCTGGCCTCCGGGGTCTCGGCCTTGGGAAGTGCCTGGACGCCGGCGGTCAGCTCCTCGACCAGGACCTGCTGGCGCTGGGCGAGTTCGATCTGCCGGGTAGTGAGGTTCTCGGCGCGCTGGCCCTGATGGATCAGGACGAAGGTGGCCAGGAACAGGCCGGTCAGCAGGCCGAGGCTCAGATTGAGAAACAGGCGGACAGACATCGTTCCTCTCCGTCAGCGGAAACCCGGCGGGGGGCCAGGGGCGCCTTCCGGCCCCTGAGCCCCCGGCCGAGATCATTCCTTGGCACCCACCACGCAGACGCGGTTCCGGCCCGCTTCCTTGGCGGCATAGAGGGCCTCGTCGGCCGTCTTGAGCAGCTCCGAGAGGGTCGTCTGCGTACGATCACGGGCGGCGACACCGATGCTGATCGTGATCCCGCCCGTGAATTCCTCCGTCTGGAGCTGGTTGGCCTCGACGGCGGCGCGGATCCGGTCGCCCAGCTCGGCCGCGGCGGGGATCTCCAGGTCGGGGCAGATGACCAGGAACTCCTCGCCGCCCCAGCGGCAGATCACGTCGTCGCCGTCCAGCACGCCCTTCATCGCGGCCGCGGTGGCCTGGAGGACAACGTCGCCGGCATCGTGACCGTAAGTGTCGTTCACGCTCTTGAAGTGATCGATGTCCATGATCATGCACACCAGCGACTTGTCATCCGCCGTGGATTCATCCCACTCCTTGTGCAGGCGGTTCATCCCGTAGTGGCGGTTGGGCAGCTGGGTGAGGTTGTCGAACAGGGCCATCTTCTTCAGCTTGCGATTGACGATGGCCAGGTCCGCCGCGGCTCGCCGGATCTCTTCCTTGTCTTCCTCGATCTGGTCCTGCAGGCTGACCACTCGCTCCCCGGCGCGCACCCGGGCCTTGAGGATCTTCGCGTTGAGCGGCTTGACGACGAAATCGTCCGCGCCCGCGTTGAAGGCCTGGACGATGTCGTCACAGTCGTCCCGCACGGTGAGCATGATGATGTAGATGTGCTTCGTCCTGTCCGCGCGGCGCATGGTCCGGCACAGCTCCATGCCGTCCATCTCGGACATCACCCAGTCGGTGATTATCATCTGGGGGCTGGATTCCATGACCATCTGGAGCGCCTCGCCTCCGTTGCTCGCCGTGGTCACGACGTGGCCCTCGTCGGTGAGGTGCTTGGCGAGGATGGCCTGGTCGGTGGCGTCGTCGTCGACGACCAGGATGCGGAGGCTCCTTCTTTGCACTTCCTCCAGCGGGGCCTCTTCCGGCGCCTGCACCGGTTCGGGGGTGGGGAGCTTCCCGGCCCCCTTTATCAGCTCGGCCAGGGAGGGCACCTCTCCGGTGGCGATCTTCAGGGTTTCGCCCATCTCGTTCCACTCGATGACGGCGGCGTCGAAGACCGAGCACAGGCTATCCTGGTTGAGTCCCAGCTCCTGGCCGTGGGCCAGCAGGGCCGGCACGAAGTCGGTTCGCTTGCCGGCGGGGGCCATGCAGACCGCGGCCATCTTCGTGGCCACGTTCAGGAGCTGCGCCAGGGCCTTGACCTGCGGC
>CAZAHC010000094.1:0-11749 GCA_964484595.1 uncultured Fibrobacteraceae bacterium | reverse complement strand
GCTGTTGCTCCGGTCCATGTCCAGGGTGTACTGTATCAGGTCGATCGATCCGATGCTGAAGAAATCTCACTCGGCCGCCAGGTGATCGGCGATGGCGGCCGCGGACGGGGTCTCCAGCATGATCCCCACCCCGATGTCCTTGTCGTGGGGCAGGCCTTCCTGGTCCAGCTCGAAGCGGCATTCCAGGCAGAGATCCTGGGCGGCACGCAGCTCTTCCAGGCCGGTGATCATCGGGAACATGATCCGTACCGGGCCCTCGGCCGCGGCGCGGTAGATCGCCCTGACCTGGGCCTTGAACATGGTCCGGTTGGCGAGGCAGAAGCGGATACCGCGCCAGCCGAGAAAGGGGTTGTATTCGCGCTTGGCCCCGAGCAGGCCGGAGATCTTGTCGCCGCCGACGTCCAGGGTGCGCAGGATGACCGGGCGGCCGGCCATCTTTCGGACGACCTCGCTGTAGGCGGCGACTTGCTCCTCCTCGGACGGGATGCTGCCGTGCAGGAAGAAGAAGTACTCGGTCCGCAACAACCCGATCCCCTCGGCCCCGCGGGCCAGGGCCTCGTCCACTTCGACCGGCAGCTCGATGTTCGTCATCAGCCGGACCCGGTGGCCGTCCGGAGTGACCGCCGGCAGGTCCCGCAGCTGCTCGAGGCGCCGGTTCACGGAGACCTGTTCGCGGCTCAGGCGGCGGAAGCGGTCCTGGATGCCGGCGTCGGGATCGACGATGACCTGGCCGGCGGCGCCGTCGACGGCGACCTGAACGCCACCGGCCACCGAGGCGACGACCTTGCCGAGACCGACCACGGCGGGAACCCCGATGGACCGCGCCAGGATCGCCACGTGGCTGGTCGGGCCTCCCTCGTCGAGCAGGAACGCCAGGACGTTTTCCCGGCCGATCGAGGCGGTGTCCGAGGGAGTGAGGTTGCGCGCGGCCACCACGCTGGGCTCACCGGGGCCGCGAACGGGTGAGGTTTCCTGCTGCATCAGCGCCAGCAGGACCCGCTGCTCCACGTCGCGGAGATCGTTGATCCGCTCACGGAAGAACGTGTCCTCGACATCGTGGAACTGCACCACGATGTCGGCGATGGCCCGGGCGAAGGCGGCCTCGGAATTGAGCAGGTTCTCGCGGATAGAGGCGAGGGTCCGGTCCCAGGTAAGCTCGTCCTCCAGGATCAGCAACTGGCTCGAGAGAATCTCGCCTTCTTCCGCCCCCAGGTCCTGCTCCAGCTTCCGGATCAGGATCTTGATCTCTTCCTTGGCCTGGGCCACCGCTTGCTCGAAACGAGCGCACTCGGCGTTGATCTCCTCCGGGGCGATGGTGCGACGGGGAGGCACGAGTGCTTCCTTGTGGATCCGGAACACCGGCCCGACCGCGAAACCGGGGGAAACGGGGATTCCCTGGTGAGACTCCATGCTCAGCCACCCTCTTCTGGTTGCCCCAGATCCACCGCGATCAACCGGACGACCGATTGGATGGCGGTTTCCTCGTCCACGCCTGCGACCTCGATCTCGACCTCGCTGCCGTACTCGGCGGCGAGGCTGGCCAGTCCCATGATGCTCTTCGCGTTGGCGGACTTGCCATTGTAGCGAATCGTCACCTCGGAGGAAAAGGTCTTGGTGAGCTTGACGATGCGGCCGGCGGCCCGCAAGTGGAACCCGACCGGATCGGAAACTGTGGCGACGGCGGTTTTCAAGACCCTTTTCCCTTTGCCAGGTCCGGCGTTGCCGGAGGTAACCAGGAAATCACTCTAAAGCCAAGCCAGGGCCACCGCAAGAGGCGCGGCCAGCAGAAAATACATCTCCGCCGGCAGCCGCCGGCGGCTCACAAGCGGTAACCCCATCCCGAGCAACATGATACCGAAAACGGCCATGCCCGGTGGCATTTCCCCGGCCCCCAGCAGGCGAGCGGCGAAGAACCCCGCAACCAGACCGGTCAGCAGCAGGCCGGCCTTATTGACCATACCTATCGCCCGGTGCCAGACAGGCCTGGCCAGGAGCTCGACGATGTCCAGACCAAGGCGATAGCCGGTGGCCAGGGCCCGGCGACGCAGCTCGAGCTGGCAGATTCCGAACAGGATTACCGCCCCCAAGGCCGGCCAAACTCGCTCCCCGAGGGCGAAAAGGCAAGCCAAAAACATCACCGCGGGCTTAAGGCCGAGCCAGAAGAGCTGGTCGCCGAGAGAAGCGAAGGTGCGGGCCAGCGAGCTCTTGAAAGTGGGCACCGATCCGCCGGCTACTCCGTCCTGGGGAGCACGGTCCTCTTCCAGCCGCAAGAGCCCGCCGATGATGAAGTTCGCCAGGTAGGGATTGGTGTTGAAGTACTCGTAATGCCGGCGGCAGAAACGCCGGGTGGCCGAAAGGGTGAGCCGGCGCCGGCGCACCCAGGGAATCAGGGAAACCAGCAGGCCCAGATTCTGCATCCGTTGCCGATTCCAGGAGGCCTGCAGGAGCAGGGTGCGCCAGAAGACCGCGCGGAGCAGCCCTGCCGAAAGGCCGGTCGTCGGGTCGCGAGGCTGCTTCGTTCCAGCCACCGATTCCTCCCGGGGTTTCTCAACCCAGCAGCCGGACCGCCAGGAAAGCGGCGGCAAGGCCCGCCAGGACCCAGCCCCAGCCGCTCCGGAAACCGTAGCGGTCCAGCATCAACCCCACCGCCAGCGGCGGTGTGAGCAACGGCAAGTAGGCAAGAGCGCGGACCAGCCGGCCCGGCAGCCATGCGTACAGGGGAATCCACAGCAGGATCATCACGCCCAGCCAGCAGAGGGCCAGCAGCAGGCCCCGCAGGGCGGTGATCCCCAGGCAGAGACCGTGGATCCGCTCGAAGCGGCCCAGGTTGCCCTCCCGCAGGCTGCGACCGCCGGCGAGCATCCAGAGGAAGTGGACCCGGCGCTCCCCGCGCACGGCCCAGTGACCCGCCAGACTCAGCAGGACAGTCCCCAAGAGCACCCAGCCCAGTAGACCGGCCGCGCCCGGCTCCGGCGGGAACGGCCACAGCAAGCGATTGCCGGAGGCGACAGTACCGCCGACCGCAGCCACAACCGCGCCCACCTGTTCTCCGCTCGTCACCTGCCCCACCGGCAGGTTGCCGATGGTGACCAGCTGGAACGGCAGACCGATCGCCAGGCCGGTTTGCGGATCGCCGCAGACGAGCCCGGCCAGGATCCCGGCCGGCAACGGCTGGCTCAACCAGGTCTGGGCCAGGGAAGTGTCCTCCAGCGAGAGCAAGACGGACAGAGCGCCGAGACCCACCAAAAGGGTCCAGGGCACTTCGCCGGCGATGGGCAGCCAGGTACCCAGGAGCGTCACAGCTGCTCCTCCAGGGCGCGGATCAGGTCCAGATCGACCACCGTCTCCCGGCCGCCGGGGACCTGCTGCGCGGACAGCCTGGCCCCGCTGTCCACCAGCGACCGGAAGGCGGCCAGATCCTGGCGGTCGACGTACACGAAGGGCAACATCTCCTGCTTGCCCGCCTGGTAGTGCATGCCCCCGACGTTGACCTCGGCGAGCGGCACTCCGTGGCGATGGACGAAGAGCATGTCCTGGGGATTCCCCGTCAGCAGGATTCCCGCCTCGCCCTCGCCGCCGGGGTGACCGCCACCGGTCAAGTCGGCGACGGTCTGGCTGGCGCTGAGGATCGAAACCCGGATTTCCGGTGGCACCGAGCTCCGGTAAACCCGGCTTTGCCATTCGTCGGCGGCGATCTCGTTGTTGGCCAGGATGATGCGGTCGGGACGTAACTTCTGACTCCAGCCCACGGTGACCTGTCCGTGGATGAAGCGGTCGTCGATTCTGGCGAGGAGGATCTTCATCTCGTCATTCGGTTAGCGGATCAACCCGGGAAACGGATTCCCGGCCGCGGACGACCAGGCGGGGGGCCAGCTCCGGCAGGCCGACATCGTGCCGCCAGGCGGCGAAGCCGAGCAGCATGGCCAGGTTCAAGCCGCCGAGGATCTCCACCTCCCGGTCCGGCCCGCAGGCGATCCGGGCCGCGTTGCCGCAGCTGCCCCCGAGGTCGTCGACCAGCACCATTAGCCCGGTCGCCGTGACCCCGGTCTCGCGGACCCAATGCTGGATCTCTCCCGCCAGCTCGGCTTGGGAACGGCCCTCGTTTGAAAGCACCTTCACCCCGGCGACCGGTCCGACCACAAGTTCCACCGCTCGCAGGAGTTCCTCGCCGAACCTGCCGTGGGTAACGACCAGGCCACAGATCATCGGTTCCTCTTCACTCCCGGTCATGGCGGAGATAGCGCCGGAGGCTGTCGTCCGAGCCCAGGGAATCCAGGATCCGCTGGTTGAGAATCTGGGCGGCGTCGTAGCCGAAAACCTTCAGCATGAAATCGAGCGCGATGACCTCGGAGACCACGGTGATGTTCTTGCCGGGCACCAGCGGCACCACGACCTGGGGAACTGGCAGATCGAGGATCTCCGAGTAATGCCTTTCCAGGCCCATCCGCTCGTAGTCCTCGTTGTCGTCCCAGTCCCGCAGCTGCACCTCCACCTCGATGCGCTTCTGCATGCGGATGGCCCGGATCCCGAAGATGGCCTGGACGTCGATGACCCCGACGCCGCGAATCTCGATGTTGTGGCCCAGCACCTCCCGGTGCCGGCCGATCAGGACGTCGTCCCCCGTACGAACGATCTCGACGATGTCGTCGGCGACCAGCCGGTGGCCGCGCTCGACCAGGTCCAGGGCACACTCGCTCTTGCCGATGCCGCTGCGCCCGGTGAACAGCAGGCCCACTCCGTAGACGTCGACCAGGGTGCCGTGCTTCTCAGTCCGGGGGAAGAACTCCTGCTCGAGGAAACGGGAAAGCCCCCGGACCAGCTCCTCGGTGGGCTGGGTGGAGCGGAACAGGGGGAATTGCCGACGGCGGGCGTACTCGCGCAGCGGGTCCGGGACCACCAGATCACCGGCGATGAAGCAGGCGGGCGCGGCCAGGTCGATCACCCGCTGCAGGGCGGCTTCCTGTTCCGCTGCCGCCAGTCCCTCGAGATACGCCAGCTCGGACTCGCCCATGACCTGGAGCCGACCGGGCAGGAAGTTGCTGGTGAAACCCATCAGGGCCATGCCGGGTCGGTGCACGTCCTTGGCCGTGACTGGGACATCCTCGGCCGGGACCTCGGTCAAGGCCTCGAGCTGCAGGCTCTCGGCCAGTTCGGCGAAAAGCTTCTGGACCGTAACGCCGTCCATGGTCCCCCCCGGGTTTGGCGCATTCTCGTCCAGCGGGGAGCGGCCCTCCCGCACCGGACCGCTCAGTCGGTGGCCGCCTCGAGCAGACCGAAGGTACCGTCCGCGTGGCGGTAAACGACGCTCAGCCTGGCGGACTCCTGGTTACGAAAGACGACGAAGGGGAAATCGGAATCCCGGCAGACGTCGACCGCCTCGTCCACGGTCAGGTCCTGCAGCTCGAACCGATCTGCCTGCAGGGTAGCTCCCTCGTACGCCGGGGATTCGTCCCCCTCGCTGGCCAGGGCCCGACCCAGACCGCCTCCCCCCCCCTTCTGCCGGCCGCTGAGCTTGCCCTTGAATCGACGCAGCTGGGTCTTGATGTTCTCGATGGCCTCGTCGGCGGCCAGCTCGGGTTCAATTCCCTGGGCCCGGGCCCGGAAGTCATTGGCCCTCAACATGAAGGCGAGGTCGGCGGTGAAGCGACCGCTCTCGTTGGTCAAGGTCAGACGGGCCGACACCGGGGGGCGAGGACTGAACCGTTCCAGCTTCTGCAGATCGGCGGCAATCTTCTCCCTGGACTCATCGCCCAGATTGAAATGACGGCTGTTGATCTCAACCTGCATGGTCTCCTCCTGCGGATCGAGGTGGACGGGCCGGCGGGGCCGGCGGTTTTTCAGAACTGCTTGCGCATTCTCGCGTTGAGGATCCCCAGTTGCTCCCGGTACTTGGCCACTGTGCGGCGGGCGATCTTCAGCCCTTGCTTTTCCAGCAGATCGACGATCTTCTTGTCCGAAAGAGGCCGGGCCGGATCCTCCCCGTCAACGATCTCCTTGATCATAATCTTGACCGCCTTGGCGGCGACCTCCTCGCCCGCCTGGGTGTCCAGGCCCGCCGAGAAGAAGTACTTCAGAGGGAAGACACCGCGGGGGGTCTGGACGTACTTCTGTCGGGTGACCCGGGACACGGTCGACTCGTGCATGCCGATGGCGTTGGCCACCTGCTGCAGGGTGAGGGGTTTCAGGGCGATGGCCCCGTGCTCGAAGAACTCCTGCTGCTCGGCGACGATGGCTTCCATGACCTTGATCATGGTGCGCCGCCGCTGCTCGATGGTCTTGATGATCCACTCCGCGTACCGCTTCTTCTCGTCGATGAACTGGACCGCGTCACGGTCCTGACCCTTGAGCTGGGATTCGTAGGCCTTGCTGACCCGCAGCCGTGGCAGGTTGGAGTCGTTCAGGAAAACGACGTAGTCCCCCTCGTCGTCCACCTTCAGGACCACCAGGTCGGGCACGATGGGACGAGCGCCCTCCGGCGAAGACGACAGGCCGGGCTTGGGATCGAGCTCGCCGATCCGTTCGGCGATCTCCTGGACCTCCCGGGGAGTGATCTTCATCTCCCGGGCGATGTCGCCGAACTTCCTCGTCTTCAGCGAGTCGAAGTGGTTGGCGACCACGTAGGCCTCGGCCGAGTCCTGCTTGCCCTTGGCCTTCAGCTGCAGCAGCAGGCTCTCCTTCAGGTCGCGCGCGCCGACCCCGGGGGGATCGAAATCCTGGATGATGGCCAGGACCGCCGCCACCTGGTCCCGCTCGACCTCGCAGAAGGCGGCCACTTCCTCCAGCGAGCAGGCCAGGAAACCGTCCCCGTTCAGGCAGCCGATGAGGTACTGGCCGATCTTGCGCTCGAGCTCGTCGGTGACGACGAGGGCAAGCTGATCCTCCAGGGCTTGCTGGCCGCTGGGCACGAAAACGGGGGGGCGCTCGAGCTGGTCCTCGTCGCTGAACTCCTGCTCGGGCGTGGCGGCCCGGAAGCCGTCCCGGAAGTACTCGTCCCAGTCGATCGGCTCGTCGGTCTGCTCGGCCTCGCCCTTCTCGGCAGCCTCCTGCTCCGGGCTGGTCTCCTCCTCGGTCTCCTCGCCGGGATCGATCTCCTCCAGCAGGGGGTTGCCCTGCAACTCCTGGCGCAGGATCTGCTCGAGCTCGAGGGTGGGCACCTGCAATAGCTTCAGGGCCTGCTGGAGCCTCTGCGTCATCACTAGCTGCTGCTTCAGGTGGAGCCCTTGATGCAAACCCAGCTTGATATCCATGGCAGCCGACCTTTCTATGCTCCGTCCGGGGGCGCCCCGGCGTGGGCGCCTCGCCTCCTGCTACATCCGGAACGATTCTCCCAGGTAGATCTTGCGGGCCTTCTCGTTGCTGACGATCTCGTCCGGCTTGCCCGCAAGCTCGATCCGGCCCTCGAACAAGATGTAGGCCCGATCGGTGATGCTCAAGGTCTCCCGCACGTTGTGATCGGTGATCAGGACCCCCAGGCCCTGCTCCTTCAGCTGGGCGACACACTTCTGCAGGTCCGCCACCGCGATGGGGTCGATGCCGGCGAACGGCTCGTCCAGCAGGATAAACCGGGGCCTGGTCACCAGCGCCCGGGCGATCTCCACCCGCCGACGTTCGCCACCGGAGAGCTGGAAGCCCTTGTTCTTGCGAATATGCGCGACCCCCATCAGCTCGAGCAGCTCCTCGAGACGACGGCCGCGATCCTGGCCGGACAGCGGCAGGGTCTCGAGGATCGCCATCACGTTCTCTTCGACCGAGAGCTTGCGGAAGATCGACGATTCCTGCGGCAGGTAACCGATCCCCAGCCGAGCCCGGCGATACATGGGCAGGCCGGAAATGTCCTGCTCGTCGAAATGAACCGAGCCGGCGTCGGGCCTGATGAAACCGACGATTATGTAGAAGGAGGTCGTCTTGCCGGCGCCGTTGGGGCCCAGCAGGCCCACGATTTCACCCTGCTGCAGCTCGAGATCGACACCGTCGACGACGGCCCGACCGCGGTACACCTTGCGCAGACCCGTCGCCCGCAGAACCACCTCGGACGCGTACTCGGGGCCGACCGGCATGGCCCTCACTGCGCTTCACTCCCGGCGGCAGTCTCGTCTCCCACTTCGGCCTTCACCTCGTTCTTGAGGGTAAAATACTCGAAGTCCGGCGTGGCCTCCATGCCGATGCCGGTCATCACGTCCTCGCCATGAGTGAAGCGGTCGAAGACGTCGTTGAAGATGTACCCGCTCTGGTTGTCGTAGTGGAGCTCCTCGGTCTCCAGCCGCCGTCCGTCCTCGGTCACGATCACGACGTTGCCCCAGGCGAACATGTTCTTGGTGGTCAGGTTGGCCCGACCCCGCTCGGCGGTCAAGGTGGAGAAAAGCTCTCCATCCCGGTAGAAGAACATGGTGACACCGTAGAGCTCCGCCTCCTCGCGGTCGGTGAACTTCTCCGTCCGGTCGCTCTTCAGGATCCACCGCGGCACCCCGTCGGCGGTCTCGGTCTGGGAGGAATTGAACAGCTGCTGGTCGGGCAACTCACCGCCCGGGACTTGATGGCCCTCCTGCTCCGGAGCGCAGCCGACCACCAGGATAAGCGCCAGCAGCCCGGCCAGCAGCAAAAGCGTCCGGATGGCGATTCGTTCGCGGCACCGTGCTTGTTCGTCCCGCACCTTTTGCTTCTCTCTTTTCATGAGGAACCAACCTCGGCGGCGGGCGGGACCGCTCCCTCACCCCACCGCCGGTGAAACCACACCCACTCGGCCGGGTTCCGCCGCAGGAATTCCTCGAGGGCCGCGTTGCAGGCGCCCAGGAACTCGGTCACCGCCGCAGCGTCCGTCCGGCCGTCGGGCCGCAGCGGGGGCAGATGCACCACCCGGTGCCCGCCGTCCCGGCGGCCGATGGCGACCGGGAGAACCGGCACCCGGTACCGCAAGGCCAGCTTCGCAAAACCGACCGCCGTCGGCGCGGGCCGCCCGCAGAACGGAACATCCAGGCTGCGGACCCGCGTGTTTTGATCCAGCAGCACGGCCACCACTCCCCCGCCCTGCAGGGTGCGCAGCAGCGGCCGCAGGTCCCCGCCGCGGGGCAGCGGCTCCATTCCCAGCCGGCGCCTGCGGTCGGCCAGCAGGCGGGCGACCGGCTGGTTGTGTACAGTGCCGGTGACAACGGCCAGCTGGCCCAGGTGATGAGCCAGGTAGGCGCCCAGCATCTCCCAGCAGCCGAAGTGACCGGTCAGGACCAGGACCCCGCGGCCTTCGGCCCGCAGGCGGTCAAGGACGGCGATGGCGCCGTCGTCCTCGACCCGGGCGAAACCGCCGGCGGCGATCCGCGGCAGGATCAGGGCCTCGAAGAGGTTCCGGCCCAGCAGGTCCGTGGCCCGGCGGAGCCACTGCTTCCGGTTAGCGCGGCTCCACTCCGGGAAGACCAGCGCCAGGTTCGCCTCGGCGAGCCGCCGGTCGCCGGGGCGGATCAACCTGGCCACCCTGGCGAGCCCGACGCACACACCGCAACCGACCGAGACCGGCAGGACCTGCGCCAGTCCCAGCATAGATACAGCCAAGCGGTAGTAGAACCCCCGCCGGAGGCGGCGCCAGAGAGGAAGAACCGGTTCCATCTGCTCCTTCGATCTCCGGGAATTCTAGCAGCCCCAGGAGAGGGCCGCAAAGCACATTCTGTGCCACACTTACAATCCAAAGTATAACAACAAGATAAGCTAGAAAAGCCCGGTGCGCAGGATATCGTGGATATGGAGCAACCCGCGCGGGCGTCGCGCCTCGTCGACAACTATCAACAAGGTGATCGGGCCTTCGGGCCGCTGCTCCATCAGGCGCAGGGCCGTGACGGCGAGCAGGTCTGCAGCTACGGTGGTCGGCTCTGGATTCATGGCCTCGGTGATGGGCAGATCGAGCGCGTCCTCCTTCTCGATCAGGATTCGCTTGAGGTCCCCGTCGACGCAGATGCCGACCAGCACCCCTTCGTCGTCCACCACGCAGGTGCCGCCCAGGCGCTTGGCGACGATCTCCGGCAATGTCTCGCGCAGGGTCAGGCGGTGGGAGACGACCGGCAACTCGCCACCCTTGTGCATGAGCTCCTCCACCCGCAGCAGCAGCGAGCGACCGAGGGCGCCGCTCGGATGGAACAGGGCGAAATCGTCCGCGTCGAACCCGCGGATCTTGAGCAAGGCCAGGGCCAGGGCGTCCCCCATGGTCATGGCCGCGGTCGCGCTGCTGGTCGGGGTGAGGTTCAGGGGGCAAGCTTCGCCGGCCACCGCGCAGCCCAGAACTATGTCGCTGTTGACGGCGAGTTCGGAATCGGCGGCCCCGGTGATCGCCACCACCTGCACGCCGAACTGCATGCATCGGCCCAGGAGATTGTTCACCTCCTGGTTGGCGCCGCTGCGGGAGACGGCGATCAGGATGTCTCCCGGCCGCACGACGCCCAGGTCCCCGTGCGCCGCCTCGACCGGATGGATGAAGAGACTGGGGGTGCCGGTGGAGGTCAGCGTGGCCGCAATCTTCCGGGCCACGATCCCCGACTTGCCGAGACCGGTGACTATGACGCGGCCCTCGCTCTGCAGGATCAGGCGCACCGCCCGCACAAATCCCTCGCCCAGACCTGCGCCCACGGCTTGCACGGCCTCGGCCTCGCTGGCGAAGGTCTCGCGCCCGAGGGCCAGGATGTCGGCATCGGCGAGGTCGAGGGGATTGCGGTTCACGGCGAGCCTCCCGGGCCGGACTGCTGGACGGCCTGTCGGGCCAGCTTGCAGAGGGCATCCGTGTACAGCCGGCGTGACTTGAGGACCAGGTCCACGACCTCGCGCACTGCGCCCCGGCCGCCGCCGGCAGTGGTCACGTAGCAGCAGTGCTGCCGGACCTCAGCGGGCGCAGCGGGTACGGTCACCGGCACGCCAACCTGGAACAGGGCCGGCAAATCCACCAGGTCGTCACCCAGGTAGAGGGTCGCCTCGGCACTGCAACCGACCTCGGCCAGGATCTCCTGCAGTGCGGCCGCCTTGTCGAAACGTCCCACCTTGATTGCGTCGAAGGCCAGCTCCTGCGCTCGCCGGCGGACCGGCTCGCTCTGGCGGCCGGTCAGCACCGCAAGCTTCAAGCCGACGAGCCTGGCCAGGACCAGGCCCAGTCCATCCTGGCAGTTGAACTCCTTGAGCGCCTCGCCTTCCGGCCCGTAGAGAAGCGTGCCGGGGGTGAGGACGCCGTCGGCGTCGAAGACGAGGGCCTCGACCGCCCCGAAGCGAATCGCCAGGTCGGATCCCAGCCGGGACAGGGCTTCCTGGCTGTACAGGTCGTCGTTGCCCGGAGGCCACCGGTCGTCGGTCATGTCGAAATCTCCAGGTACAGGTCCCGGTAGCGTCGCAGCTGGTCCAGCAGCACCGGGAACTCGGCCAGCGGCAGCTGGCTGCCGGCGTCACTCAGGGCGCGTCGAGGTTCGGGATGAACCTCCAGGAAAATGGCGTCCGCGCCGGCGGCCAGGCCGCAGCGGGCCAGCAGGGGCACCAGCTCGGGCCGGCCCCCGGTGATCCCAGCGGCGCTGCCGGGCGACTGGACGGAATGGGTCGCGTCGAAAACGACGGGGCAGCCGAGATCGCGCATCACCTTGAGTGAGCGGAAGTCGACCACCAGGTCGCGATAGCCGAAGAACGACCCGCGTTCGGTGAGCAGGACCCCCCCGCAGCCGGCCCGGATCAACTTGGCCGCGGCGTGGGCCAGGTCGTCCGGGGCCAGGAACTGCCCCTTCTTGATGTTGACCAC
>CAZAHC010000093.1:0-11770 GCA_964484595.1 uncultured Fibrobacteraceae bacterium | reverse complement strand
GTCGTCGTTGCCGCGCACCTTGAAGTAGCGATGGCGGGGATCCAGCCAGCGGTCCAGGATTTCGGCCACCTCGATCTCGCGCCCGGCGAAGGTGACCCGGCGCGGCTCCTCCTCCCCCCGGTAGCCCGCGTAACAGACCACCACGATTCCATGGTAGGTCTCGCTCAAGACCGACCTCTCTCCTTACTCGATCCCGTCGCCTCCATTTTGTGCTAGAATGGATCCGGCCCACCTCGATTGGAAGCCATTTGTCCTCCTGGTTTCTCCTCCACCGGGATCGCTTGCGACAGGGGGATAGCAGCAGGAGGGGCGACTGTGACTTCGACGAACCGGATCTCCCGACGCGGTTTCCTTGGCGGGACCGCCGCCGCGGCCCTGAGTTACGTTTACCTGACGGGTGTCGGCCGGGTCCAGGCCCAGCCCTACGTCACCCGGCGGGCCGAGGACTACGAGGGCCGCCTCTGCTACAACGAGAATCCGCTGGGCCCGGCGCCGGCGGTCCTCGCCGCCATGCAGGACGCCTCCACGCTGGCGCATCGTTATCCGGACTGGTTCAGCAGTTCCCTGGAGGGCCAGATCGGCGCCTACCACGGGCTGACCGGCGGGAACGTCTGCGTCGGCGCCGGGGCCACGGAGGTGATCCGGCTGATCGCCGATGCCTTCCTCGGTCCCGGCGACGAGGTGATCACCGCCTCGATCACCTACACCCAGATGGCGTCCGAGGCGGTGGCCAACGGCGCCAGCGTCGTCTACGTGCCGCTGGACGGGAACTACGTCATCGACCTGCCCGCCATGCTGGCGGCGGTCGGTCCGGCGACCACGATGATCTCCCTGGTGAATCCCAACAACCCGCTGGCGACCGTCTTCGACCGGACCGACATGGAGGACTTCCTGGCGGCGCTGCCGGACGGCATCGTGGTCGTGGTGGATGAGGCCTATCACGATTACGTCCACTCCCCGGCCTACGAGAGCTGCGTCCGGTTCATCGGCGAGGGAGAACCGGTGATCGTGGTCCGGACCTTCTCGAAGGCCTTCGGCCTGGCGGGAGCGAGGATCGGCTACGCGCTCGGCTCCACCCAGCATGCGGGCCTGATCGGCAACTCCCAGCTTTTCGGGACCGTCAGCCGGGCCAGCCAGGCGGGCGCCGAGACGGCCCTGGCCAACCTCACCCACGTGGCCGACACCGTGGCCCTGAACGACCAGGCCAAGGCCATGCTCGAGGCCGGGTTCACCGGCCTGGGGCTCGACTACATCCCGTCGGAGACCAACTTCATGATGTTCGACACCGGCACCAACGCCGCCGCGGTGGCTTCCGACCTCGCCGCGCTCGGCTACCAGGTGCGAACGGGCTGGGGCATGCCCCAGCACATCCGCGTCTCCACCGGGACGCTGGCCGAGATTCAGGGATTCCTGGACGCGCTGGAGAGCATCCTGGCCACCGGCGTATTCAGGGACCCGCGGGTTCCTTCCGGCCTGGCTCTCAACTCGGTGTACCCGAACCCGTTCAACGCGACCTGCCGGGTCAAGGTCTCGGTCCCGGACCGCCAGCCTGTGAGCCTGGCCGTCTTCGACCTCGCTGGACGCAAGATCCGCTCGCTGGTGAACGGGCCGCTGGAACCCGGGGTTCACCACATCCGGTGGGACGGCAGGAACCACGTCGGCCGGGCCGTCGCCTCCGGCACCTACCTGCTTCATCTC
This sequence comes from uncultured Fibrobacteraceae bacterium, assembly GCA_964484595.1. GTDB lineage: Bacteria > Krumholzibacteriota > Krumholzibacteriia > LZORAL124-64-63 > LZORAL124-64-63 > CAZAHC01. Next base: position 10,072 of record CAZAHC010000093.1, on the reverse strand, counting down.
GTGCAGGGAGAGGTCGCTACCAGCGGCCGGGTTTCCCTCGTGAAGTAGCGCTGGTTCTGCCGGGGCGAAAAATGAGGTATAATAATGCAGTAAAAATATCCCTTTTTGAACCTGCACCGGGGGATAGGTTCACCATGTTCAATCCTCGCTGCACCTGCTGGTTGTTGCTCGCGGTCTTGCTTACCACGACGCCCGCCCTCGCCGCGCACATCATCGCCCAGGTCAGCGACTCCCTGCACGACTGCGACTGGCCGGCCGTGGCCTACTCTCCCGACGGCCTGACCTCGGTCGCCTGGGAGGAAGAGGACCCGATGTACGGCTCCAGCGTCTGGGTCCAAGTGCTGCTGCCGAGTGACGAGATCTTGCCGCCGGTTTGCCTGGGATCCGGCCAGCGGCCCGCCCTCTGCTGGAGCCGGGAAGGGTTCGTCCTCGCCATGGTCAGCGACATGTTCGTCGTGATCTTCGAATCGGATCCGGAAGGCGTCTGGGATCAGATGCCCGTGACCTACCTTGATATCTGGTTCGATGCGGTCTCCCCGAACCGGGTCGACCTGTGGGGCAGCGCCGACTACAGCGCCGACCCCTTCGTCTTCCTGACCTACGGCGTGCGGACCTGGTTTCCCGACGATCGCAAGGTCGTCTTCGCCGACCGCGGCCTGCTCGGCTGGTCCGCCCCGGAGGTTCTGCTCGACGGTCTCGCCGACGTGCCCTACCCGCAGGTCACCTTCAGCGAGGGGCCGTACGGACCGCTGCCCCGGGTCTACTATCTCGCCGATGCCGGCGGCGGCGTGCCCGGCCTGTTCCACATCCTGCGCGAGCCGGGCAGCGTGTGGACGGCTCCGGAGCCGGTACCGGGTCCGGTCGGCGGCGAGTTCGACGTCACTGCCTGGTCCGGCGGCCATCGCGGCGTCCTCGGCTGTGGACTGCAGCCGACCTGTCCCTGTAACAACATCTACTACCTCGGTTTCGCCCCGAGCCGGAGCTGGTGCCCACCCGAGGATCTGACCGTCGATTACTTCACCGATTACGACTGGCCGATGTCCCCGGCCATTGCCGCCGACCCGGACGGTCGGGTCCACGCCTTCTGGTTCCAGGAAGGGGCGGGCCCGCTTCTGGACCCGCGGCTGCGCACCCTCGAGTACCGCGTGCGCGAGGACGGAGTCTGGACCGACGAGGGGGATTTCCTGAACGAGCAGGATGGACCGCCCCTGGGCTCGCGGGTGGCCATGTGCGTCACCGACGAGGGGGAAGGCGTGATGGCCTGGACCCGACAGGACACCATCCTCGGTTATCCCATGCCACGGGCGGTGTGGTGCGCCCGGCCCGACGTGATTGCCCCGGTCCCCGGGGAGGCCCCGCCGGTTCGGCGCCCGACCCTCAGCGCCGAGCCCAATCCCTTCAACCCCAGGACCACCATCTCCTTCTACCTGCCCGGGTCGGGCCCGGCCAGCCTGGCCGTCCACGACCTCCGCGGGCGCCGGGTGGCGAGCCTCTGGGATGGGATCCTGGACGGCCGGGAGTTCACCCTGTCCTGGGACGGCCGCGACGACACCGGACGGGTGCTGCCTGCGGGGGCATATCTGCTCAGGCTGCAGGGAGCTGGTGGCGTCCTGGCCAGAAAGGTTATCCTGGCCAAGTGAACGCGGCTCGGCCGCGCCGATTTTCAGCTTTCCACGGGGGAGGAAGGTCATGGTATCGCGAATATCGAGAATCGCTCTGGTTGTTTGCCTGCTGGCGGGCGCCGCTTTCGCCACCCCCGCTTCCGACATCCTCGTCCTTGACGTTTATCAGACCGCCGGCCCCTGCCGGGCCGTGACCGGTGAGGGGCCGACCCTGCACTTCGCCACCGGCGGCTACCTGGCCAGCGCGGACATCGCCGCGCCCGCTGCGCCCGAGCTGCTCGCCCTCACCTGGTTCGGCGTCCAGACCCAGGATGTGGTGCTGGCGCCCGGGGACGGGATCACGCTGGCCTGCGTCTGCCTGGGCCCGGCCGGCCTGCAGCTGGTGGACGTCACCGATCCGGCCGCGCCGCAGGTTCGGGGAGGGGTCTCGGACTTCGAGGCCTGGCGGGCCGTCTGGGCCGCCTCGCGCCTGTACGTCGTGGCCGGCAACGAAGGCGTGCTGGTGATCGACATCGCCGATCCTGACGCCCCCGCCGTCACCGGCCTGATTCCGCCGCGGCCGGGGCACCAGCCCCACGCCCTCGCCGCCCGGACCAGCTTTCTCTTCGTGTCCTTCTTCGACCAGACGCTGGAAGTGTTCAGCCTGGCCCAGCCGGATTCTCCGCTCCTGTTCGGCACCACCACGGGCAGCTACGGGGCGCTCGCCTGCTGGAACGATTACCTCCTGGCCCTGACAACCCTGGGGATGGATGTCATAGACGCCACCGACTTCTCCCACCTCGATGTGATCGGCTCCTGGACGCCCGCCGATCCGGCCGGCCGGCCGATGAATCTCGCCCCCGACGGCGACCAGGTCTGGATCGCCGACCGCATGCTGGGGCTGCACCTGGTCGACCTCGCTGTACCGACCGCTCCGGCGTCGCTGGACCTGTTGCCCGAGCGCGAGGGTCAGGCCTGGTGCGTGGATCCGGCGGGCGGCGTGATGGCCTGCGGCCTGACCGGCGAGGGCGTCCGGCTCTGCGCGGCGGCGGCGGGCCAGATCGATCTGCTGGGAACCTGCCGCGATCCGCACCCGGCGCCGATCGCCTTCCTCGGCACGTCGGGCGACCTGATCGTCGGCGCGGACGAGAGCCGCTCGCTCTCGGTCTTCTCGCCCGCGGCTCCCGGCGCGCCCACCGGACAGATCGGTTTCCATCACGATCACTTCGCCCGGATCGACGGCTTCGACGCGGACGGCGGCCTGGCCCTCCTCGCCGCGGGGCTCAACCACTATCCTCACACCCGCATGTTCGTCTTCGACGTCTCCGATCCCGCGTCCCCGCTCGAGGTCTACTGCGGCCTCGGCCTGCCCGCTAACCCGTCGGGCACCGGTGAGGTGGCCATGGATGGCCCCCTGGCCTTCGTGGACTGTACCGGCATCTACGCCTACGATCTCGCCGACCCGACCGATCCGCAGAACGCGGGTCTGTACGGCTTCAGCCACGGCACCGTCGGCGTCGAGCTGCTCGAACAGGACGCGCTGTGCACCTGGGACCCCGTGGCGGGGGGCCTGGTCCTCGTCGATCGTTTCGATACCTGGCACATGGAGGTTCTCGAGATCCTGCCGGTGCCGGGCGTGCCCACCGCCCTGATGGCCCACGGCGATCGCTTCTACGTGGCCTTCACTCCCGGCATCTGGGTCTTCGATGTGACCACGCCGGGGCAGAGCGAGCTGCTCGGCACCGTCCCGATCGACGGCTACGTGGGGGACCTGGCCGTCTCCGCCGACGGCGTCTGGGTGGCGCTGGGCGCACAGGGTCTTCAGCTGTGGGACCTGACCGATCCGCAGGCCCCGTCCCTGCTGGCGAGCCTGACCGACCAGGGCCGGATCGACGGGGTGGCGGCGGCCGGCGATCACGTGGTGGCCAATGCGTCGCACCAGGGCCTGCTCTGGTTGCAGCTGGACACCACCGGGGCCCCCGGCGCGCCCGGGACGCTGGTGCTGCGACAGAACGCCCCCAACCCGTTCAATCCGCGGACGGAGATCCACTTCAGGCTCGACCGTCCCGGGCCGGCGCGGGTGGAGGTCTTCGACCTGCAGGGTCGCCGGGTGCGGCTGCTCCTGGACCGGACCCTGCCGGCGGGCCAGCACAACGTGACCTGGGACGGCCGGGACGGCGGCGGCCGGCCGGTCGCCAGCGGCAGCTACGTGTTCCGTCTCGTTGCCGGCGATCGGCAGCTGGCCCGTTCGATGACGTTGGTGAGGTGAGCCTGCTCACGGCAGCGTGATTTGCGGCGGGGTCGAGGGCTGGGCGCTGGTCGGGGACGACCGGGCGATTTGTCTTCTTGCCGAACCCATTCTCGCTGGCCCAACGGACGTTTTGCCACGTGGCAAAAACCCCGGATCCCCGAAGATAACTACCCGGGCGCAACCAAAAACGGCCTGGCCGGACCGAAGTCCGGGCCAGGCCGTTCGACTTTTCGTTCTTTTTGCTCTACCGCGCTGCCCGCCGTGCCCAGCCGACCACCAGCCAGCAGAGGGCCACCAGCCCGATCAGGGCGATCGCTTCCCCGGACACGCCCTCGAACGCGTGATCGGAAAGCAAGTACAGGGTAGCCTTGCGCTCCGTCTCGCCACCGAAGGCGACCACGCCGAGGAAGGCGTCGACGACACCCATCAGCGCCCCGCCGGCGATCAGACCGGACGCGATCAGGATACCCCGGTCGAGCCGCTTCTTGGCCGTCTCGTTGCTGGTCCCGCGACCCTTGCGGCCGACGATCCAGGAGAGGATGCCGCCCAGAAGCACCGGCGTGTTGAGTTCCATCGGCAGGTACATGCCCAGGGCGAAGGCCAGCGCGGGAACGCCCACGATGCGCAGCACGACCGCGAAGATCACCCCGAGGGAGAACGTGTACCACTGCAACGGCTGAGCCTCGGTGCCGAAGATCCCGACCAGGATCTCCTTCATCGCCGAGGCCTGTGGGGCCGGGATCGCGGAGCTGCCGAATCCTTCGCCCTGCTGCGACAGCAGCCACATCGCGACCCCGCAGAAGATCGCCGCCACGAGGGTGCCGACGAACTTCAGGCCGAGCTGCCGCGCCGGCGTGGCGCCGATCCAGTGGCCGACCTTGAGATCCGAAGCCAGGGCTCCCGACGCTGCGAGGGCGGTGCAGACCACGCCGCCGACCATCATCGTCACGAACATGCCCGAGGCGCCGGAAAGTCCCATCTTCAACATCACGAAGCCGGTCACTATCAGGGTCAGCATGGTCATCCCCGACACCGGGTTCGTGCCCACGATGGCGATTGCGCGGGCGGACACCGGGGCGAACAGGAAGGCGATGACCGTGACCAGCAGCGTGCCGACGAGGGCGTAACCGAAGGCCTGGTCGATGCCCAGACCGAAGGAGAAGAACAGGAAGGCGCAGAGCATGAAGATGACCAGGCCGACCATCATGAACGATCCCGAGAGCGAGCGATCGGTTCGCGGAATAGCCGCCGCTTCCCGGGTGTCCTGGCTCTTCATGCCCTTCATGTTGGCCCCGATGGAGCGCACCATCGAGGGGATGGACGACAGGATGCCGAGGATCCCCGCGCCCGCGATGCCGCCGACGCCGATGATGCGCACGTAGTTCTTGAACACGTCCTGGACGCTCATCTCGCCGATGGGCACCGTGCCGGGCGGGATCGGCTCGGTCACGAACTGCCCGATGGCGTGGACGAGCGGCGCGAGCAGGAACACCGAGACGAAGGAGCCGGAGCAGATGATGGCCGCGTAGCGGGGACCGATGATGTAACCCACGCCGACGATGGCCGCGTTGTTCAGCAGCGAGAGCCTCATGAAATGGCTCTCGAGGAAGGTCCCGAGCCAGATCGCCTTGAAGTTGATCTGCTCGGCCATCGCGTGCAGCGTCTGCACCATTCCGTCGTAGAGGGCGCCGATCCCGGCGGCGATGGCCAGGATCTTGGCCTGCCCGCCGGCCCGCTCACCGGAGAGGATGATCTCGGTGGTGGCCGTCCCCTCCGGCCAGGGGAACTTCCCGTGCATCTCGACCATGAAGTGATGTCGCAGCGGGATCAGGAAGAGGACCCCCAGGCAGCCGCCCAGGAACGAGACGATGATGACCTGCCAGATGGAGGGCGCGTGGGGGATCATGCCTTCGCGGGCGAGCATGTACAGGGCGGGGATGGTGAACACCGCGCCGGAGACCACGTGGGAGGAGTTGGCCCCGACCGACTGGGTGATCACGTTCTCGAGCATGGTGCTCCGGCGGGCCAAGGCCTGCGAGACCCCGATCGCCAGGATGGCGATGGGGATCGCCGCCTCGATGCCCTGGCCGAGCTTCAGGGCGACGTAGGCCGCCGCCATCGCGAAGACGGCGCACAGGAAGAGTCCGAGGCCGACCGAGCGGGCGGTTATCTCCGGCACGCCGTCGCCCGGCACCACCGGGACGTACTGTTCACCTTCCTGCAGCGGTCGCCGGGCGTTCTCGGGCAGACCGGCGGTCGCTTGTTTGGAACCGTGCTCCATGGGTTTACCTCTTTTCGGTTGACCCTTTGTCGGCGAAACCGAGGGCGCCGCCGTCCTCCCCAATCACCGAGGGGGAGGGACAGCCAGAGGAATCGGCCTCGCGGCATTCCCTCCACTCTACCGCCTTGCTCCAGCGGAGTCAAAATATGGGTTAGGTTCTAGTGAACCAGGAGGCTCTTACCGGTGAGGACCGACTCGCCGCTCTGCAGGCGATACAGGTACACGCCTGCCGGTAGCTGGCGGCCCGACTCGTCGCGGCCGTCCCAGCGGAAACCGGCGGCCGGGTCTCCGGCCAGGCGCCGGACCCGTCTTCCCGTCGCGGCGAAGATTTCCAGCTCGGCCAGCCGGTGGCCGGCGGTCTTTTCGGCCAGCCAGGGCGCCCTGATCTCCACCGCGCCGGAGAAGGGGTTGGGTGAGAGCACGAGTCCGGAACCAGCTGGAGGAGGGTTTCCCGGCCCGGCCACGGCGGTGACCAGGGGCTCGAAGGGATAGTCGAAAACCTCGACCTCCACGTCGCAGTTCCAGTCCGCGGCGGAGAAGAGGTAGGTTCCGGGCCCGGTGACCGGGACGGTGATCCAGCCTTCGGCCATCTCATCGGTCGGATCGTCGACGCCTATGATCTCCAGGACGCCGTACCGCTCCTCCCAGTCGATCTCGCGGGCCCAGAGGTGGAGATCCACCTCTACTTCTTCGTCGAGGACGAGATCGTCGAAGATCTTGTGGCTGAGGATCTGGGTCAATCCGTTGTGGCCCCACTCGTAGATGGGTGTATTGCCACCTCCGAAGTCGCGGACACAGACCCGGTCGGTCATCCCCCAGCGCGCCAGGGCCGCGGGGGAGAAGACCTCGCTCTCGAAGATGATCTCCGCCGGGGTGAAGTCCCATAACCAATCGTCCGGCTCGTGGATGTCTGTGACCTGGGTGCGGGTCATGGTGATGGTGACCCGCTTGCGTCCGGTCAGGAAGTTCGCCACCTGCACCCAGGCCGCGGGGTAGCTGGCGAGCTCGTAATGGTTGCGGAAGTAATAACCCTGGGTGGGCGTTTTGCCCAGGAACCGGGACTGTGTCGTCATGGTGGCGAAGAAGGAGTCGTTGAGGCCCACCACGCCGTCGTTGGGTTGCCAGTCGTCGAGAAGAATCATGGCGTCGGTCAGAGCGCCGTCGTTGGCGTTGTCGCAGGTGGTTCCCATCTTCCCGATCAGGATGCCGCTGAAGAGGGGATTGTCGGCCTCCCACCGGGGCGAGTGAACGTTGGCTTCCACCCAGTCGTAATGCATCTGGTCCACGTCCAGGCTGGGGGTGCCGAACAGATCCCAGAGAAAGAGCAGGACGTCCTCCGATGCCGCCCAGTGTCCGTTCAGAACGCCCTCGGCCGACAGCCAGCGGGCGATCTTCCCCTCGCTGGCCAGGTTTTCAAGGTCCTTCTCGATGAGCCAGCGCGTCACGAAGGTCCCGTAGCTGCCGCTGAAGAAGTTGACCTGGTCGGCCCCGGACCTCTCCAGGGCAAAGCGCGCGTACTTGGCGACGATCAGGGCGTAACGCGGAACCCCGCCACCCCACTGGGTGGTGACGGCGTCGAGCTCGGCGATGTCCTCGGGGGTGTAGTAGAAGGGAGGCGTGTCGCCGTAGTAGCGGGTGGACGCGACGACGTTGGGCAGGTAGGCCCCGCCCGGATCGCTGATGTTGGGTAATCCCGCCAGGGCGGTGAAGGGATCCATGTCCTCGTCCCAGTCGTCCTCGCCGAACACTCCCTCGGCGCTGTACCCCTCGTTGTTGAAGCCATGCACGAAGATGGTGGTGGTGAAGTTCGGGTCGTGTTCCGCGAGAGAATTCGCGGGGAGGAGAAGGCCGAGGAAAAAAAGGCCGAGCAAGAGTGACCCACGCCTGAGGATCATGGGAGTGCCTCCACTGAAACAAGGCCTGGCCCGGATCGAGGATTCCGTCCCCAGGAGTATATCACATGTTCTGGCCGGAAGAATGTTCCGGGTTAGGTGATCGCCAGGCAATGCCCTTGGCCGTCAGAGAGCCAGGGCCATCCTTTCGGCCAGAAAAAACCTGGCCAAAACAGGACAAAATTTGACATAAATACCTCATTTTTGCTACAATGGCCGCATCTTGGTTTCTTCCCGGGTTTCCGTCCCTGAAATACCCGGGCGGAAGAAGAAGATTGTGGCCAGGAAACCGTGTCCGCCTGCCCGGGTGCAATTGCAGGCGCGGGGTTTTGCCTACACCTCCTCCGGTGGACACCACCCCCGGCCGAAAATCAAAACCAGAGTTACCCTTTTTCCTCAGGTCGAGAGGAAGAAGGGCGATATGCCTGGTGAAACTCCGCGACGGTTGGGCTGCCGGTCCGAACGTGTTCTTGCATCTGGGCCCGGCTCCGGGGTCGGGAACGCCCCGGGCCGAGAGGGATGTCCCGGTGGTCGAGGGGTTGTCTGATGGGTTTCGGCTTGAACTAGATTTTGCGGGGAGACGGGGGTCCCATGCCGAGCAAGACACCTGAACTGGGTGATCTTCTGACCAGCGAGGGCCTGGTTTCTCGGGTTCAGCTGGAGGAGGCGCTGGCCGAGCAGGCCGGTACCCGGGAGCGGCTCGGGGAGATCCTGTGCCGGAAGGGGTACCTCACGCCGGAGGATCTCGCCGGTGCCCTGTCCAGCCAGCTCGGTTATCGGCGGTTCGATCCCACCCGGGACGCGGTTGAGCCTTCCGCGCTGGACCTGGTTCCGGTGCAGTTTGCGCGGCGCCACGGGATCCTGCCCGTTCGAGTGACCGAGAAGGCGCTCGTTGTCGCCATGGCCGACCCGCTCGATGTGGAGGCTCTCGACAGTCTGGGGCGCATCGCCCAGGAATCCCACCGCAAGGTCGAGATAATCCTGGCCACGGAGAAGCTCCTCGAGCGTGCTCGCGAGGCCAATTACAGCCGGGTCGAAGGCAGTCGCAACGTCGACCAGCTCATCGACAGGGTGGTCACCGAGCTCGGCGACGACTTCCCGGTCGACGAGGAGCCCGACGAGGACGAGGCGCAGAGACGGGCCCAGGATGCGGGCATCGTCAACCTGGTCGACCAGATCCTCGCCCAGGCTTTGCAGGAAAGAGCCACCGACATCCACGTCGAGCCGCAGGAAAACGGGCTGATCATCCGCTACCGGGTGGACGGCCTGCTCTACGACGCCCTCTCGCCGCCCCGGGCGGTGTACACCGGCACCGTCGCCCGCATCAAGATCCTGGCCGACATGGACATCGCCGAGCGCCGCATGGCCCAGGACGGGCGGTTTTCCCACCGCAGCAACGGCAACGAGGTGGACATCCGTGTCTCTTCCATCCCGACGATTCACGGCGAGAAGCTGGTCCTGCGCCTGCTCGACAAGTCGAATTTCAACTTCTCGCTGCGGGATCTCGGTTTTTCGGAGGAAGACCACCGGGCCTTCCTGGAGGCGATCCGCCGCCCGTACGGGATGATCCTCCTGTCGGGGCCGACCGGGTCCGGCAAGACGACGACCCTCTACTCGAGCCTGCTGGAGCTGCGCGACGGAACCCTGAACATCACCACCATCGAGGATCCGGTCGAGTATCAGATCGGGCGCATCAACCAGGTCCAGGTAAACAACCGCAAGCAGGTCAACTTTTCCCAAGCCCTGCGCTCCTTCCTCCGGCAGGACCCCGACGTGATCATGGTGGGTGAGATCCGGGACCCGGAGACGGCCGAGATCTCCGTCCGGGCAGCCCTGACCGGCCACCTGGTTTTCAGCACCATCCACGCCAACGACGCCACGGCCACCGCTACCCGGCTGGTCTCGATGGGGTCGGAGCCCTTCATGGCCGCCAGCGCCCTGACCCTTGTTGCGGCGCAACGGCTGGTGCGGCGGAATTGCCGGCACTGCCTGGAGTGTTTCCCATCAGACTCAGTCAGACACGGTCAAGCCCTGACTTAATGGAGAC
>CAZAHC010000092.1:0-11802 GCA_964484595.1 uncultured Fibrobacteraceae bacterium | reverse complement strand
AGGTCACTCTGGCTCACCTGCGGGAAAACCTGGCCGAGCTGGCGGCCCAGCGGGAGCGCCTGGGTCAGGAGATCGACCTCGCCCGCAACGAGCGGGAATCGCTGACCGCGGAGCTCACCGAGCGCAAGGCCGAGCTGAGCCAGGGCATCTCCGAGCGGGAGCGGCGGCAGCAACTCGTGCGGGCCGCGGCCGACGCCATCGGCGCCCTGCACGAGAAGACCGCGGCCTGGCACGACCGGATCAAGGAGATCGAGGAGGATCGAGCGCGCTGCCGCGAGGCCATCTACGAGGTCGAGACCGAGCTGGCCACGCTGGACATCAAGCGGCGCAACCTCACCGACCGCCTCGAGGAACAGTACCACGGCACCTTCGCCGAGCTGGTCGCCGGTTACGAGCCGGAACACCTGCCCAAGGACCTCGAGCGGGACGGGGAGGTCTTCCAGCTCGATCAGGCCCTGGAGCTGCTGGCGGTTTTCCGCGAGAAGTTCAGCCATCTCGGACCGATCAACCAGCTCGCCCTGGAGGAGTACGAGACCAAGAACGAGCGGCTGGTATTCCTGGAAAAGCAGCGCGACGACGTCGTCAAGGCGCGAGACGATCTGACCACCGCCATCAACCGGATCAACCGGAACGCACGGAAACTGTTCAGCGACACCTTCGAGGACGTGCGCCGCAACTACATCGCCGTGTTCCAGACCCTGTTCGAGGGGGGGCGGGCGGACCTGGAGCTGATCCGCACCGACGATCCGCTGGAGAGCAACATCCACATCGTCGCCCAGCCGCGCGGCAAGGTCGTCAATCACGTCGGGCTGCTGTCCGGCGGCGAGCGGTGCCTGACCGCGCTGTCGCTGCTGTTCGCGGTGTACCTGGTCAAGCCGTCGCCGTTTTGCATGCTCGACGAGATCGACGCCCCGCTGGACGACTCGAACATCCAGCGCTTCGTCCGCATGCTCCGGGAGTTCTCCAAGAATACCCAGTTCCTGGTCGTCACCCACAACAAGCTGACCATGGAAACGGCGAACCATCTGTACGGCGTGACGATGATGGAGGAGGGCGTCAGCTCCATCGTCTCGGTCACCTTCAGCGATGTGGCCGAGACCCAGTCCGACGCCGAGCTTGGCCAGGCCATCTCCCGCCGGCGCCGCGAGGTCGATCGCCGCGAGACCGTCAAGGCCATCCTGGCGGACGACGAGCAGGAAACGGCGATGCGGTTCACCCTGGCCGGAGGCGCCATTGGCGGGGAGGAGAACGCCGCCGCCGGCGAGTCCGGCCTGCGCCTGGGCCTGGCGGACGAGGAGGCCGACGAGGAAACGGACGGGCCCACCGCCACCGAATCGCTGAAGGAGATGGAGGCCGAGCAATGATCCGGGGTGCCTTCGATCGCTTCCGTGACGGCCTGCGGAAGACCCGGGAGAGCTTCGTCGGCGGTCTCGGCTCCCTCTTCCACGGCCGGGTTCGCCTCGACAGCGAGACCCTCGACCAGATCGAGGAGCTGCTGATCTCCGCCGACATGGGTGTGCAGTCCAGCCTGCAGATAACCAGGCACATCGAGAGCCGCCTGCAGGAAGCCGGGGGCGAGGCGGACCTGGCCTCGGTGCTGCAGGTCATCCGTGCCGACGTCAAGCAGATCCTCACCGAGGCGAAACCTCGGGTGCGGCCGCCCGCCTGGGGGGAGACCGACGCCGGCGGGGGCAAGCAGAAGAAGAAGAAGAAGAAAAAGAAAAAGAAGAAGAAGCCTGACGAGGGACCCCCGCTGGTTGACCCGACCGCTGCCGGCTCCGGCGCCGCCAAGCCCCACGTCATCTTCGTCGTCGGCGTGAACGGCACCGGCAAGACCACAAGCATCGCCAAGCTGGCGGCGATGTTCAAGGAGCGGGGCGAGTCGGTCCTGCTGGCCGCCGCGGACACCTTCCGGGCGGCCGCCGTCGAGCAGCTCCAGATCTGGTCCGAACGGGTGGGGGTTCCCTGCGTGCAGCAGGGGACGGGGGCCGACCCCGCGGCCGTCGTCTTCGACGCGCTGTCCGCGGCCGAGGCGCGTGGCCACGACGTCGTGATCATCGACACTGCCGGCCGGCTCCACACCAAGACCAACCTCATGGACGAGCTGGGCAAGGTCGAGCGTGTCATCGAGAAGAAGACCGGCCGGCCGCCGGAGACTCTGCTCGTGGTCGATGCCAACACCGGCCAGAACGGCCTGGCCCAGGCCCGGGTCTTCGCCGAGACGATTCCCGTCGACGGACTGATCCTGGCGAAGCTGGACGGCACGGCCAAGGGCGGCATCGTCGTCGCCATCGCCGAGACGCTGGGCCTGCCGGTCAAGTACGTCGGGGTGGGGGAGCAGGCCGCCGACCTGGCCGAGTTCGACGCCGAGGTTTTTGCCGAGGCGCTCTTTGCCGAGCCGGAGGACGCGGGAGGAGATCCGGCCGGCCCTTGACCCGCGCCCTCCTGGTTATTAGCTTTGTTGACTGGAAATACGGCCGTGCCGTAAACCAAAAGTTCCACAACTTCGGGGCGGGGTGGAAATCCCCACCGGCGGTGAAAGCCCGCGACCCCGGTCTGGTCACGCGAGAAAGCGACCGGCCGGGCTGACCCGGTGAAATTCCGGGGCCGACGGTGAAAGTCCGGATGGGAGAAGTTGGGGAGTCGAGTGCCTGCGTCCCTCTGTGGGCGCCGGGTCCGCTTGTCTTTTCCCCCCGCTTTTCCCCTGTTTCACAAGCCCCGGGCGAGGGTGTTCGCTTGGTTGCCGTCTCCCGGCATACGGATGAGAAGTACCTGGGCGAGGCTGTGCGCCTGGCCGCCCGGACACCGGCCCGTCCCTGGCCGAACCCGCCGGTGGGGGCGCTGGTGGTCAAGGACGGCGAGGTGGTCGGCCGGGGAGCCCATCACGGCGCGGGCGCTCCTCACGCCGAGTCGGTCGCCCTGGCCGAGGCGGGCGTCAGGGCCCGCGGCGCCACCCTCTACTGCACCTTGGAGCCCTGCAACCACACCGGCCGCACTCCCCCCTGCGCCCCGGTGGTGCTCGAGAGCGGCGTCCAGCGGGTGGTGGTGGGCGTGGCCGATCCCAACCCGGACGTCACCGGCGGCGGATTGCGGTTGCTCGCCGCCAACGGGGTGGAGGTAACGGTCGGCGTCCTGGCCGAGCGGACACTGGACCTTATCTGGCCCTTCGCCGTCACCGACGCCTTCGCCCGCCCGTTCGTGCTGCTGAAAACCGCCACCTCTCTGGACGGCCGCTTCTCCCTGCCGGGCGGCCGGACGCCGGACGCCGATCCCCAGCCCATCTACCTCACCGGGGAGGAGGCCCTGCGCGACGGGCACCGGCAACGGCGCTGGATGGACCTGGTCCTGGTCGGCGAAGAGACCGTGCGTACCGACCGGCCGCGCCTCGATGGCCGCCTGGTGGACGAGACCTGCGAGTGTCCGGCGGCCGACCCCGCCGCCGGCTATGTCGATACCGATCTGAGCCTCGCCCGGGAGTGGTCCCCGGACCGCTACCTCGTCTTTGCCGGGCGCGAGAGCGCGGACCGGGGGGCCCGCGAGGAGCTTGCCGCCGCCGGCGGCCGGCTGGTCCTGTGCTCCGAGAGAGGCGGGCACGTCGATCCCCGCTCGCTGCTGGTCGAAGCCGGGCGGCTCGGTATCCACTGTCTGATGGTCGAGGGGGGGCCCCGGCTCGCTGCCTCGTTCCTGGCCTGTGGCGCGGTGGACCGCTGGGTCCAGTACCGGGCGCCGCTGTTCGCCGGCGGCGGGGTGCAGTGGCCGGTTGGGGCGGACGAAGCCGCGGGCGAGGCTGCCGGCGGAGAATTCCAGCTCACGAGCTGCCAGCGTCTCGGCCGCGACCTGCGTCTGGTCTACGACCGGCCGTCCTTCGCCCAGACGCTCGCCCTCCTGTCGGTCGAGCCGGAAGTCGAGGGGAGGCGGTGAGATGTTCACGGGGCTGATCAAGGAGACCGGGACGATCCGCTCGCTGGCGCCGGTTGGAGGGGTGACGCGAATCGAGCTGACGGCGCCGGTCTGCGCGCCGCTGCTCGCGATCGGGGACAGCCTGGCCGTCAACGGCATCTGCCTGACGGTGACCAGGCTGCGCGGGGATATCGTCACGGTCGAGGCGGCGGCGGAGACGCGCCGGGTCACCACGCTGCCCCGCTGGCGCCGTGGTGACCGGGTGCACCTGGAACCGGCCCTGCGCGCTGGCGAGCCGCTGGGCGGTCACTACGTGCTGGGCCACGTGGACGGCGTGGGCGTGGTGGCGGGCCGCCGCCGGGCCGGCGGCAGCTTGCTGCTGACGGTGACCCTGTCGGCCGACCTCGCCCGGTACCTGCTGCCGAAGGGATCGGTCGCCGTGGACGGCGTCAGCCTCACCGTCGACGCCGGTCCTTTCCCGGGCCGGTTCACGGTGAACCTTATCCCGCACACGCTGGCCGTGACCCGCCTGGGCGCTCTGCGCCCCGGGGCCAGGGTGAACCTGGAGATGGACGTGATGGTCAAGGCGGCGCGGGGTGAGCAACCCGCCGCGGCGGCGGGCCACCAGGCCGGGCCCGGCTCCGCCGGCCAGGAGCCCGAACCGCTCAGCCTGGCACGGCTTCTGGCCCGCGGTTTCCGGCGCGGCAGCCAAAACGCGAGATAACGCCGGCAGCCCCGAGGGCGCGCCGGCACAGCAAGGGAAGTGGCATGACCGAGGACGTCAAGCTGGACAGCATCGAAGAGGCTATTGCCTCCCTCAAGAAGGGGGAGATCATCATCGTCGTCGACGATGAGGACCGCGAGAACGAGGGCGACTTCGTCCTGGCGGCGGATAAGGTCACGCCCGAGGCGGTCAACTTCATCGCCAAGTTCGGCCGCGGCCTGATCTGCCTCGCCGCCACCCGCCAGCGGATCGAGGAGCTGGACATCCAGCCCATGGTCGCTCGCAACACCGCCTCGCTGGGAACCTCGTTCACCGTGTCGGTGGACGCCGCTCACGGCACCACCACCGGCATCTCCGCCCACGACCGGGCCCACACGATCAAGGTCTTCATCGATCCGGAGACCCGGCCGCAGGACCTGGCCCGTCCGGGTCATGTCTTCCCGCTCGAGGCGCAGCCCGGCGGGGTTCTGCAGCGGGCCGGGCACACCGAGGCCGCGGTCGACCTGTGCCGGATCGGCGAGATGTACCCCGCAGGGATCCTGTGCGAGATCATGGACGAGGACGGCTCGATGGCCCGCCTGCCCAAGCTCCGGCAGCTCGCCGACGAGCACCGCCTCCGGCTGATCTCCATCGCCGACCTGATCGCCTACCGCCGCGGCCACGAGAAGCTGGTCCAGCGCGAGGCCGAGGTGGAGATGCCAACCCGCTACGGCCTGTTCCGGATGATCGCCTACACCACGTCCGTGGACAGTGCCACCCACATCGCCCTGGTGAAGGGCGACCTCGCGCCGGATCGCGAGGCGATGGTGCGGGTTCACTCGGAATGCATGACCGGTGACCTGTTCCACTCCCTGCGCTGCGACTGCGGCGAGCAGATGGAGGCCGCCCTGCGGGCGATCGAGGAACAGGGCCGGGGCGTGTTTTTGTACATGCGCCAGGAGGGTCGGGGCATCGGGCTCGTGAACAAGCTGAAGGCGTACATGCTGCAGGACGAGGGCTGCGACACCGTCGAGGCCAATCGCAAGCTCGGCTTCCCGGCCGACATGCGCGAGTACGGCATCGGCGCCCAGATCCTGCGCGACCTGGGCGTGGGCAAGATGATCCTGATGACCAACAATCCCCGCAAGATCATCGGGGTCGAGAGTTACGGGCTGGAAGTGGTCGGCCGCGCGCCGCTCGAGATCCGGCCCAACGTGCGCAACCTGCGCTACCTGAGGACCAAGAAAGCCAAGATGGGACACCTGCTGGATCACCTGGAATGAGAGCGCCGGCCGGCAGCCGGCACCAACCCTCGAGGAGGGGAAAATGGGCAAGACCTTTCAGGGGCGTTTCGACGCCCGCGGCCAGAAGATCGCCATCGTCGCCAGCCGCTTCAACGAGTTCTTCACACGCGAGCTGCTGGAGGGGGCGCTGGATTGTCTGCGCCGTCACGGCGTTGACGACAAGCAGATCGACCGGGCCTGGGTGCCAGGCAGCTTCGAGATCCCGGTCGGCGCCAAGCGACTGGCCGAGAGCGGTCGTTACGCGGCGGTGATCTGCCTGGGTTGTCTGATCCAGGGCGACACGCCGCATTTCCACTACATCTCCGCGGAGGTCACCAAGGGGATCGCCCAGGTCTCGCTGGAGTCCTCGGTGCCGGTGATCTACGGGGTCGTGACCGCCGAGACGCTGGACCAGGCCATCGAGCGGTCCGGCACCAAGGCCGGCAACAAGGGTTTCGATGCGGCCTTGACGGCGCTGGAGATGATCGATCTCTGCGCCGGCATCGACGCGGGCTAGGGCGCCGATGGGCAAGCGGAGAAAGGGACGGGAGATCGTCCTGCAGGCCTGCTACGCCTCGCGGATCGCCGGGTCGGACCTCGCCGACGCCGTCGAGGACCAGCTGGCGCGGCGCCGGCCGGCCGAGGAGACCGCCCGCTTCGCCCGGGACCTGGCCGCCAGGATCGCGGCCCACGGTCCCGCGTGTGAGCGGTGGCTGGCCGATCTGGTCGAGCACTGGGACCCCGAGCGACTGGGCACGGTCGAGAGGGCCATCCTGATCCTGGCCCTCACCGAGCTGCGTTTTTGTCCGGAGGTACCGTGGCGGGTCGTGATCAACGAGGCGTGCGAGCTGGCGCGCCGGTTCGGCGACGAGGACGCGGTGGCCTTCGTCAACGGCGTCCTGGACCGGGCCGCCGCGGCGGAAGAGGAATCCCCTTGAGAGAGTCCACGCCGGAGCACTGGCAGCGCTTCTGGGAAGAGGCGGGCAGCCTGGCCCTCGACGATGTCTACGGGACGGACGGCCGCCTGGTGCGCGAGATCCTCGCGCTCGGGGATCCCGCCGGGAGGCGCGTGCTGGAGGTGGGGGCGGGGACCGGTCGCGACGCCGTCGCCCTGGCCAGCGCCGGGGCCGCGGTGGTGACCGTCGACTACGTGGTCGGCTCGCTGGATCTGACCATCGCCGCCGCCGCCGCGTCCGCGGTGACGGTCCGCCCGGTGGCCGGCGACGGGCTGGCCCTGCCGTTCGGCGACGGTTCCTTCGACGTCGTCTTCCACCAGGGGCTGCTGGAGCACTTCCGCGAGCCGTTGCCACTGCTGCGGGAGAACTGCCGGGTCCTGCTACCCGGCGGCTACCTGGTGGTGGACGTGCCCCAGCGGTACCACTACTACACGCTCGGCAAGAAGGTGCTGATCAAGCTGAACCGCTGGTTCGCCGGCTGGGAAACCGAGTTCAGCGCCGGCGAGCTGGAGGGCCTGCTGGCGGGCGAGGGCCTGCAGATCGTGCGCACGTACGGCGACTGGATGGTGCCTGGGCTCTGGTACCGGGCGCTGCGCAAAATCCTCTTGACCCGGTTCGGGTGGCGGCTTCCCATGTATCCCGATCCCGTGCCGCCGCTCGGCCGGCTCGCCGCCGCCTGGCGGCGCTGGTTCGGTGCCCGGCGCGCCGCTCTCTACACCACACCCACCATCGGCGTCGTGGCCCAGAAGCCCGCCGCCTCCCGGCCGGAGGACACACCCTGAGGATCCTCGCGGTAAACTGGCGCGACATCAAGGACCCGCTGGCCGGCGGGGCCGAGATCCATCTGCACGAGATCCTGAAGTCCTGTGTTGCCGCCGGGCACGAGGTCGATTATGTCGCCTCGGGCTACCAGGGCGCCGGCCCGGTCGAGCGGATCGACGGGGTCCAGGTTTTCCGCCGGGGGCACTGGCTGGTCGCCAACTTCGTCCTGCCCCAGCTGGTGCGCCGGCTGTTGCGGCAGAACCGTTACGACCTGCTGGTGGACGACCTCAACAAGATCCCCTTCTACACGCCCCTGTACCGGCGGGGCGTGCCGGTGCTGGCCGTGGTGCCCCACCTGTTCGGCACCACGGTCTACCGCGAAACGAACCCGCTGTTCGCCTCCTACGTCTGGGCGGCCGAGCAGGCAATCCGGCCGGTCTACCGGAACGTTGATTTCGAGGTCATCAGCCCCTCCACGCGAGACGACCTGGTCGCCCGCGGCCTCGACGGTGAGCGGATCCGGACCATCTACTGCGGGCTCGACCACGAGTCTTTCCATCTGGACGATCCCCCGGCGCGGTCGGCCACACCCCTGCTCATCACCTGGAGCCGCCTGCGGCGCTACAAGAGCCTCGACATCGCGATCCGCGCCTTCGCCCTGATCGCCGAGGAGCTGACCGAGGCCAGGCTGCAGATCGTCGGTCGCGGGCCGGACGAGAACCGGTTGCGACGCCTGGTCCGCCGCCTGGGCCTGGCCGATCGGATCTCCTTCCGGGGTTTCCTGTCCTGGGACGAGCTGGTGCGCACCCTCCATCGGTGCCACCTGTTCCTGAATCCCAGTCCCAAGGAGGGGTGGGGGCTGACGGTGGTCGAGGCCAACCGGTGCGGGGTGCCGGTGGTGGCCAGCGACCGGCCGGGCCTGCGCGATTCGGTCCGGGACGGCGAGACCGGCTTCCTGGTCCCTTACGGCCGGCCGGAGGCCTTCGCCGCCGCCGCCCTGCGCGTGCTGGGCGATGCGGAGCTCTGGCGCCGCCAGCAGGAGGCGGCCCGGCGCTGGGCGGCCGGCTTCACCTGGGAGAGGTGTGCGCGGGAATCGGTCGCCTACTTCGAGGAAGTGGCCGCTCGTCCGCGCGGGGCCGAGGCAAGGGAGGCGCGCACGTGAAGTTGCGGCCCTGGTTGACCTTCCTGGCCAAGCTTGCGGTCAGCGTGTTGCTGGTGGTCCTGCTCCTGTCGCGGCTCTCGCTCGCCGAGATCAGGGCCGCCTTCGGCGCACCGGTCTGGCCGCTCCTGCTGACCGCCCTGGGCGTGTACGGCCTGTCGGCCCTGGGCGGGGCCGTGCAATGGGCCTGGATCCTGCGGGTGGCGGGGATCACCGCGCCGACCCGGGAGCTGCACCGACTCTACCTGGTCGGCCTGTTCTTCAACAACTTCCTGCCCGCCAACGTCGGGGGGGACGCGGTGAAGATCTTCGACCTCGGGCGCCGCGAGGGGCAGCCCATGAAGGTCTTCTGCGCCACCCTGCTGGACCGCTTGCTGGGGCTGAGCAGCTTGACCCTGCTGGCCCTGTTCGCGGTGGCCGCCGCCTCGGTGCGCCTGACCGCGCTGCCGCCCGTTTACCCCCTGTTCGTGGCCATGGTTGTCTGGCTGGGGGTGATGGCACTCCTGCTCTCGCAGCGGATCGGCTCGCGCGTCCCCGCGGTCCTGCGCTTGGTGCGTCTGACCGCCCTGGCCGCCCGGATGGAGGGAGTGCTCGCCGAGTTCCGGCTCTACCGGACCCGGGAGCGGTGGTTCGGCGCGATCTTCCTGTTCGCGCTGGTTGTGCAGGCCCTGCGGGTCCTGACCCACATCGTGGTGGCCTTCGGCCTGAGTTTCCACCTCAGCGGCGAGCAGGCGCTGCAGCTCTTCGTCCTGGTTCCCCTGCTGGGGGTTCTGATCGCCTTGCCGATCAGCGTCAACGGCATCGGTTTGCGGGAATCGGTCTCGGCGATCACCTTCACGGTCGCCGGCATCGCGGCCCAGGAGGCGGTCGCGATGCAGCTCACGGCTTACCTGGTCCAGGTCACCTTCAGCCTCGTCGGAGGCTGGCTGTTCTGGCGGGGCCGCCGGCCGCAGGCCGCCCCGCACCCTCGGCCGGCAGCCGACGTCTGAGCGGTCGGCCGCGCCGGGAACCTGGAGCGGGCAATTGTTGTTGCCCGGTGGCGTCTGTGGTAGATTCCCGTATCCGATTTGCCCGGATTATCCATGAATGGCCGTTGCGAGGGTGAGGAAAATGCCTGCCAGAACACGACCTCGCAAGGATCGGCGAGGGAGGCGTACCCACTGCGGTACGTTGACCGAGCCGATCCGAGAAGGCGTGTTCTGGCAGGCATTTGACCAGCCGCAGTAGGCCATTCATGAATAATCCGGGTTAGGTTAGCCAGGGTTGACCTGGCGGCAACCACCCGAGGGGGGAACCTTGATCAAAACCTGGTACCGCCGCCCCGAGGTCTGGATAGCCTTGGGGGTTTTCCTGGTCGCCCTGGCCGTCTACCAGCTGACCGTCTCCCCGTCGATCAGCTTCTGGGATTGCGGCGAGTACATCACCACCAGCCACATCCTCGGCGTTCCCCATCAACCCGGAACTCCTCTCTACGTGCTGGTCGGACGCTGTTTCGACCTGGTCTTCGGATCCCCGGGTATCGAGGAACCGGCCCTGAAGACCGCGGCCGCGGTGAACTTCATGTCGGCCCTGTTCAGCGCTCTCGCCGTGATGTTTCTCTACCTGATCATCAACAACCTGGCGCGGCGGGCCGACCCGGACAGCGCCTGGCTGCCGCACGTCGGCGGCCTGGTCGGGGCCCTGTTCCTGATGCTGAGCGAAACCTACTGGAACAACGCGATCGAGGCCGAGGTCTACGGGTTGGCCGCGTTCATCATCAGCTTCGTCACCTGGGTGGCCCTGCGCTGGTACGACGCCTGCGATCGGGAGAACAGCAAGCAGATCCTCTACCTGATCATCTACCTGCTCGGGCTGGGGGTGGGTTTCCACCTCGGTTCGCTGCTCGTCTTCCCCGGGGTGCTCGTGCTGACCCTGGTGGCCCGCGGGCGGAAGCTCCCGGCGATCGACCTGCTGGTGATGAGTCTCGGGCTCGGCCTCTTCATCCTGTGGACCCAGCCCCAGGACCGGCCCCTGCCCATCTTCTCCTTCGTCACCTTCGGCCACCTGGTCAACCTGGCGGCGGTCGTCTTCGTGGTGGGGGTGATCCTGCGCAGCCTGAACGGACATCACTTCGCGCTGGTCGGCAGCGGTCTGTTCCTGCTGGGCCTGACGGTCCATATCTTCATGCTGCTCCGGGCTCCCTTCGATCCGGCGATCAACCAGTCCCAGCCCGACAACCTGGCCACCCTGATCTCCGTGTTGCGTCGCGAGCAGTATCCCCCGATGGACATCTTCCAGAGGCAGGCCGACTTCGGCTGGCAGATCGGGTACTACTACAACTACTTCATCCGGCAGTTCTACTTCATCGGCGACGGGCATACGCTCCTGGCGCGCGCCGCCACCTTCGTCGGGCCGGTTTTCCTGGGCCTGCTTGGCATCTTCCACGGCCTGCGGCGGGCCAAGCCGCTGATCTGGCTGCTGGTGGCCAACTACCTGGTCAACGCCGACGTGCTGAACCTCTACCTGAACTTCACCGACCACGAGGTCCGGGACCGCGACTACTTCTTCTTCGCCGCCTTCCTCTTCTTCGCCATCTTCATCGGTCTCGGCGCCGCGGCCCTGCTGCGCTACGCCGCCGGACCCGAGGGCAAGTCGTCTCGCGAGCTGGAAAGGGGCCAGATCCTCCCGCCCGTGCGGGTGGGCCTGATGCCCAAGATCGCGGCGGTTGTGTTGATCCTGATCGCCGCCCTGCCCATCGTGCAGCCCGGCCACACCAAGTGGTTCGAGCACGACCGCTCCCAGAACACCATCGCCTACGAGTACGCCTGGAACATGCTGGCCGGCCTCGACGAGGGCTCGATCCTGTTCACCAACGGCGACAACGACACCTTCCCCATCTGGTACCTGCAGGAGGTGGAGGGATTCCGCCAGGACGTCACGGTCGTCAATCTCTCGCTGGTCAACCTTTCCTGGTACGTCAAGCAGATGCGCCGCCGGGATCGTCCCATTCCCCTGACCATGTCCGACCAGGATGTGGACCGACTCCAGCCACGGGTCTAC
>CAZAHC010000091.1:0-11826 GCA_964484595.1 uncultured Fibrobacteraceae bacterium | reverse complement strand
GGTCAGGTAGTCGAGCAGGTAGAGCAGCAGCTCCGTGCGGGGGGGCTCGTCGCCGTGCATCGTGCGCGACAGCCGCACCTCCGGCGCCGCTTCCTCGGTGGCGACGTTGTCACTGATCACGACCCCCCACAGCTCCCGTCCCTGGACCGAGTAGCCGTAGACCAGATCGCTGGCGATGGTCGGGTGATCGGTCTCGGCCTGGGCCAGCAGGGCCCCGATCTGGGCGTGGGTGTGGTACACGTCCCGCTGACCGAAGGTGAGCAGGTGGCCGCCGGTCGCCGCCTGCGCGGCCCAGGCGCTCTCCATCTCCCGCCGCACCTGCTGTTCCAAGTCGGGAATCCGCGCGAACGAGTACCCGGCCGCGGTCAGGGCCGTCGCCTCGGCCTCGGTGACCCGCGGCTCGAAGACGAGGTGGAACTCCTTGGGCGAGGCAAAGACGATCTCCACCTGCTCGCGGTTGAAGGAGGCGATCGGCACCGCGGCGAGCAGGGCATCCAGATCCTCGTGACGGTCCAGCTCGAGCCGGACCGGGAAATCCACGTACTGCCTGACTTCCCACAGGGGCAGGCCCTTGCTGTCGAGCGGGATGTCGGCGGCTGCCAGGGTGGCCGGGGCGAGGAAACAGATCAGCAGGGCCAGCAGAAAACCCGGGCAGGCGGCGAGGCGATGCGGACACGAACCCATGGTGTGCCATCCTTCTCGAGGTGGAAGCGAAATACCTGGTGGATCCGACCGCCGGGGCAGGTGGATCAGCGGTTTCCGGTTGTTACCATTATAACGCATCATCGGCGGTAATTTCCAGTTCCGACCGGGTTTACGGATTCGGGCCCGGCGCGCCGGTTGCTGAATCACCGCAGCAGCAACATCTTGCCGGTCAGGGTGGCAGCGGCGGCGGCGAGGCGGTAGATGTACACCCCGCTGGCGACAGCCCGCCCGGCCTGGTCGGTCCCGTTCCACACGACCTCGTGCCGGCCGGCCGGCTGAAAACCCTGTCGCAAAGTCGCCACCCGGCGGCCACAGAGATCGAAGACCGCCAGGTCGATCGGACCGGCGGTGGGCAACCCGAACGAGATCCTCGTCGCCGGGTTGAACGGATTGGGATGGTTCCGACCCAGCGTGACGACGGCGGGCGGAACGTCGTCCGTCACCCAGATGGCCGGCTCGCCGTAGGTGATCCGCAGACGCCAGCTCGCCAGCGTCCCGACGTCGAAATCGGCCACGTCCGCCACGGTCAGCGTCCACTCGCCCTGCATTTGCTCGCCCAGGAATCCGGTCAGGGGAACCACCGGGGCGAGGTCGGCCGGGTACCAGCCGCTGATATAATTGGCGGTCCCGCTGGTGCGACCGTGCAGGACGGCCGTGGTGCCGGCGGGCGAGGTCAGAGTGACCACCAGGTCGCCGACGTAGGTGTGGCCGAGGTCGAGGAAAACCTCGACCGAGCCCACCTCACCGGCATCGAGGACGGTCACCGCGTCGCTCACCCCGGCAGCGAGGCTGTCGGGAATGGCGAGCTGCGGCGTGCGGCCCAGCTCGCAGGCGGCGGCCGGGGCCAGCAGGAGATCGAGGTCGGTGAGCTGCTGGCCCTCCCCGAGAGTGACCTCTCGGACCACGGTCGACCAGCCGGCCCGGCTGGCCACGATCCGGTAGCTGCCGGCGAACAGCATGTCCAGGCTGAAGGCGCCGTCGGGGCCGGTCACCGCCGTGTCGCCGCCCGGCACCGCCTGCACCAGGACGCCCGCGCTGCGGGCCAGGCCCCGCAGCGTGACCCGACCAGTCACCCGGGCGGTGCCGTCCTCGGCCGTGGTCAGCCAGCGAGCCGCGTTCCGGAGCAGGGCCCCGGACCCGGCGGGATCCATCACCACGTAGTTGAAGGCGAAGAAGACGATCTGGCCCCCGGCCGGGCCGGGATCGGGATCGAAGGCGACCACCGCGCCGCGCTTCGGGTCGGCGGCGTCGGCGCAGACCAGGACGGCGTCCGGGAAAACCTCGACCGCCTCCAGATCGCCGTAGCCGGCCGGGGCAAGCGCCAGCGGGCCGGGAATCGGCTCGGGCAAGTTCAGCAGGGGATGATCCGGGGCGGCCGCCACCAGGTCCCCTGCCTCGTCGCCGGCCCAGCCGGAGAGGTGCAGGACCCGCGCCGCGAAGTCGGGATCGGTGAAATAGTCGTTGGCGAGCTCCCCCCCCTCGATCAACAAGTGGCCGCCCCCGTCCACGAAGGCCAGCAGGGCAGCGCGCAGGTCGCCGTCGGCCAGGGGGACCGGGTTGCCCCCGCAGCTGACGACCACCAGATCGTACGTGGGCCAGCTCGCCGGATCGGTCGCGGCCGCCGGTTCGAGCAAGACAGGAAACCCAGCGGCGGCGAGGGCCTCCCGGAGGGCCTCGGCCGCGCTGCCGGCCGCCGCCTCGTACCCCGGAGCGAGGAGGCTCTGACCCTTCGGGTCGTACTTCACGATCACCGCGCCGCCGGGGCCGTTGTCGTCGATCACCAGCACCCCGCCGCCGGTGGGTGTCAGGACGAAGTGCTTCTCGACGGCGGGTTCGGTGACCGCCACGCCCACCGCCAGGGGCAGGTATCCGAAGGTGCGCACCTGGAGGTCGAAGGGGAAGTACGGC
Organism: uncultured Fibrobacteraceae bacterium; assembly: GCA_964484595.1. Classification (GTDB taxonomy): domain Bacteria; phylum Krumholzibacteriota; class Krumholzibacteriia; order LZORAL124-64-63; family LZORAL124-64-63; genus CAZAHC01. The sequence continues at coordinate 9,213 of CAZAHC010000091.1, read as the reverse complement.
ACGACCGGGGTGCTGAAGGAGCCGTCGGCGGGGTCGCTCGTCGTGCGCCCGACGACCTCGCCGGTGTCGCTGCGTCTCACCTCGACGATCGCCTGAAGCGGCTCGCCCCCGGCCGCGGTGATGGTGCCGAACACGAAGCCGCCCGGGGCCGGGGCGAGATCGGCCGCCAGGAGGTTGGGCCCCAGACCCAGGAAGAAGGGCTCCTCGCGGGAGAGGTAACCGTAGGCATCGAGAGCGATGGTGTAGTCGGCGACCAGCAGATCGCCCGGCACCGCGAAGAACCCGCTGCTGTCTGTCTCGGCCTGGAAGGCGAGATCGCCGCCCCCGTCGTATCCCCGTAGCTCCGCGCCCGCGAGGCTGTAGCCGGCTGCGGTCACGGTGCCGCTCAGGGTGCCGTAGACCGGGACGGTCTCGAAGGTCTCGCGGTACAGGTCGTACCCGCTGACGGCGATGATTCCGGTCACGGTCCCGGTGGTGGCAGGGGTGATCTCGAGCTGGGAGGACTCGGTCGTGGCCAGGCCGCCGTCGGGCAGGATCGCGCCGACCACGGCCCCGGTCTCGCCCACGGTGGCGGTCAGGATGCCGGGCAGGTTGAGGGCGAAGCTATCGCCCAGGCCGGTGTCCGTGCTCACGCTCAGGTCGGGACCGGTCAGGTCGGCGGCGCCAACCGCCACCTGCTCGGTGAACAGGCGGTAGTTACCCTGCGGGTCCTGGCCCATCAGATCGAGGGTGGGGCCGTACGGGTAGTCGACCACGATCTGCGCCCGCCCGTTCCCGTCGGTGAGAACCGGCGTGGTCTGGTAGGCGAATCCCTCGGCCCAGACCCGGACTCCCGGCCAGGGACTGACGCCGTCGGCGGCCAGGACCGTGACCGTCACCAGGGTCGGGTCGTTGGCGCCGATGGTCGCCGGTTGGATCGAAACCGCCGTCGGTACGGTCACCGCGAGGTCGGCCAGGTAGGGCCGGCGGTTCTGGGCCGTGACGACCAGGTGCAACGGCACTCCCGGAACCAGCCCCGCCGACGCGAGCGGGATCTCGGCGCTGCCGGCGAGGCCGACCGTGCCCGCGCCGACGATATCGCCCGCCTGGGTCAGGCCGATGTAGCTGCCCGGCTCGGCGGCGACGGTCACCGAGGCGTCGGTGGTGAAGAGACTCGCAGGGTGGCTAACCGGGTTGGCGGCCGGCACCCCCAGGTAAGCGCTCAGGCTGGGGTCCCCCATCAGGTTGTAGATGTTCCAGTAGGTCTCGATCCGGGCCGAGCCCGACTCCAGGACCGCGAGGTTGCCGGCGAACAGCAGGGCCCCGTTGGTCACGTACCAGCTGTGCTCCGGCTCGCCGTGATCGTGGAACAGCCCATCGAAGGCGCCCGGACCGGAGTCGGCGTAGGTGGGTTCGGCCACGATCCCGGCGTAACCCACGCTCCACCAGTAATCCTCGTCCCAGTAGGTGGGAGCGGCGGCCCCTATGTAACCGATGGCCCCCCGGTCCTCCGCGCGCAGCCAGGTCTCGGCCAGGCATTCCCCGTTGTGGAAGGCGCCGGTGTGACAGCCGTTCACCACGGCCAGGCAATACCGGTCCCGGTTGTCCAGACCGATCACCTCCGCCTGGCCGACGTAGGGGTCGAGCCAGGCCGTCGGCCCGCCGTGGCCGGTGTAATTCACCAAGGCGACGCCGTCGCCGAGGTTCTGGAGGATCTGGCCGGCGCTGCCCCCCGACATGGGGAACAGGTAGGTGTGGCTGTCGATCCCGTGCTGGGGATTGAAGTAATGGGTGGTGCCGTAGTTGATCTGGCCGTTGCCCCAGACGGCGGCGTGGCCGGGATCCATGCCGGCGATCATCACCACCTCGGCCAGGTAGCTCGGATCGGGCAAAAGGAACCGGTCGTACTGCAAGGTCTTGTCCAGGATGGCCTGCAGCTGCTCAGGGTTCGCGGCCGAGAGGCGGCCGTAGTAGATATCCGGCACCAGGTCGCCGTCCACCGCGCAGTAGGGCCGGTCGGTGGGATACCCGTTCACGAAGAAGGTGGGGCACAAATCGATGTCGCCGACGAAGAGGGCGAAGCTCGGCGCCGGTAGCTCGGGCGTCGCCTGCAGGTAGAGGTCGTGGATGAAGGCCTGGATCGAGGCGGCCGTCGAGCCCACGGCCGGCGAACCGATCTCCCCCAGCACGACGTGGAAGCCGCGCTCGGTCTTCCAGTCGCTGAACTCCTGCAGCTGGCCGCTGAACTGCGGCGGCGTGATGATGACCATCGTCACGACGTCGCCGACCAGGTCGGGGAAGTCGTCCTGCAGACCGGCGGCGCCGGGCAAACCATCGTGCAGGTGGGCAAAGAAGGGACTCCAGGTGGCGGGCTGCCTCTCGCCCGACCCCGCGGGCGCAGCGCTCTCGAAGACGATCCGGAAGCTGAGGCTCTCGGTCACCTGGATCTGGCCCTGCTGTGGGAAATAGACCACCGGCGACACCTCGAGCCGGGCCAGATTCACTCCCCGCAGGCTGCCGACCGGGACAACCGCGACCGGTGCCCGGGACACCTCCGCCACCGCGTAGGCCGTGCGGTCGAAGACGAAGGGCCAATCCTCCGGGGCGACGTCCTTGGGCCGGCTGGGCTGGGCCGGCCAGAGCAGGTGGTCCAGTCCCGCCGCGGCCAGGTCGATTTTCCGCCCCTGGACCGACTCGATCTCGATCCGGGCCTCTGCCCCGGCCGGGACGGTGATCAGCCGGTTCAGCAGGGGCAGGGCGGGGGCGCCGGGGGTCTGGGAACTGTGGAAACCGGGCAGGACCAGGCGGGTGAAGGTCCCGGCCTCGCTAAAAACCTCTCGCGCGGCCAGGCTGCCGATCTCCACCGCGAAGCCAAGCTCGATCCGGCTCTGATCCAGGCAGGTCAGGTGGGTCGACTCGGCGGCCAGGTCCAGGGTCAGCTCGCCTGGCTCGGCACCGGCAGCGACGGCCGGGGCAGTCCCGGCCCCGGGTACCGACAGAGCCACCACCAGCAAAGCGACCAGGACCGGCAGGCGGAGCATCGAGGTTCCTTTCACGATCTCGGGCCGATCAGACCATTCCGCATGGAACAGGACGGAACAGAAAGGAAAAGCGGTCCCGGAATCCTCCGGAACCACGTACGATTATACCACGTTACGAGGAACAATGGAAGACGACTCGTCCGATACTGAAAAATTTGCGATGATTTCTATATTGCGAGCATATCCCGGCCTTGATTAGCCGGACACATTCCCCGAGCCACAACTCAAACCGGGTTTGTGTACGGACCTGAGGACATTGAAGTTATGGCGTTTTGTGCCACGTGGCACAGCCCCAGGTCGCCGGACACAATCTCCGGGGCACAAGAAAAAGCCCGGCGGCCGATGCCGGTCGCCGGGCTTCCCGATTGGCAGGAACTTGAATTATTTCAGAAGCAGCATCTTGCCGGTGGCCTTCTGGTCGTCAAAGACCACCCGGTAGTAGTAGACGCCGCTCGCGGCGCGACGGCCGGCGCCGTCGTTGCCGTCCCACCGGCGCTGGTGAACGGCGGCGGGCAGATCCTCGTCCACGAGGGTCCGGACCAGCCGGCCGCTCACATCGTAGATGCGCAAGCAAACGTGTCCGGGCCGCGGCAGATCGAACTTGATGTTCGTCGCCGGATTGAACGGGTTGGGGTAGTTCGGGTGGATCGCGAAGACGGACGGCACCACCGGCCCCCCATCCGGCGTCCCGGTCACCTCATCGGCAATGAACAGGTTCAGGCACCACTGGTCGAGGGTGCCGAGGTCCGCGCCGGCGTTGTCGCTGACGAAGAGCGTCCAGTCGCCCAGCGGGTCCTCGCCGTTGAAGTCGTCCATCGTGCCCGGGCCGTCGGGCTGCGTGTCCAGGTCGTAGTTGGCATGGATGTTGTCCTCCGAGCTACCCGTCCGGTTGTGCAGGCGGACCGTCGTTCCCCCGGGCGAGGTCAGCTCGACGATCAGGTCACCGATCCAGGTGTGAGTGATGTCCACCGCGCAGTAGATGTTCTGCAGGACACCGGTCTCGGGGACGTTGATCGTGGTCGAGATGCCGGTCGGGTTGTTGTCCGGGATCGCCAGCGCGGGCGTGTCGCAGAACTCGAACTCGCTGACCGACCCCAGGTTGAAGTCGACGTCGGTGACGTGCTGGCCGGCCTCGAGGGTGACGACCTGGGGCGGAGCGCCGTAACCGGGCAGGGTTGCCGTAACGGTGTAGGTGTTCGGGTACAGACCGTCCAGCAGGTAGGTCCCGTCCGGGCCGGTCACGTAGCTGACCCCGCCGGGTTCGGCGGTGACCGTCACGCCGCTGTTGTCGGGCGCTCCCTGCACGAAGCAAGTACCGGCGATGCTGGCGTCGCCCGGGGCCTCCTCGGCCAGCAGCCAGGTCACCGAGTTGTGCAGCAGATCGGCGCGCGCCGGCGACTCCAGGGCGGAGTAGTTGAAGGCGAAGAAGACGATCTGGCCGGCTTCCGGCGAGGGCGTCGCGTCGTAGCAGACCAGGCCGGCGTTACCCGCCGAGCCGGTCCAGGAACCGACCATCTGGGCATCCGGGGTGATCGTCAGGGCGTCCGAATCGCCATAACCCGAGTAAGTGATCGTGAGGGGGCCGGTGATCACGTTCGGCACGCTCATCACGTAGTGACTGGGATCGGCGACGGTCAGGTTGCCGACGCTGTCCGAGATCCAGCCGCTGATATGCAGCACCGGGGCGCTAAAGGTCGGGTTGCTCCTGTGATTGTACCCCACCTCGCCGCCTTCTATGAGCAGCAGACCGCCGGCGGTGACGTGATTGATCAGCGCGGTTTGCAAGGCGGGATCGGAGACCGTGGTAGTGTTGTCGCCGCAGGAGTAGACCAGCAGGTCGTATGCTGACCAGCTGGCCGGATCGGTGCCGCCGGCCGGTTCGCTCACCACGCTGTAGCCGAGGGACTCGAGGTCGGTGATCAAGTCGGCAGCGGCCTTGGCGGGTCCAGCCTCGTAGGCGGGGGCGAGTGACTGGCCCTTGGCCGAGAGCTTCTCCGGTCGGCTGCCGCTCTTGGCCGAGTCGTCGACCACCAGGATGCTGCCGGTGGCGGTGCCGAGCTGCAGATCGACCCCGGTCAGGTGCTGCCCCTCGGTCAGGGTGACGACCTGGGTGGCGGGCACGAAGCCGACCTTCGAGGCGCGGATGGTGTACTGGCCGGCGTAGAGACCGGGCAGGGTGTACTCGCCGGTCGGACCGGTGATCACGTAGCCGCCGCCGGGCAGCGCCTCCACCCTGATGCCCGAGTGATCCGTCCCCTCGGGCAAGGTGGCCGTGCCGGAGACGCTGCAGTCGCCGACCTCGAGGGTCATCAGCCAGGTCACCGCGTTCTGCAGCAGGTCGGGACGGACGGCGGCGTCCATCGCCGAGTAGTTGAACGCGAAGAAGACGATCTGGCCGCCCTCCGGGGCGGGGTTCGGGTCGTAGCAGATCACGCTGCCGTCGGTGGGATAGCTCGTCCAGGAACCGACCATCGCCGCGTCGGCGGCGACGTCCACGGCGTCCTGGTCCCCGTAACCGGCATAGGTCATGGCGACCGGGCCGGTGATGATGTTCGGCACGCTCATCACGTAGTGGGTCGAGTCGGCGACGGTGACGTTGCCGCTCTGGTCGTAGTTCCAGCCGGCGATGTGCAGCACGTTCGCGGCGAAGGAGCCGCTGGAATGGTCGTAGGCCACCTCGCCACCCTCGATCAGTAGGTGGCCGCCGCCGGTGACGAAGGCTTCCAGGTTGGACCGGAAGCCGGCGTCGTCCAGGCTCACGGTGTTGGCGCCGCTCGTGACCAGCAGCAGGTCGTAGTTCTCCCAGAGCAGGGGATCGGTGGTGCCCATGGTCTCGGTTGTCGTGGTGTAACCGAGGAACTCCAGATCGGCCAGCAGATCGACCGAGTCCTTGCCCGGGTCGCACGTGTACCCGGGCGCCAGCAGGCTGCCGTCGGCGGCCAGCTTGTCGGGCACGAGGCCGCTCTTGGCCGAGTCGTCGATCACCAGCAGGTCGCCGATGGTGGGATCGAGCACGAAGTGCTTCTCGACGGTTGGCTCCTCGACGGTGATCTCGATGGTGGCGGGGATGTAGTGCCACGCCTTGGCCACCACCCGGTAGGTGAAGTACGGCAGCGGGGGCGTGGTGTAGCTGCCGTCGGCGGGATCGGTGGTGGTCTCGGCGTACAGCTCGTCGTTGTCCGTGCGGTAGACCTTCACCGTCGCGTCGAGCGGTTCGCCGCCCTCGCTGCTGGTGACGGTCCCGAAGATGACGCCGCTCGGCGCGGGCGTGAGGTCGATGTCGTGCACGTTGGCGCCGTAGTTGATGAACAGGGCGCTCTCGTAGTGCAGGTAGCCGAAATGGTCGACGACGATGGTGTAGTCGGCCACCAGGATGTCCTCGCCAACGTCGTAAAGGCCCTCGGCGTTGGTGACCGCCTCGAAGACCAGCTCCAGGCCGGCGTCGTAACCCTGGACCGTGACGCCGGCGAGCGGCGATCCGGTGCTGCTGACGGTGCCGGTCAGGGTGCCGTAGGCCTCGATGATCTCGAACGTCTCGCTGTAGAGATCGTAGCCGCTGACGGCGATGATGCCCTGGACGTCGCCCAGCTCGGTGGGTGTCAGGGTCAGGCTGAAATCACCGGTGCTCAGGTCGGTGCCGTCGGGCAGGATGGCGTGCAGGACGTGGCCCGGCTCGACGACCGTCGCGTGCAGCGTGCCGGGCAGGTTCAGGGCGAAGGCATCGCTGAGCCCGATGTCGGTGGTAACGTGCAGATCGGGGCTATCCAGCGTGAGGGCGTTGACCGTGATCGGTTCGGTGAACAGCCGGTAGGTCTCGCCGGGGTCCTGCCCCACGATGTCCAGGGTGGGACCGTAGGGGTAGTCCACGCTGAACACGGCAACGCCGCGGGAATCGGTCGGCACCGGCGTGGTCGCGTAGCCGAGGCCCTCGGCCCAGACGTTGATCCCCACTTGCGGCGTGACCCCGTCGGCATCCATCACCGTCACCGTCAGCACGGTGGGAACGTTCGCGTCGATCACGTTCGGGTGAATGGTCACCGTCGCCGGCACGATGACGTTGATGTCGGCCACGTACGGCTCGCGGTTCTGGGCCATGACGACGATGTGCAGGGGAACGCCGGGCGTTAGGGGAGTCTGGATGAAGTCGATCTCCAGGGTGCCGGTTTCCCCGACGGTTCCGGCCCCGACCAGGACACCGTCCTGGGTCAGGCCGACGTAGCTACCGTGCACGGCGTCGACGACCAGGGAGGTCGAGCTGGTGAACACGGTGTCCAGGTGATAGACCGGGTTGGCCGCCGGCACGCCCAGGTAGGTGCTCAGGGAAGGATCGCCCATCAGGTTGTAGATGTTCCAGTAATACTCGATACGAGAGGAGCCGGACTCCATCACGGCCAGATTGCCGCAGAAGATGATCGCGTCGTTGGTCACGTACCACAGGTGATCGGCCTCGCCGTGGTCGTGGAACAGACCGTCGTAGGCGCCCAGGCCGGACTCCTCGTAGGTGGGATTGGCCACGATGCTGGCAGTGTAGCCGACCCCCCACCAGTAGTCCTCGTCCCAGTAGGTGGAGTTGCTGCCGCCGATGTAGCCGATGGCGCCCTTGTTGGCGGCCCGCAGCCAGGTCTCGGCGAAGCACTCGCCGTAGTCGTACTCGCTGGTGGAGCAGCAGTTACCGACGGACAGGCAGTACTCGCCGTCGTTCTGCAACCCGTTCACGTCCGACTGGCTGAAGTAGGGGTCGGCCCAGGAGGTCGCGCTGCCGTGGGCGGTGTAGTTGACGTAGGCCACACCGTTGCTGACATCCTGGATGATGTTCGCCGCGTTGCCCCCCGATTCGGGATACAGGTAGGTGTGGCTGAGGATCCCGTGGGCCAGGTTGAAGTAGTAATCGGTTCCGTAGTTGATCTGGCCGTTACCCCAGGTGGAGCCGTGGCTGGCGTCCATGCCGGCGATCATCACCACCTCGCCCAGGTAGCTGGGATCAGGCATGGTGAACTGATCGTACATCATGGTCTTGTCCAGGATGGCCTGCAGCTGGGTGGGGTTGGTGGCCGAGAAGCGGCCGTAGTAGATATCCGGCACCAGGTCGCCATCCACCGCGCAGTAAGGGCGGTCCGACGCGTTGCCCGACAGGGTCCAGGTGGGACACTCGGCCACGTCCCCGACGAACAGCACGAAGCTCGGAGCCGGCTGTCCGACCGGCGGGTTGTTGTACAGGTCGTGGATGTAGGCCTGGATCGAGGTGGTGGTGGTCCCGACCTCGGGCGTGCCGAGGACGCCGACGACCATGTGGAAACCGCGTTCGGTCTTCCAGTCCACGAAATCCTGCAGCTGGGCGCTGAACATGTCCGGGGTGATGATGACCATTGTCACGACGTCGCCCACCCGATCGGGGTAGTCGTCGTGGAAGGCCCGGCTGCCGGCCACCCTAGCGTAGAGCGGCGTGAAGAAGGGGCTGGCGGTCTGCAGCTTGAGATCATCGCCGGCCAGTTGGTCGCCACCCTCGAACACGACGCGAACCTCGAGCCTCTCGGTGACCCGGATCCGGTTGGCGCGCGGGAAGTACTCCACCGGGGAGATCTCCAGGCGGCCCAGATCCATGGCGCGCAGGCGACCGAGCGGGACGACCTTGGCCAGCTCCGGGGAGATCCGGTCGACGGCGTAGGCCGCGCGGTCGAACACGAAGGGCCAGGTCTCGGGATCGGCGTCCTTGGGCATGCTCGGCTGGGCGGGCAGCAGCAGGTTGGTCACGCCGAAGTCGGCGAGATCGATTTCACGGCTCTGCGCCGAGAGGACCTCTACCCTGGCCACCGAGCCGTAGGGGACGGCGATCAGCCGGTTCATCATCGGCAGTTCCGGTGCGCCCTCGACCTTGGAGCTGTGAAAGCCCGGGATCATCAGCCGGGTGAACTCGCCGGCCGTGGTCGTGACGTCCAGGGCGGCCAGGTCGCCGACCTCGATCTGGAAGCGCAGCTCGCTGCGCGTCTCCGTGCCGAGATCCAGCCGGGACCGTTCCGCCGGCAGAGGGATGGTCTGGGTGGTGGCGGCGGCCGTCCCCGCCACAACGAGCAGCACCAGGAAGGTGCAGATTCTGGTTTGCCAGTGCATCGGGAGGTCCTTTCTCTGCGCTTGTTGGCACCACCACCACACCAGGGAGATGTGGTGTTTTTCACGGGGATACCATAACCGTCCC
>CAZAHC010000090.1:0-11886 GCA_964484595.1 uncultured Fibrobacteraceae bacterium | reverse complement strand
GGACCGCATCGCCGATTCGATCTTCCAGCAGATCCAGACCCGGCCCGACGAGTACGCGGTCTTCGCCCTGCCCAACCTCAATGGCGACTACCTCAGCGACGCCGCGATCGCCCTGGTGGGCGGGCTGGGGCTCGGTCCCGGCGCCAACATGTCCGACGAGGTCGCCCTCTTCGAGGCCACCCACGGCACCGCCCCCAAGTACACCGGCCTGGACAAGGTCAACCCGGGCAGCCTGATCCTCTCGGCCGAGATGATGCTCAACCACATGGGCTGGCACGAGGCGGCCCAGCTGGTGATCAAGGGCATGGAGCGGGCGATTCTCGACGGGCACGTGACCTATGACCTGGCGCGCCTGATGAAGCGCGAGGGTCGCGAGGAAGTGAACGAGGTCTCCTGCTCGGGATTCGGCGAGGCGATCATCGCCAGGATGTAGGGCCGATACGACTTCTCAGACCAGTGCGAGCCGCGGCCGTCAGGTCGCGGCTCGTGCCTTTCTTCTACCCCTTGCCCAGACGAACGGCCCAGTCGCGCAGAAGCCGCGGATAGTCCACGATATCGAAGCCGGCCCGGCGAGCGGCGGTGGCGATGGCTTGCTGCTCGGCGGTCGAGGCGTGATGTCTGGGTTCGACGATCAGGAAGTGTCCGCCCGGCTTGAGGGCGGCCTGGACGTCGCTCAGCAGCCGGTCGGGATCGGCGGCATGATGGATCACGTAGACCGCGAGCGCGAAATCGACCTGGCCGGCCAGGTCGGCCAGACCGAGATCCTGCTCGCTGCACCCCCGGGTCTCGATCCGCCCGGACAGGCCGGCCTGGGCGGCTCGTTGCCGCAGGGTGCCGATCGGATCGGCTTGCCGATCGACGGCGATCACCCGCCCTTGCGGCCCGACCAGCCTGGCCAGCGCGAGGCTGTGCAGCCCGGCCCCGCAACCAACGTCGAGAACCAGCATGCCCCGCTCGACGAACTTGCCCAGCAACCGGCGCGGAGATTCGAGCAGATGCCTGATCGGCTTGGCCAGGATCAGGTCGAGCCACCGGGTGAGCAGGCTGGCGATCATGCCCGGTCCTCTTTCAGGCCGGGTCGCCCTGGCCTGGTGACGGAACGCCACCTTTCCGGGCCAGACTGACCAGGAACAGCACGTGGAACAGGACCATGACCCAGAAACCGATCCCGACGATCTTCCATTCTCCTGGGCAAGTGGTCCAGCCGGGCAGCGGCTGGGCGGTGGTCACGCCGTGGTCCGCCAGGACCTGGGGGCTGGCGTAGTCGTGGAAGATGTCGTGCAGTGCCAGGAAGTAAAGGACCAGGCAGCAGAAGGAGAGGATCCCGAGGACGACGGTGACCCGGGAAAGGGCAGGTTGGCGGGGCATGACTTCCTCCCTGTTCAGGGCTGGTCGGGAGTTTTCCCGCTGGCGGCGGGCAGATGGCTGCAGAAATCGTCCACCACCGAAAAAAGGTCGTCCCGGCTGCGGTACTTGCGGATCGTAAGCCGCGGATTCCCGGCGATCATCGCCGAGAGCCGCCCGCGGTTTTCGTCACGGTAAAGGCAGAGCGTGGGCATCTCGAGCGCTTCGGCCCGCGCGATCTCGTAGCCGACTCCCAGCGAGGGGGTGGAGACCTCGGCGACCAGGATATCGGCCTGGTGGAGCCAGGCGAGGTCGCGCTGGAAGATGTCCAGGTCCGACAACCCTTCCTCGCCGGCCGAATCGAGCCGGTGGTCGCCGACGTGCTCGGTCAGGACCTCGCCGAACTGCCGGAGGTGGCGGATCAGCTCGTGATAGAGCTCCTGGTCCGCCCGCCCGCCCCGGATGGCCCCGGCGAAGTATATTTTGAGGCGGTCGGTCAACGTGGCCTCCTCGATCCTGGTCTGCTTCCGGATGATACAACATGCGGCCCGCCCGGTCAGCAATTTCGGCCCGGAGCCGGCGGCCGAGCGCGGGGTTGTGCCCAGGTCAACGATGGATTAAATTGCAGGTTCCCCGCAGCCCGGCGGGCCCCCATTCGCCCTGCCGATCGCTCCTGCTTGCCTCGGTCGGGGCCGGCGCCTATTGGATTCGACGAGCGGAAACCGCCCATGCCCGACAAGCTGGTCATCACCTACCTGATCGATGGGGCGAGGCACGACGTCCTGCGCGAGCTGCTGGTGGCGGGCGAGCTGCCCAACATCCAGCGGCACGTGCTCGAGCCGGGAACCTTCCGTACCGCGACCTCGGTCATGCCCTCGACCACCGGGCCGGCGTACCTGCCGTTTCTCACCGGCTGTTATCCCGGCACCCTGAACATCCCCGGCATCCGCTGGCTGGACCGGCGGGAGTTCCTGGCCAAGCCGGTGGGCAAGAACCGGCTGCGCAGCTACAACGGCATCGAGGCGCCCTGGTTCAACGACGACCTGCCTGCCGAGCGGCCCACGCTGTTCGAGCTGTTCGACCGGCCCTTCAACATCCTGTCGCTGATCTCGCGCGGGCTGCCGGCCGGTCACAACCTCACCCGGTACAGCAAGCCCCTGCACTACCTGTACGCTCACCTCACCGACGACTGGCAGCGGGTGGATCGGCTGGCCCACCGCCGGCTGCTGAAATGCCTCGACCGCGATCCCGACTACGTCTTCGCCGTCTTTCCGGCGGTGGATTCCTTCTCCCACCTGCACCACCCGCGGCACGAGAAGACCCTGGCGGCGTACCGGGGAGTCGACCGCAGCCTGGGCCAGGTCGTGGCCCGGCTGCAGCAGCTCGGCCGGCTGGACGACACCTTGCTCCTGCTGACCGCCGATCACGGCTTGACCGCCACCCACACCCACCTCGACCTGGGTCAGTTCTTCCAGCGGCGGGGCATCGACACCCTGACCTATCCCGGCATCTGGAAACCGCGGCCCCGGGCGTCGGTGATGATCTCGGGTAACTCGCTCGCCCTGGTCTACCTGCTGCACAGCCGCAACGGGGCCGGTCCGCGCGAGGATGAGGTCAAGACCACCCTCGGCCCGATCTGGGACGAGCTGCTCGGCAGGGAGGAGATCGACCTGCTGATCACCCGCCGCCGGGAGCGTGCCTACGCCGTCTATTCCCGGCGGGGCACCGCTGTCATCGAGCGCAGCGACGCCGGATTCACCTACCGGCCCGAGAGCGGCGATCCGCTCGGCCTCGGCCCGTTGCCCGAGCCCCTCGACAGCCGGCAGGCTCTCGCCGTCACCTTCGACTCCGGCTATCCGGACGTGCTGGTCCAGGTCGACCAGCTCTTTTCCTGCTCGCGTTGCGGTGACCTGGTCGCCATCTCGCGGGACGGTTTCGACCTGCGCTCCTCCTTCGAGTGGCCGGAGCACCACGGCTCCCACGGTTCACTGTGCGCCGAGCACATGAAGGTGCCGGTGATCTACAACCGGCGCGGCTGGACCGAAGGGCCCCTGCGGACCGCCGACCTCTTCAACACCGTTCTCAAGTGGTCGGGTCGGGCCACGGTGGAGGATTGTGATGGCCAGGCCTTCTGCTGAGCCGGCCGGTCCGGCCGCCGCCCCGGCGGAGATCCCCTCGCCGGAGCGGCCCGCCTGGCAGCGGATCCGCGGTGGCCTGCAGGTCTTCCTGCTGCTCAGCCTGATTGGCAGCTTGCTGGCCTTCTGGTGGAAGCGCCCGGCCGGCCTGGGCGAGCTGTTCGCCATGGTGAACTGGTGGCTGCTGTTGCTGACGATTCCCCTGGTCGGGGTGGATCATGTACTGGGCGGCCTGCGCTACCGGGTCCTGTTCAACGGGCGGATCCTGCCTCGTATCTCCCTCTGGAACTGCATGCGCTCGAACTGGGCCAACCTCTTCATGGGCATGGTCACTCCCTGCCAGACCGGCGGCGGCCCGGCCCAGATCTACCTGCTGTGGCGCTGCGGCGCCTCGGTCGCCGACGGCATGCTGGCCTCGCTGGTCAACTTCGCCGCCACCCTCGTCTTCTTCCTGGTCGGTAGCATCGCCGCCCTGACCTTCATCCCGGACGACCTGTTCGACCCGCGCCTGACCTCGCTGGTGCGGGCCGGTTTCATGTTCCTGGCGGCGCTGATCCTGCTGGTCTTCGGCCTGCTTCTGCGGCCGACCTTCTTCCTGGGTCTCTTCCGGCGGCTGGCGGGATTGATCCCCGCCCGGCTGGTCCGGGTTAGGCGGGGGTGCGATCGGCTGCTGGACCGGCTGGCCGGCGAGGTCGAGAACTTCCGCGCCGCGCTGGGCCGGTTGTGGCACGGTCAGCGGAGCCTGCTGCCGGTGATCTTCCTGCTGACGATCTGGCTGTTCATGAACAAGTACCTGATCGGGTACGTGATTGCCTCGGCCTTCGAGAGTGGAGTGCCGTTCACCGTTTTCATCGGCCTGCAGATCTGCCAGCTGTTCCTGATCTACTTCGCGCCCACCCCGGGGGCCTCGGGGCTGGCGGAGCTCTCGTCGGTCTGGATGCTGGCGACGCTGCTGGCGGAAGGGACGCTGGTCGTCTACACGATGCTGTGGCGGCTGACTACCACCGTCGTCGGAGCGATCATCGGGGCGGGGGTTCTGTTCGACGATCTGCGCCGCTGGTCTCGCAGCAAAAAGGGCGGCCGGGGCGAGGTCTCGCCGCCGGCCGCCGGGTGAGTCTGGGGGAGAGGCGCGTCGTCACCTCATTTCATCAGGACCATGCGACAGCTCAGATCCTCACCGCTGTCGGTCGTCAGCCGGCAGAAGTAGACCCCGCTGGCGGCGGGACGCCCGAGGGCGTCCAGGCCGTTCCAGGTCATTCCGTGCTGGCCGGCCGGCAGGCTGCCGCTGATCAGGCTCTTGATCAACCGACCCCTGACGTCGTAGATCCCCAGCAGGACCCGATCCGCGGTCGGCAACTGGAAGCGGATCGTCGTCCGCGGATTGAACGGGTTGGGGAAGTTCTGCGCCAGGGCCACGCGCAGGGCTGCGGGTGACTCCACGCCGGTGGCGCTGAAGACGCCGGCGATCAGGAAGTCGTCGATCGCCGCCTCGACGATCGAGCCGGGGCTGTCGTCCCGGGCCACGAACCGCAGCTGGACCTGGCCCGCGCTGGCGAAGTAGTCGAACAGGTCGAAGGCCATCTCCGCCCAGGCGTCCGTCGAGGTCATGGTGTGCTCGAGGGAGACCCAGCTCTGCCCCCCGTCGTTCGACAGGTCGACGTCCCTCCAGTCGTTGTTGGGGTCGTTCCCCATGCTGTTGGAGTAGTACTTCCAGTAGCCGAAGGTCACCGCCTCGGCGCCGGTCAGGTCGTAGACCGGTGAGAAGAGGGTGGTCTGGCCGCCGTCGACGTCGTTGTAACCGTGCGTCTCGCCGGCCAGGTGTTGGCCGGTGACCCAGCAGTAGGTGCCGTCGGGGCTGTGGTCGTCCTCCGGCTGGGCGTCGGTGCCCACAGGATCCACGCGGACCCACAACCCGGTGCTGGCGTCGTCGGCGGGGTCGCCGGCGGTCCAGCCGCGGCTCGCCTCCATGTCGTGCGCGAACTCGGTGCCGATCTCGAAGTAGTGCAGCGCATCGGGCGCGTTGCGCGGACTGGTGCCCGGGTGGCCCTGGACGTCGCTGGCGGACAGGTAGTACTCGACCACCGTTCCCTGGGCCTGGGCGGGGATCTCCGCCCCGAATTCACCGGGGTTCCCGGTGGGCGTCATCGGCACCTCGGTGAATCCGCCTCCGTCCAGGCGGTAGTGCAGCGCGACCGAGGCGGGATCGATGGCGGTGCCCTCGAAGCCCACCGGCACGGCGGTCAGCGGGTAGGGGTCGTGCAGGTCGCCGGTGAAGGGCAGCGGATCGTGGGTGAAGGTGACGCCGCGCAGGCTCGCCGACACCTGGATCATATAGAGCGAGGGCCAAAGGTTGTCCTCGAACAGGTCCTGGCGCCGGGAGTCGGGCGGCCAGAAGCCGTCCGAGCTGTTGCCGATCTCGTTGGTGAAGCCGAAGATCTTGGTGTGCTGGACCTGCTCGCCGTAATCCCAGTCGAAGCTGCCGCCGCAGACGTCGTACAGGACATCGCCGGGCTGCCCCGGAACGTAGCCGTTGTACTGCACCATCGCCGCGGCCATCTCGCGGAAGATGTCCTCGTCCGGCGTGTCATCGGTCGTGTAGCCCCAGGGATAGAGGGTCAGTTCGCTGTAGCTGTGGAAGCTCTGGCGGGTGACGAAGTCGTGGGCGTTGATCAGCTGCATGATCGCCTGGGTCTCGGGCTCGCTGCCCGGAGAGGGACCCCGGTAGGTCTCGGCGTTGGGGTCGCCGCTGCTGCCGTATTCGCAGCCCCACTCGTAAGGATAGTTGCGGTTGTTGTCGACGCCGTAGCTGCCCCCGCCGTTGTTGCGGCGGTTCTTGCGCCACATGCCGCCGCCGAGGGGGTCGGTCGACTCGTTGTAGAGGAAGCCGTCGGGGTTGACGATCGGGACCATGTAGATCTCGTTCTCCTGCAGGAGCTGGACGATGTCCGGCGCGCCGGCGTAGTACTGCTCGCCCAGGTACTCGGCCAGCATGATCACCATCTCCGAGGTCATGACCTCCCGCGCGTGGTGCACGCCGTCGAACAGCACCTCGGTCTCGCCTTCCTCGTCCACCTCCGGGTTGTCCGAGACGCGGAAGCACCAGATGTCGTTCCCCTCGTGACTCCAGCCCAGGGACCACCGGGAACCGATCACGTCCGGGTAGAGAGCGTGAAGGTCGTCCATCCAGGTGACGGCCTCGCTGAAGGTGTGATAGGCGCCGAAGTTGTCCCTGCTATCCAGGCGGGAGGCGTAGAAGCTCTCCAGGTCGTCGTGGCGAACCTCGATCCTGGCGCCCATCGCCAGCAGGTCGGCGAGCTCCGAGCGGGGAACGACGATCTCGTAGTACTCGCCCCGCCGTCCGGCGACGACATCAAGCCGGGTGTGGTTCAGATCGATGAAGTCCTGGTCGGCCGGGCTGTCGATCCAGAGCCGGACCAGGGCATGGTGCTCTGGCTCGGCGGCGAGGCCGTTACTCCCGGCGGCCAGCCCGGCCAGAACCAGGACCACCAGCACGGTTCGGGGCAAGATGAAGTTGGAGAAAGACACGTGGATTCCTCCCGTTGGGCAGAAAAAACCGTCGTCGGGTTTTTGGACCGTCGCAGCAGTTATTATAGCAGACTTGGCGGAGGTTTCCCATGCCGGAGCACGGTTTCCCGGCTAGCGGTAGCGGGCCTTGACCGCGCCCCAGCTTTCGCGATGTTGTGAAGTTGGGTTGTTGATGGTCACATGGGCTGGGCCACATCCATCGTAGGTGTCAACGATAAGGAAGAAAACCCCGGGGCTGGTGGCGATGTACTCGAGGGTTTCCGGTTCGCCTTCCATTCCATCGTCCGCGGCGGCGACACAGGTTCCCAGGTTGTCACAGTCGGTGACCAGATAAAGCGAACCATCATAGTCACCGGTCCAAGTTACGGAAAGGAGTTGGCCGGAGTCCAAGTAGATGGAATAAGCCACATCGGGTCCCCACTGCTCCCAATACGCGCAGCCCCCGTAGCCAGGGTCGTAATCGTTGTGGGCGCCACAGGAGTTAAACCCAAACTCCTGAAGGTGTTGCTGGTACAGGTCGATTGCGTTTTCGCAGATGTCGTTCGGAAGGGGGTCGAAGGTTGCAGCGATTAGGGAGTAAAAGCCTGTGTCTCCCTCGTAACCGACGATTTCGATGTAGAAGGTCCCCGGTGCAGGGAAGGTAGCCAGCACCAAGGAGTAGACGCCGGTTCCCCCGTCGTCGTTTTCTGCCAGTACAGTTGCGCAGTCGTCAAACAAGACACGAAGTACGGTGTCCATTTCTTCCAGACCTTCCCGGGGAATAGTCCGGAACATCATGTGTTCCCCGACACTGCTTGCTGAAAACTCGAAAACGTCCCTGTCACCGGTTGTTATCTCACAATCGAAAGCACCCCCTGCAACGATTGGCCCGTCGGTTTGGACGCAGTCGTTGTTGGGCTCGGTCTCGGCCTCGCTCCGGGTCGGGAGGTGGAGCGGGGGCGAGGCGCCTTGCCGGTCCTTGCCCTGCTTCTTGCCGGCACCGGCAGTGGTAGGAGGGCAAAGAGCCATCAGCAGGAGTGCGCAGATCAGCAGAAGAAGGCCCTTCTTCATCGCCGTCACCTCGTTTACGGCCGGGAAAACCGGAACCCAATCAGAAAAACCGAGGCACCTGTCCTGGAGTGAAGGTACGGAAAAATCTCCCGGTCTGCCGGGCCAGTTTGTGCTAGAATGAAACCCCAGGAGATGACCAGATCCCAGAACCGGTTGGCGGAATTGCAGATAAGGCAGCGCCGGCGTAGGCCGGGCTGAACCGGAGGTGACATGATGGAAGCGGAACCCGGGAAGAAACTCGAGGCCCTGCTGGCCAGCTCCGACCCCGAGCAGTTGCGAAAGGGGCTTCAGCTCGTCAAGGAGGAGATCTCCCGGGTGGGCTCGGAAGAGGCCCGGCCGCTGTTCGAGATGGTCTCGGCGATCTTCTACCTGGATCCCTTCGACCGACCCGAGATGGCGCCCGTGATCGAGGAAGCGGTTTCCCTGGTCGTCGGCTTCGGGAAGTGGGTAATTCCCGTGCTGGTCCAGAACCTGGACCAAGGGGACCTCAAGGCCCAGATGGCCACTGCCGACGCGCTGGGCCGGCTGGGGGCGGACGCCATCGAGCCGTTGGTAGCCAAGTACCGGTCCGCTGACGATCCGTCCGCCCGTGCCTTCGTCCTCTACGCCCTCGGCAAGATCAAGTCGCCGAAGATCCTGGAGGCCGCGCCGGTGGCCCTGAAGGCCTCGCGCTCGTCCGACCGCGAGCTGCGGGACACCGCGGCGCGAGCCATCGGCCGGTTCGCCGAATCGATTCCCGCCGCCGGGTTGCCCGACGAGGTGCGGGCCGGTTTCCACGACAGCCTGCGGACCCACCTGGCCGATCCGAATCCCGGCATCCGGGCCAAGGCCATCCGCAGCCTGGGCAAGCTGGCCCGGCATGGCCATCTGACCGAAACCGAGCGGGACGAGCTGCGGGACATCTGCCGGCACCTGCTCGGCACGGACGAGAAGTTCGACTGGGACCGTGCCTACGTCGTCCGCAAGGAGGCGGAACAGGCTCTGGAACATCTGCGGAGTTGATTCTGGTCACCCTGGTCGCTTGCTCATTCCGTCCGCCCCCCTGGCCGGCCAGTGTTCGTTGTCTACATGTCGATTCTGTGGTAAAATTAACAGCCACAACGAAAAAAATTGCGTGGGGGCAGCGATTTTTCTTTCCCATGTGCCCCGGGTTATCCCTGCACCGGAGGTTTCCCATGAGATTCTCTCGAGCTTCCCGGGCGAGCTTTCGCCCGGTCTGGACCTGTCTGCTCGCCCTCTGTATCCTGCTGCTGGCCGGCCCGGCAGCCGCCCGCTGGGTCGATCTCGGCGGTGAGCCGATCAACGTCGAACTGGTCGAGTTCGACGGCGAGCGGAGCGTGGTCGAGGTCACCATCGGGGGCTTCGAGGCCGAACCGGTCGACATCGACGGCGTGCTCTACCACCTGATCTCCCTCGAAAGGGAGGCCATCTCCCTCGAAGCCGGTCTGCCGGCCCTGCCCAGCGTGCGGCGCGGCCTCATCATTCCGGACGACCGTCAGATGGCGGTCCGACTGCTGGACTCCGAGTACGTCGACCTGACCGACCTGCCGGTCGCCCCCTCCAAGGGGAACCTGCTGCGCTCGGTCGACCCGGCGACCGTTCCCTACCCGTTCGACGACTTCTACCAGGGAGACGGTGTCTTCCCGGCCGTGCCGGTGGAGGGCGATCCGCCCCACATCATCCGTGATTTCCGCGGCATGGTTCTCGACGCCAACGCCTTCCAGTACTTCCCGGCCACCCAGACCCTGCGGGTTTTCACCCGGATGGTGATCGAGGTGGCCCCGGTCGGACCCGGTGTGACCAACGTCCTGCATCGGAGCGGACTGCCGGAGAAGATGGATCCCCAGTTCGTGAAGCTCTACCAGAACCACTTCCTCAACTTCGGTGGCGACCGCTACACCCCGGTGCTGGAGGACGGCGGGCTCCTGATTATCACCTACGACGCCTTCCTGCCCAACATCCAGCCGCTGGCGGCCTGGAAGCTGCAGAAGGGTATCGAGACCAAGCTGGTCACCCTGGCCGAGACGGGCTCGACCTACAGCCAGATCAAGAACTACATCCTGGGCGAGTACAACAGCTGGCAGCCGTCGTACGTGCTGCTGGTCGGCGACGCCGCCCAGGTTCCCCGCTACGGTTCCGACTCCGACCCCGGCTACTCCACCCTGGCCGGCGGGGATAACTACCCCGAGCTGTTCATCGGCCGCTTCTCGGCCGAGAACGCCACCCATGTGAACACCCAGGTGACGCGCACCCTCACCTACGAGCGCGACCAGGTCGCCGGCGAGATCTGGCCCCAGTACGGAACCGGTATCGCCTCGAACCAGGGCCCCGGCCACCACGGCGAGTATGATAACCAGCACATGGATCTCATTCGCCAGGACCTGCTGGCCTACGGTTACCTTGGTGTCGATCAGATCTACGATCCCACCGCCACGGCCGCCCAGGTGACCACCGCCCTGAATGAGGGCCGCGGCATCGTCAACTACTGCGGGCACGGCAGCCAGACCTCCTGGGGGACCACCGGCTTCAGCAACAGCCACATCAACGCGCTGGTGAACGACAACATGCTGCCCTTCATCATCTGCGTCGCCTGCAACAACGGTACCTTCGACAGCGGCACCTGCTTCGCCGAGGCCTGGCTGCGGGCGACGAACGGTGGTCAGCCCACTGGCGCCATCGCCTGCTACGCCTCTTACATCAGCCAGTCGTGGAGTCCGCCGATGGATTCCCAGGACGAGGCGATCGACCTGCTGGTGGCCGATCAGATGCGCACCACGGGCGGCCTGTGGTTCAACGGCTCCTGCCTGATGATGGACCTGAACGGCGCCCTTGGTCAGGACGAGTTCCTGAACTGGACCATCTTCGGTGACCCCTCGGTCGCAGTGCGCACCAAGGCGGCTCAGACCATGGTCGTCACCCATTCCGGCGCGCTGCTGATCGGCCAGACCGATTACGCGGTCAACGTCGCCGGGGTCGCGGGTGCGCTCTGTGCGCTGTACGCCGACGGTGTGCTCTACGGTACCGGCACCACCGACGGCGGCGGCAATGCCACCATCACCATGGCCGATCCCCCGACCGACCCCATGACGCTCACCTTGACGGTGACCGCCTACAACATGGTCACCAACATCAGCACCGTCGAGGTGTTGCCGCCCGAGGGCCCCTTCCTGACCTTCGAGTCGAGCACCGTTCTCGATGGCGGGGGCGACGGCGACGGCATGCTGGACGAGGGCGAGACCGTCGATCTCGAGGTCACCCTGGAGAACGTCGGTGTGGAGGCCGCCACCGGCATCACCGGCGTCCTGGCCACGACCGATTCCTACGTGACCATTCTCGCCGGTACGCGGGGCTTCCCCGACATCCCGGCGAGCGGGTTCGGCACCTGCAGCCCGCCTTACTCGCTGGTGGTCGCGGGCGACGCCCCGTATCTGCACTCGGTCCCGTTCACCCTCGTGGCCACCTCGGCCGAGGGCAACTGGGACCTCAATTTCTCACTGACGATCGAGGCGCCGGTGCTGGCGGCCGGCCAGCTCGAGGTCAACGACATGAGCGGCGGCAACGGCAGCGGCAACGCCGATGCCGGCGAGACCTTCTACCTGCGGGTCGAGCTGGAGAACAGCGGCCACTCCGATGCCGACAACCTCACCGGGACGCTCTCCTGCACCCACGCCGACGTGATCATTCACGACGCCGACGGGTCGTGCCTGAACGTGCCCGCGGGCGGTGAAGCCGACCTGCGGACGTTCGAGGTGGAGATCCTGCCGACCTGTCCCGAGCCCGAGCTCATCGAGTTCCACCTGGACATCACCGC
>CAZAHC010000089.1:0-11906 GCA_964484595.1 uncultured Fibrobacteraceae bacterium | reverse complement strand
GCGGTGATGTCCAGGTGGAACTCGATGAGCTCGGGCTCGGGACAGGTCGGCAGGACCTCCGCCTCGAACGTCCGCAGGTCATCCGAACCGCCTGCGGGCACGTTCAGGCACGACCCGTCGGCGTCGTGGATGATCACGTCGGCATGGGTGCAGGAGAGCGTCCCGGTGAGGTTGTCGGCGTCGGAGTGGCCGCTGTTCTCCAGCTCGACCCGCAGGTAGAAGGTCTCGCCGGCGTCGGCGTTGCCGCTGCCGTTACCGCCGCTCATGTCGTTGACCTCGAGCTGGCCGGCCGCCAGCACCGGAGCCTGGACCGTCAGGCTGAAGAAGGCATCCCATGTCGCCTCGGCTGCCGTGACGTCGAGGGTGAGCAGGATCTCGTGCTGGTCGGGCACGTCGCCGGCGACCTGGATCGAGTAGGGTTCGGTGCTGGTCCCGAAACCGCTGGCCGGGATGTCGGGGAAGCCCCGCGTGTCGACGAGAACGGTCACATAAGGATCGGTCGTCGACAGGACGGCGGTGATGCCGGTGGCGGGTTCGCTGCCGACGTTCTCGAGGGTGATGTCGAGGCCGATGACCTCGCCCTCGTCGACCAGCCCGTCGTTGTTGCCGGCCGAATCGTCCACGACGTGGGACTCGTACACGAGGAAGGGCCCCGTGGGCGGGACGACCGGCACGGCCTGGCTGTAGCGGTAGTAGTTCTGCTTGGTCACGGTCACCAGGAGGTCCACCCCGGGCAACTGCGCCGGGATCGGAATCGCGACCGGCCCTCCCGTTCCGGCCGCCGACCCCAGCAGCTCACCGTCGACCGACAGGCCGATGTGCGAGCCGGCGTCGGCGGTGACCGTGAAGGAAGTGACCCCGCTGAGCAGGACCGGGTCATGCATCACGGTGAGATTCTGCGGCAGGTCCGAGTACACGGTCATGAACGCGTCACCGTGGTGATGGAAGAGGTGATGGGTGACCGTCTTGTCGCCGGGGTTGTAGGGCCAGCTCGACGCCTGCAGGTAGTACTTGCCCGACGCGTTGCCGAACGCGGGACGCACCCTGGCCGGGACCGTCACGCCGTACCCCGGATCGAAGTCCGGCCACATGTAGTCGTACATCCCCCACACATAGGTGTCGTTGACGAAGGAGTACGAGATCTCCGACGCCGCGATGATGCCCAGCGCACCCTGCGCGTGACGGTGGAACGCCTCCGCGAAACACTCCCCGGCAATGTCGTACTGGCCGGTCAGGCAGTTGATCGAGAACACGAACGTCAGCTCGTCGTTGCTCAAACCCGACAGATGGCTCGTCACGTAATAGGGCTCGCTCCAGCCGTCGGTGGCGCCATGGTCACGATGCTGCAGGATGAAGGCGCCCGCGTTGAGATCGGCGTTCAGGCGCGTCGCGTTGCCGCCCCAGTCGGTCAGGTAGCTCGGGGTGTCGGGAATGTAACCCAGACCGGGAGACGGACCGAAGTAGCCGACCACCGTCGGCGTGTTCGGGTTGGTCGACCAGGTCGAACCGGGCGTGCCCGAGTAGATCGCGTACTCGCGCACGGGCGTCTTGCCGTGAACGTTGGTGAAGTAACCCGCCAGCACCTCGTCGCAGAGGATGAACCAGCGCTCGGTCTGCCAGCCGCCCGCCACCACCATGTTGCTGTAGAAGCCGGGATCGGTCGGCGGTTGACGCTCGTAAGCGAGCATCTTGCCGATCATCGTCTGCAGGTCGCTCGCGTCCTCGGCGGTGATCCGGGCCAGGGCGATCTCGGGCAGGTTGTCGCCGTCGACGTCGGCGTAGATGTTGTCCGAGAGGCAGTAGCTGTTCCAGATCGGCGAGATGATCCCCGAGCTGCCGGTGCCGTAGTCTCCCAGCAGCAGCACCGCCGCCGGCGGAATGTCCCAGTTCAGGTAGGCGTTGTTGATGTAGCTCTCGATCGCGGAGGTCGTGTTGCCGCCGATCTCGCTGATCGTCACCACGCCGCTCCGGATGCCCTGCTCTGACCGCCAGCGCCGCAGCGTGTCCGCCCAGGCCATGAAATCGGGCTGATCCTGGCAGATGATTATGTACTCGTAGTCCTCGGTCCGCGACCCGGGCGGCCGGTTGTAGTCGACCACCCCGAGAGAGTCATGGTTCAGGAAGATATCGCGCAGGATCGGGTCCCACCAGCGGCTGCGCAGGCGATCCTCGCCGAAGCGTCCGCTGCCGCCGGAGAAGGTCACCTCCAGCCGGAGGTCACGAAAAACCA
Source organism: uncultured Fibrobacteraceae bacterium (assembly GCA_964484595.1). GTDB lineage: Bacteria > Krumholzibacteriota > Krumholzibacteriia > LZORAL124-64-63 > LZORAL124-64-63 > CAZAHC01. Next base: position 9,676 of record CAZAHC010000089.1, on the reverse strand, counting down.
CCAGCTCCTTGCTGACGGGGTTGTACTGGAACGGGGTGATGCCCAGGATCACGGCGTCCACGCCGCGCACCCGGCACGGATCGGACACCAGGACCGGGCTGGCCGGATAGAAGGCGTCCCGGTGGTAGATCTGCAGGTCCTTCTCGTAGTGGAGCGGGCCATCCTCGGTCTCCCGCGGGATCCGGGGCGCGGGAGCTAGATCCACCCCGGTCAGCGTCTCGGTGCGGGAGTCCAGGATCCGGAAGGAGACCTGGGCTCCGGCCGAAACCGCCAGGTACTGGCCGATACCGGGCAGGTCGGGGGCGCCGGCATTGTTCGGCAGCATCGCGCCGGGCAGGTGAACCGTCTGCAGGAGCTGACCCTCGTGGTCGAGCTGTCCGGTGCTCCAGTCGGTGATGGAAAAGGAAAGCTCCAGGACGCTGGTACTTTCCCTGGTGAGAGAAAGGCCCTGGTTCCCCCAGCTGTCGTCGTACCGGTGCTCGACCGCGAGAAGCGAAGAACCCGACAGCAGGGTAACGCCCAGCAGGACAAGCAGAACAGAATAGAAAGCCCCTCGGGTGATCATGGCGTCCTCCAGAATGGGATAAGTGATGCGTCCCCGGGAATTGGACCTTCACGCCCCCGGCGAGGATGATCCACCCTGCTCCGCAAGCAAGCGGAAGGTCGTCCAAACAAACAATTTTACCATATCCGGGCCGGTTTCCACAGGGGGCAGAGGGAAAAACCGGATTTTACAGGATTGGCCCGGTGCGGCTGGTCAGACGGGATACTTCTGGCTGAATTCGTCGACGATCTGCATCAGGTCCACCGGCAAGCGCTCGCGAACCTCGGCCTCGATCCCGGCGGGAACGCCTCCGAACCCGGCGTGGGCGATGCCGCCGGCGATGCAGGCCAGGGTGTCGCTGTCGCCGCCCAGGGAAACAGCGCCGCGGATGGTGTCCTCGAAGTCGGCGCTGTCCAGGAAGGCGATGATCGCCTCCGGAACGGTCCCCTGGCAGGTGGGATCGCGGTGGTAAGCGGGCCGGATCTGGTCGAGGGTCCGGTCCAGGTCGTACCCGAAGCGCGAGGCGATCTCGGTCCTGATGTCCTCCCGGTCGGTTCCCCCGCGGGCGAGACAGACCGCCAGGGCGACCGCCTGGGCGCCCTTGATGCCCTCCGGGTGATCGTGGGAGACCTCGGCGCTGCGCTTGGCCTCGGCCAGCACCTCCTGCTCCGAGTCGAAGGCGAAACCCACCGGGCTGACCCGCATCGCCGAGCCGTTGCCGAAGCTGCCGTAAGGCTCGGCGGTGTCCCCGCGCAGCCAGTTCGCGAACATCTGCCCGTAGCCGGCCAGGGGGTAGGTGCGCCCGAAGATCCGCATGGCCGACGCGTAGTCGCCGTCGGTCAGGATGGCGAAGGCCACGGCCACGGTCAGCACCGTGTCGTCGGTGAATCGGGACCCGGGCAGGAACAGGGGGAACTCGGTGGTCTTGATCGGGTCGTTCTCGTAGACGGATCCGATGATGTCGCCGGCGATGGCTCCCAGCATGGGTCGTCCTTTGCAGCGGCTGCAGACGACGGCGCTTGTTCCGGTCCGCGGCCGGTCGGGGAAACGCCACGGCGATCATGATAACCGGTCCGGGGGCTTCTGCCTACCGCAGTGTCCCGGACTTTACCAGGTTGGCAAGGGCGGGCCGGAATGTCAGAATCTTGTTCCGTTCCGGCCCCCGAATGACCTATGTTTGGACGCTGTGAGCACCTCCTACGGATAACGCGCGACCCCCGTCGCGAACAGGAAGGATCCTGAAATGACGCTCCGCAAGATCCTGCTCGTCTGGGCGGCGATATGCCTCGTCTCGGTGTTCGGCGCCGGGCAGGCACTGGCCGGAGGCTCCGTCTTCGGCGGCATGTCGCTCCCCCTCGGTGACTTCAACGACGCGGCCAAGACCGGCTACCACCTGGGCGCCTCGATCGAGAAGTCCCTGGTCCCCAAGTTCGACGTCGGCGGCCGCGCCGCCTACAACTTCTGGACAGCGGAAGCGGTGGACAACCTCCGCCTCAACTCGCTGGAGATCCTGGTCTTCGGCAAGGTGTCCGTGCCGGGCGGACCGTTCGTCCTGGCCGGAGCGGGGTTGAGCAACACCGGCGGCTCGTTCTACGACGAGCGGAACACCGACGTCTCCTACGCCTTTGGCGGCGGCTACTCCCTGGTCAAGGCCGAGTTCACCCTGCTCTATCACAGCATCAACACCGACCCGGAATCGACCAACTACATCACCGCCTCGATCGGCCTCAGGTTCTAGCGCGGGGCTTCTCGACGCGGACTTAGTGATCGCCGGCGGCGCCCTTGCGCCGCCGGTTTCATCTGGTAGTCTCTCCCGTAACCGGACCGCGGGATTTTCGTATTCGGTGGGGCTTTCCCGAGGAGGTCACCCATGCCCGGTAGACGATCGCTGTTTTCCCGCCCTGCTGCACTTGCCTGTCTGGTCCTGGGAGCCGTGGCGCTGCTGTGCCTGGCCGCGCCTCTTCCCGCCCCGGCCGAGGCCGCCCGGCAAGATGCCGATCAGCTACAGGTCATCCTGGACGGCTGGGCCGAGGCCATCGGCGGCCGGGAGCGCCTGGCCCGCGTCGCCACCCAGCACCGGCGCGTGACAACAACCATGTTCGGGATGACCGGCACCGTGGAGGAATGGCTGACTGCCGACGGGTGCCACCGCCTGGATCTCGACCTGGGCGGGATCTTCAAGATCACCGTGGTCAAGTCGCAGCAGGCCAGCTGGCTCCTGGACCAGAACGGCAAGGTCTCGGAGCAAGCCGGCCGGGACCTGGCCGACGAGATCAGCACCGTCTACCTGGAAACCTGGTCCCACCTGCTGCCGGGCCGGATGGCCGGCGAGCTGGAGTACCTGGGCGCCGAACCGGAAACCGGGCTGCACATCATCGCCTGCCGGCCCGCGGGGGGTATCGAGATCGTCATCTACGTCGATCCCGTCAGCTTCCTGCCGGTGCGCACGGAGCAGCCCTTTCACGGCGGCGACACCCTGACCGTGAGCATCGGTGACTGGCGCGACTTCGACGGCGTCCTCTTGCCGGGGACGGTGAAACAGAGCATGGGCGTGCCCCAGAACGACGTGTTGGCCACCCTCGAGGAGGTCGTCTTCGGGGCCGAGCCGGGCCCGGACACCTTCGCCAGACCCGGCGAGGCGGCCGACGACATCCAGTTCACCGCCGGCAACGCGGCCCGGGACATCCCCCTCGACCTGAACGGAGTGCACATCTTCCTGCAGGGAGGGCTCAACGACTCCGAACCACTGTGGTTCCTCCTGGACACGGGGGCGTCGGTGACCGCCATCGACACCGAGGTGGCCCGCGAACTCGGCTTCGAGCTGACCGGCAAGGTGATGGGCGGCGGCGCCGGCGAGGGGCGGGCCGAGGTCAACTTCATCAAGGGCGCCTCGTTCAGCGTCCCCGGGGTGCAGGTCACGGGCCAGACCGTGGCGACCCTCGCCCTGGGCAGGCTCCTGGAATCCCGCCTCGGCCGGCGGATCGACGGGATCCTCGGTTATGATTTTATTAGCCGCTTCGTGGTCGAGATCGACTACGCGGGGGCCCTGTTGCACCTGCACGACCGGCGGGACTTCGCGTACGAGGGCGACGGCGAGGTGGTGCCCATTCGCCTGGTGAGCAACCATCCCCACTGCGACGCAAAAATCGGGGTGCGCGGCCGCGAATCGATTCCCTGCGACCTGCTGATCGACACCGGCGCCGGCCTGGCCCTCAGCTTCAGCCGCCCCTTCACCGAGGAACACGATTTGCTGGCGACCCTCGACCGGAAGGTCTTCTACTCCGGCGGCTTCGGCATCGGCGGCGTGTCGAAGAGCTACTTCGGACGGATCGAGGGCCTTTCCCTCGGCGCCCTGGAGTTCACAACCCCTGTTTGCAGCTTCAGCCAGGACGAGAGAGGCGCCGGCGCGGAGGTCACGACCGCCGGGCTACTGGGCGGGCTTATCCTGGAGCAGTGCACCGTGATCTTCGATTACGAGCGCCTGCGGATGATCCTCGAGCCCAACGAACGCTACGGCTCGTCCATCGCCATGGACATGAGCGGGCTGTCCTTCGACACCGGTGGGCGCGACGACTGGCACCTCTTCACCGTGCGCCACGTGATCGCCGGCTCGGCGGCCGACGAGGCGGGTATCGCCGTGGGCGACGTGATCGTCTCGGTCGACGGCCGGCCGGCCGGCGAGTTCACCGCCCGGGACCTGCGCCAGATGTTCCAGGAGGAGGGCCGCCGGGTGGAGCTGGTGGTCCGCCGCGGCGAGCAGGAACTGAACAGGACACTTAAGCTGAAGCCGCTGGTGTGACGAAACGTCAGCAAAGGCAGCATCAGATGAACCCGGAACTCGACACCTTCGACTGCAAGGTCACGTTGCCAGACTGGCGCCTGCATCTCGCCTCCCTCGCCAGGAAGGAGGGGCGAGATCTGGGCAACGTGATGGATGTGGCGACTCGCGGTGCCCGGGCTCACCTGCTGCGCCATTACCCGGACAGTCAGTTGCTTTCCCACCCCACCGTCGCCGCCATCCGCGAATGTCTGCGGAACCAGGGCCACGACCCCGACCGGACCCCGCCCTGCTCCGAGCTGCTGCTCCGCCGCTTCCTGGCCGCCGAGGAGATCCCGCGCGGCTGCCTGGCCTGGGAATTCCTGGCGGTGCTGACCGTCAAGTCCGGCGCTCCCTGGGCGGTCCTGGATCGCGACCGGTTAGAACCGCCCCTTGTGTTCCGGCGCGGAGAAGACGGGGAGACTCTTCGCCTGGCCGACCGGGATTTCCCCTGCTCCGGGCTACCGGTGCTCGCCGACCGGAGAGGGGTACAGGCCTCGCCCTGGACCTACGGCGAACCTCGTGACCTCGCCGAGGCGACCACGGCGGTCTTCGTCTGCTTCCTGCCCCCAGACCTGTTCCGCCAGGTCGACCCCAAGTCCCATGTCGGCCGGTTGATCTGGCTGACCTGGGCCTACAGCTTCGTCTTCGAGAGAACCTGCACCTTCAATCCGGATTAGGCGCCGGCCGGAACCTTGCCGGCGGGGATCTCGATCAGGAAGGTCGAGCCCTTGCCCTCCTGGGACTCGATCGTGAGCACTCCCCTGTGTTCCTTGACGATCTTCTGGACGACCTGCAGCCCCAGGCCGGTCCCCTTGGAACCCTTGGTGGAGAACATGCCGCGCTTGACTTTGGCCAGCGTCTGCCGGCTCATGCCCATTCCGCTGTCCCGGACGGAGAAGAAGGCCTTCTCCCCCGCGCAGCCAACGGTGACGACGACGCCACCTTCCTCTCCGGCGGGAAATGCCTCCACCGCGTTGCGCAGCAGGTTGGTCAGGCACTGGTGGAAGGCGTGCCGGTCGAGCCTTACCTGCCGGGCCGATCCCTCCCGTTCCACCCGGATCTCGATCCCGCTCCCGGGCCGGAGGTCGATGCCGGCCACCACCCCCTCGACCAGCGCCACCGGGTCCAGGATTTCGTACTCGGGTGTGCGCTCCTTGGCGAAGTTCAACAGATCTGTGGTCAGATCGGAGATGATCTTCACGTTGCGCTCGATCATGTCCCAGCCAATCGCCATCCTCTTCTCGTCGCCCCGCCTTTTTCCCATCTGATAGACGTAGACCCCGCCGTTGAAGCCATCCATGATGTTCTTGATGGAGTGGCTGATGCCGGCAGCGGCCTGTCCCGCGGCCGCCAGCCGCTCGGACTGGATCAGGTCCTCGCGCAGCTTCTTGATCTCCCGCATGTCCTGGAAGAAGAAGACCTTGCCGATGTGCAGGCCGCGCTCGTAGAGACTGATCCCGGCCAGGCGAACATCCACCAGGCTGTCGTCCGCGCGCTTGATCTGCGATTCCCTCGGCGGGAAACCACGCACCCGGCGGATCGGTTCATGGGACAGGGGAATATCCATGGCGTGCTCCAGTCCGTCCTCGAAGAAGGCCTGCCACTTCCGCTGTCCGACCACCTCCGCGCGCGGAAGACCGATCAGGTCCTCCGCCACCTGGTTGAAGATGGTGACCCTGTCGTCGGCGTTGGTGGCAATGATCCCGTCGAAGGAGTTCTGGATCAGCCGCTCCTGGAAGTCGTCGGAACTCACGAGCATTTCCCGGGAGGCCTTCAGGGTGTTCGTCATGTGCCGGAATGAATCGGCGAGCTGGACCACCTCGTCTCCCCGGTGGGCCTTGTAGACCTTGCAGGTCCGGCAGCCCTCGAGCTTCTGGGGAAAGCGCGGTTCGTAGCCCTCGCACGGCGTGTCGTCGATGTACCAGCACTGTTCCGAGAAATTCAGGTAGGCCCGGCAGTCGGTTCGCTGGCAGTTCTTGATCTCCCAGCAATTGACGTGAATGCCGAAATCGATGCGGGTATCCAGGTTGCCGGTGCTGATCTCGTCGGCTACCCGCGTCAGTTCCTTCAGGGGGCGAACCGCCCTGCGCACCACCACCCTGGCGATGCCGAACAGCAGCACCCCCGGCACCGCCAGCAGCACCAGAGCGATCAGGGCCGCTCTGGAGGCGGGACGGTTGCCCAGCCGCCGTGAGACACCGACCCGCAGCTCGCCAATCTGTTCACCACCGACCAGGAGCGGGAAGTCGTGTTCCCGGAAGGCGCCAGCGTCCCAGCCCGTTTCGCGAAGCTGGTCCGGTGGGCCGGAGAGATGGGCTGCCAGCAGGGAGGTGGAATCGGGCGAGCCGGCGCGGCAGGCGATGATATCCCTGCCTGGACCGGAGACGACAAGGAACGCCAGGCAGGGATCTCCGTCCAGGGCACGGTCGAGCAAGGTGGCCAGGTCATCTCGCCGGTCGCCAGCGACGGCATCGGCAACCGGAGCGGCCCAGGCTCGACGGGCCGCCTCCGCACGCCCTTGCAACATCTCCGCCACTGCACGGTTGGTGGTCCAATGGACGGCGATGAGAACGACCGAACCGAGGAAAACGAACAGGAAGATGAAAAAGAGCAGAATCCTATTTTCCAGCAGTAGCTTGCGGTAGACGGGCAGCGGTCGCCTGACTTTCAAGGTCATGGCGGCACGGCCCGTCCGGTGGGTCCCGCGCAGTGGGTTCGGGCCATCATCCGTGCAGGACTTCGCCGTCGGGCGCTTCTCCGGAGAGCACACCCTCGACCACCTTCATCAGGCGCTCCGGCTCGATCGGCTTCTCCACGAATCCGTCCGGCTGGCGCGTCCGGTAGCGGTCGACGATTTCCCCCCAGTCGATTCCCAACTGTTCCTTGATGCCGGTCACCATGACCATGGGAATGTCCCTGGTGGCCTCGTCCGCCCGCAGCTTGACGAAGAGCTGGATTCCGGTGCGGCCCGGCATCATCAGATCGATGAGGATGATGTCCGGTGGGGTCTCCCTGATGATCCGCTCCCCGGTCACAGCGTCGGTGGCGGTGCGGACCGTGAACCCGTTCTCCTCGAGGATCGATGAAATGTAGGTGGTGAGATCCACCTCGTCATCGATCACGATCGCTGTCTTGTTACCCATCCTGCAATTCCCCTTTCCTGGCCATGCGGGTGGAGCACCGGAGCTCCACCTCGGTTCCAGATCAGGAGAGGACGATCGACCTGCCGAAGAGGTCGAAGACCCCCCCTACCTTGACCTCCGTCTCGTAATGCTCCATGAGCTGCATGATCTGCCGCTTGCAGTTGGCGCAGGGCGCCGCCACGTAGTCCGCCTTGGTGGCGGCTATCTGGTCGACCTTTACCTTGCCCGCCTTCATGCGGTAATCGAGGAAGGTGCCGTTGATCTTGGTCACCTTCTCCGGGCCATCCATCACGGCGAGGCCTCCCCCGCCGCCGCAGCACCAGTTCTCGGTCCGGTTGGGCGTCATCTCGACGAAATTGTCGGTCATCGCATGCAGCAATCGTCGGGGTTCCTCGCAGATGCCGGTCGACCGGGCGAAGTTGCAGGGATCGTGATAGGTGACCATCTCGTCGATCTTCGACCTGTCGAAACTGAAGGCGCCCTTCCGGAGATACTCGTCGGCCAGCTCGAAGATGTTGGTCGTCTCGAAGGGATTGTTGTTCTTCGAGGCCGTCGGGCCCAGGCGCTTGGCGATCCGGTAGGCGTGACCGCATTCCCCGATGACCAGCTTCTTCACCCCGAGTTCGACACAGGCGTCGTGGGCCAGCTGGTTCTTGCGGTGCATGTGCGGATCGTCACCGGTGAACAGCCCGAAGTTCGCGCCGTCGAACGCCTTCGAGGACATGGTCCACGTGGTGCCGTCGTACACCTCGAGGGCCTTGAAGAAGACCGCCACGCCCATGTGCGTCTCCGGGAAGGAGATCAGATCGGCCGAGGCGGGGATGAAGAGGATGTCGGCACCCTCCTTGTCGATGGGGATCTCGACCTCCAGCCCCCACTCGTCCATCACCTCCTCGACCAGGAACCGGCAGGCCTCGACGAAGGCGGCGTAGGTCTGACCCTCGTCGTTCCCGGTCTCGTCCGAGATCCGCTGGGTCTCGGACATCATGAAGGGCGACTTGCCGAGGGCGTGGACCACCGCTCGCCCCTTGCGGGTCAGGATCGAGTTGTCGATGCCGAAGGGGCAAAACCTTGCGCAGCGGCGGCAGCCGGAACACTCGTAGAAATCCCGCTGCCAGATCTCGACTTCCTCGGGACTGATGTCGGCGGCGGCGCCGATCCCCCGCAACACCTGACCCCAGGAGGAACCGTACCGCTTGTAGAGCTTGCGGATCAGATCAGACCGGCCGGCCGGGTTGACCCTGCTCTCGGGCATGGTCTGGGCGACGTGGCACTGGTCGGAGCAGATCCCGCACTTGGCGCAGATGTCCATGTACAGCTGCATCACGCGGGGGCCGTTCTTGATCGCCTTCACCTGGTCGATGACCGTCTGCAGCTCGGTTTCCCTGGCTTGAGCTTGTTCTTCCATCTTAGTAATCCTTTGCGAGCAAGGTTCGACTGTAGAAGATGCCCGGCACGTGCAAGAACTTACCGAAGGGCAGGTAGATCAGCAGCAGTTGAACCAGGAGAAAGTGCAACAGGAACAGGGGATCGTGAGGCACCATGGTCTCGCTGGAGCTGAACAGCGTGCTGAAGTACAGCTGCACCTGGGTGATGTCGTAATGAGTGAAGAAACGCAGGCCGTTCCCCGTCAGCAGGATGAACAGCAGCAGGATCAGGACCGAGTAATCTTCCCCGGACGAGATTTCCCTGACCCGGGGAATGCCGAAACGACGACCCAGCAGGAGCAAGCAGCAAGCGAGGGCCACTACTCCGCAGATGCCGCCCCCCCAGGCGCTCAGGGCCTGGACCGTCTCCGCGGGCAACCCGAGCAGTACCCGTAGGGGCCAGTCGGCGATCAGGCGGGTGTGGCCAAGGATGATCAGGCCCAGCGAGAGGTGGAAGATCCAGGTTCGCCTCCACAGCGCCTGGTTCTCTTTCCGGAAGCTGCTGAACAGGATCACTTCGCCCAGCACCTTCTTGAACAGCTGCCAGCGACCGGCCGCCGAGGGAAACAGGGCGATGTTTCCCGCCGCCGCCCGCTGCCAGCGCCCCACCCGGTAGATCAGACCCAGGATCAGGACCGCCAGGGTGAAAAAGGGCATGATCTTCCCGATCAAGAACTCGAAGGCCTCCATGAAAACCTCATTCGGTTGTGGGACCAGCACCAACCGCATGAGGTTTTCATGG
>CAZAHC010000088.1:0-12006 GCA_964484595.1 uncultured Fibrobacteraceae bacterium | reverse complement strand
CCCTCAGTTCGTCAGTTGCCTGACGGACCCGTCGTCCCATGAGATGTGAGCGAAGGTCTTCGACCAGGTCCACGACGAACGACTCACCGTTCTTGGTCTCAGGGATCGTCCACACCATCTCATCGAGGCTGATGTCCTCCCACCGCATGCTGATGACGTTCCCCTGGCGAGCCCCCGTATAGAGACTGATCAGGACATAGTCCCGGAAGTCAGCGTCCTGGTGCTTCTCAAGGCAAGCCATGAAGTGGGGCATCTCCTCGGGAGTGATCCAACGCTCCCGTCCCTTCGTACGGAACATGGAAGTCTCGCACGTGGGATTCTCACCCTTGAAGTACCGCCACTTCTTGGCCTTGTTGTACATGGTCTTCAGCAGCGTGATGACGCCATTGGCCGAATAGATTCCGACATCATGGCCGAGCTGCTTGTGGTAGCGGTCGATCTCGCCGGGGGAGATGGCGGAGAGCCGCCGCTTCGACCAATGGGCCAGCCGAAGGTTGTACAGACCCTCGTCCTGCTTCCAGGTCTTCTTGTTGGGCTTGGCGTGGCGGGTCAGGTATTCCTCCATCAGCTCGCCGAGGGTCAGCTCTTGACGCTTCTCCCGCGTCGCTTCCATGGGATCCTCGCCCAGTTCGATCTGAGCAGCAAACGTCACCGCCTTCTTGCGGGCCTGCTCGACGGTGATGTTGTCCACGCCTCCGATGCGGATCCGACGGGTCCGCCCGTCGAAATTGCGATTCAGGTAGAAGCTCTTCTTCCCGGTCTTCGTGACCATCAGGCAGAGACCGGGAAAGGACTTGTCGTAGACGTAGTAGCGGTCGCCATCCGTCGCGGCTTCCAGATCGGCGATTGCCGTCTTGGTGAATTTGATCTTCCTGGATTTACTCATCGGGTTACCTCCGTGTGGTATTCTGGTGCGGTTCTGGTGCAGTAGCTGAACACCGTTTTCCGCAGCCTTACGAAGTAACCAAATGGATTGAGAATCGTGTAAGCGCAAGGGGTGTAGGCATTAAACAGTTGAGTGCAGCAACGAACAGTCATGGACGGCCTCCCTGTTTTGCCGTCGACACCCAGAAGATTGTACTGCTGAAGTAGTGTCCAGGTTGAAAGGAGAGCGCCGTGAAAACCAAGGCCGTATGTTTTCTTCTCGTGTTCGTGATCCTGAGCTTCGGGTTCGGTTTCGACCTGGAGCCGGGTGGCCTGGGTGTTTTTAACGTCGGCGTGGCGATTGCCGAGGAGGAGGAACCGCCTCCCCCGCCTCCCCCGCCGCCCGAGAAAAAGACCTGGGGCCAGATTAAGAAGGACTATTCCTGACCTTGGCCCAGCAACTTTTCCTGCGGGCCCTTCTCTTAACCTTGGGCATTTACTATCTCCTGTCTCCTGCAGGTGATGCCAGTCTCGCTAACGGGCAGGTGGCGGACCATCATTACCGCGCCCTCGTTGTCTGGCAGAAGGTTTTCGGGGGTGAGCGGGAGTTCGACTTGCTGAATCCCGAGCTGAACTCGGTTCCGGAGAACCTCTTTGGAGTGATGGTCGACGACCAGGGAAACACCTGGTTGAGCGATCGCATCCGCGATCAGCTGATAAAGCTTGATCCCCGCGGAAATACTGTCCTGGCGGTCGGTCAATCGGGGGAGGGGCCGGAAGATCATCGCGAACTCGGGCCGCCGTTCCACTTGCCGGATGGGGGTATCGGGCTCCTGGACTGTTCCGAGGCGCCCAAGATCCTCTGTTATTCGGAGAACGGCCGGTTCGATCGATCGGTGAGGTTGGGCCGTTTCAGCCAGTTCACCCGGGTTTTCCGGGGGAGGCGGCACCTCGTCGGCGAGGCGATCCGGGCCACCCGAAACCCCACCCCGGGAACGGGAATGGAAATATCCACCTTTCTTACCCTGCTCGACGAGGCCGGGACGGTGGTGGACTCGCTGGTGGTGAAGAGGAGTAACCTGCCCCCACCGCCCGAGAACGGCCGGATGAACGAGGCGGATTTCGAGATCCTGCCGCTGGTCGCGGTCTCCCCCGAGGGCCTGGTCTACGTCCAGCCGGATCTCTATGCCGGGAAGATCCACTGCTTCGATGAAACGCTGAAACCGAGGTGGGAGATCGACCTGGGCCTGGCTCCGATCAAACGCACCGCGGAAGAACTTCAGCGGCGCCAGGAAGAGATGACCTTCGATTTCGAACCCGCCAGATACAAACATGTCGTTCGGGAGCTTTTTCCCCGTCAAGGGGGAGAAATCTGGCTCGAGCCAGAGTTGCCCGGAACGTCAGGTGGAGACGCGGGCGAACGTTCTCTCAGGCGGTTCGGTAACGAGGGGGAATTCCTCGGCAATGTCACGATCACCGGCCTTCCCTGGCTCCCCGGAAGGTACCAGGTGGAAGGCCGCTTCATTTTTTGGGTTCTCGAGCCGGATTTCGAACTGGAAGAAAACCCGGCTCCCGGCACCCCTGAAATGGCTCTTTTCGAGCTTTCTTCGGTCAACTGACCGGGGTTCCTGATAAGGCCAGCAAGAGGGTCCTGCCTGTCAATCACCTTGCAAGGCCCAATTTCCCCCGGCCCAACTCGAGGATTCTGGATTTGCACTCTGAGACAATGAGCATAGATTTGGTGTCTTCCTTGGCCCCGCCCGGCGGCCTGGCTGGCAGGCGATCCGGGCAAGCCGGGAATCCGGGTTTCAAGCCCCTGGGTGGAGGAATCAACGGCCATGGCCACCAAGAACGTGCTTCTTCTCGGGCTGGGGATGCAGGGACAGGCGGCCCTGTACGACCTCGTGCAGTGCGAAACCGTCGGCCGGATCCAGGTCGTGGACAACCGGCCGGATATGGCCGCGCTCCTGGCCCCGTATCCCGCCGATCGTGTCGTGGGCCGCGACCTCGATATCACCGACGCGGAGGCGGTCGAGAAGGCCATGGCCGAGGTCGACCTGGTCGTCGAGACTCTGCCGGCCCCGTTGGCCCTGCTCGCCGGCAGGCTGGCCGCCCGGGTCGGCGTGTCTCTCGTCAGCAGCGTTTACTACGTTGATCCCCGCGAGAGCGACCCGGTGCGGGTGAGGGCCGCCCGGGAGGAGGTCGCCGGCCTCGACCGCCGGGCGCGTGACAAGGGAGTGACGATCCTGACGGAGTTCGGCCTGGATCCCGGCATCGACATCGTTCTGGGCTTGCGGGCCTGCACCGAGTTCGACGAGATCCACGAGTTCCATTCGTACGGCGCCGGGATTCCCGACCCGGAGGTGGCGAACAACCCGTTGCGCTACAAGTTCTCCTGGTCGACCACCGGCGTCATGCGGGCCTACACGCGTTCCGCCCGCCTCGTCACCGGCGGCCGGGAGGTGAGCATCGCCGGCCGCGACCTCTTCGCTCCGGAGCACGTCCACGAGCTCGACCTGCCCGAGATCGGCGCGACCCTCGAATGTTACCCCAACGGCGATGCGGTGAGGTATGCCGAGCAGTTCGGCCTGAATGGCTCGCTCCGGGAGATCGGCCGCTACACCTGTCGGCTTCCCGGCCACAGCGCTTTCTGGCGGGTAGCCGCCCGGAGTGGGTTCCTGGACGAGGAACCGGTACGGGTGGGAGACGTGGCCGTGGCCCCGCTTGACTTCACCGCCGCCTTGCTCGCGGCGCAGGAGCAATTCCATTTCCGTGCGGGTGAACGGGACATCGCCCTGGTGCGAGTCGACCTGCGTGGCCTCGTTGCCGGCGCCCCCCGGCGAATCGTCTACCAGCTGATCGACCACCGGGATCTCGCGACCGGCCTGACGGCCATGCAACGCACCGTGGGCTTCACCCTGAGCCTGGGCGCCCGGCTGATCCTGACCGGCCGCCTGGACCGGCCCGGTCTCCTGACCCCCGGGGACGTGCCTTACGAGGACGTCGCCGCCGGCCTGGCCAGGCACGGGCTACGGATCACGCGCCAGGAACAGCCGTGGAGCTCCTCCACGGAGTGACCGCACCCGAATACCCCTTGCCGCGCCAGCTTCCTGGCGGAATAATCCAGGCCAGGTCGAATCCGTCACGTTCCCTGACCCGATTCCCCGGAGGCGACATGCGTCACCCGCACGCAGGTACCGTGTTGTTTTGCCTGCTGTTCTGCCTGCTGGCCCCGCGGCCGGGTAGCATCCTGGCGGACGGCCCGCCCGATCCCCTGCTGGACCTGATGCAGGCGGAGCTGGACAGGTCGCTGGCCAACCTTGCCGAGGCATCCGAAACCCACCTGTACCACATCCAGTACGCGGTCACGGAAAAACGCCGGCTCGAGCTGGGAGTGGTCAACGGCGGCCTGGAGGCGCCGTCTGCTTCCACGCGGCGTTTCCTCGACGTCGACCTGCGGGTCGGCTCCCTGGAGCTGGACAGCACCCACGAGATTCGCAGCGACAACTGGCAGGACAACTACACCCCGCCGCGCCCGGTGGAATTCCCCCTCGGAGCCGATCCGGAGGCCGTCCGCGCTGCTCTCTGGCACGAGACCGAGTACCAGTACCGGCAGGCGCTCGACCGGTACACCAAGGTCCTCGCGAACCGGCAGGTGAAGGTGGAGGAGGAGGACACCTCGGCCGATTTCTCGGGCGCCGAGCCCCAGCATTTCGAGGAGAATCGGGAGCGGGTCGAGATCGATGTCGAGAAGTGGCAAGGGATTCTCAAGGGCGTGGGTTCGTACTGCGCTGGCTTTCCCTTCGTGAAGGAGTCGGCAGCGCATCTGCGCCTGGTCGAGAAGACCACCTTCCTGGTCAACAGCGACGGGACTCGCCTGCGGCACGGCAACCGGTACCTGCGGGTCCTGCTGAGTGTCGAGGGCATGGCCGCCGACGGCATGGAGCTGACGCGCAACGAGAGCTGGGCCGCCAGCGTCACCGAGCACCTGCCGGCCGAGGCGGAGATCCAGGCCGCGGCCGAGCGGCTGGTCACCGAGCTGGAGGCGCTGATCTCGGCGCCGGTGGTGTCACCGTACGTCGGTCCCGCCATCCTGATCAACCGCGCCAGCGGCGTCTTCTTCCACGAGATCTTCGGCCACCGCCTCGAGGGCCATCGCCAGAAGCGCGAGAGCGAGGGCCAGACCTTCACCAAGATGGTCGGCAAGTCGGTCCTGCCCGATTTCCTCGACGTCCTCGACGACGCCACCCTGGCCAGTTTCGAGGGGGTGGATCTGCGCGGTTACTACAAGTTCGACGACGAGGGGATGCCGGCCCGCCCGGTGTCCATCGTTGAGAAGGGGGTGCTCAAGGAGTTCCTGCTGACCCGCTCGCCGATCGCCAACTTCCCCCACAGCAACGGCCACGCGCGCCGGGAGGAGGGCCGCGATCCGGTGGCCCGCATGGGCAACACCATCGTGCGCTCCTCGCAGACGGTGAGCCTCGCGCGGCTGCGCGAGAAACTCTGCGAGGAGATCGTCAAGCAGGGCAAGCCGTACGGGCTGGTGTTCCAGGACATCTCCGGCGGTTTCACCATGACCCGCCGCGCGGGGGTGCAGGCCTTCAAGGTCAAGCCCTTGCTCGTCTACCGGGTCTATCCGGACGGTCGGCCCGACGAGGTGGTGCGGGGCGTTGACATCGTCGGCACCCCGCTGGCCAGCTTCAACAAGATCATCGCCACCGCCGACGATCCCGCCGTCTTCAACGGCACCTGCGGCGCCGAGTCCGGCAGCGTACCGGTCAGCGCCGTTTCACCCAGCATCCTCGTCTCGGAGATCGAGGTGGAGAAGGTCCGCAAGGGGCAGGAGAGGCCTCCCATCCTGCCGCCCCCCGGACGGCCGGCTCAAGGAGGTGGGAAATGAGCGCGACGAACGGCAAGACCAGGCCACGACACCTGCTGGCGCTGATCGCGGTGGGGCTGCTGCTGGGGAGCGGGAGCGAGGTCCGGGCCGGCGAGGGTCCCGTCTTTGCCGCCCTGGCCGACGAGCTGGACCGGTCCGGGCAAGACCTCGTCCTGCCGGGCCTGCCGCCCCCGTACTTCCTGAGCTATCGGGTCGTGGACAGCGATCGGGTCATGATCAAGGCGCGCTACGGCGCCCTGGTCCAGAACGACCGCCAGCGGCAGCGACAGTTCTGGATCGACCTGCGCGTGGGAGATCCTTCCCTGGACAACAGCTATTTCGTGGGTGACTGGCGCGACCTCTACAACTTCCGCAAGGACCTGATCGAGGAGGACGATTACTTCGGCCTGCGCCACCAGATCTGGCTCCACACCGACGCGGCCTACAAGAAGGCGCTGGAGACCCTCGCCGGCAAGAAGGCCTACCTGGCCGCCAACCCGGTCACCGAGGAGATACCGGACTTCACGCCGGCGGCGAGCAGCGAGCACCTCGATCCGCAGGTGGAACTGACGGTCGACGTGGCCGCCTGGGAAGAAAGGGTCTGCCGGGCGGCCGGTCTTCTGCAGAACTTCCCCGCCTTGCAGGACTGGGAGGTGACCTACATCACGAGCGCCGACTTCAAGTACTACCTGAACACCGAGGGCAGCCGCTGCCGGGCCACCCGGACCATGGGCAGCCTCGGGTTGCGCGCGACGGTCCTGGCGGAGGACGGCCAGCGGCTGACCGGCTCGCTGTGGCTAGTGACGGTAGGCGGCGTCGAACCGTGCTCGGCCGCCCAGCTGAACGCCAGCGCCGAGAAGCTGGCCCGGGACCTGACGGCGATCGCCGGGGCGCCCGCCCTGGACGAGTACTCCGGGCCGGTGCTGTTCAGCGGCTACGCGGCGGCCCAGTTCCTGTCCCAGCTATTCGCCGAGCAGCTCTCGCCCGCACGGCCCGCGCTTGCCGCCGCCGACTGGTTGCGCCAGCGGCTCCCCGCCGGCAAGCTCACGCGCCGACTCAACCGCCGGGTGATGCCCGACTTCCTCTCCGTCTGCGACGACCCCACCCTCGAGAGCCACCGCGGAGTGAAGCTGATGGGCCACCGGAAGGTGGACGACGAGGGAGTGGCTTGCCAGCGGATCACCCTGGTCGAGGACGGGCGGCTCGTCGGTCTACCCATGACCCGCCGGCCGGCCCGGAAACTCAGCGGTTCGAACGGCCACGCCCGCATGCTGGCCAACCAGTGGCTCGTGCCGGCGATCACCAACCTCTTCCTCGAGGCCAGCGAGGCACAATCGGAGAAGAAGCTGCTGCAGCAGCTCCGTCGGCTGGCCGGGGAGTTCGGCAACGAGTACGGATTGCTGATCGAGCTACTCGACGATCCCCGGATATCGGGTCGCTACCGCTGGTCGAACGAGGGGGCAGAGGGTGACGAGCTGCTGACCGATCCGGTGATCGCGTACAAGGTCTACGTCGAGGACGGGCGGCTGGAACCGGTGCGCGGGATCATCCCCGACGAGGTCACCGTGCGCACCCTGCGCGACATTGTCGCCGTGGGCAAGGAAGCGCACCCGTATCACCACCTGGTTGCCACCGGCCTGGCGAACCAGCGCTATTCGGCCAGCATCGTGACCCCGTCGATCCTGGTCGAGGAGATGGACTTCAAGGGGATCACGGCACGCGAGCCGTTGCCGTTCAGCGCCAGTCCGCTGGCGGAGAAATGATACCGACCTGGGCGGGCGGCCACCCCGTCCGCCCGCAGCTCACCTGATCAGCACCATGCTCCTGGTCGCCTGCTGACGGCCGGCCTCCAGCCGGTAGAGGTAGGTGCCGGAGGCAACCTCGCGGTCGCACGAGTCGCGGCCGTGCCACGTGGCACGGTGGGTGCCGGGCCCTTCCGGGATGCCATCCTTGAGCTGGCGCACCAGCCGGCCGGCGAGGTCGTAGATGCTCAGGCGCACCGTGGCCGGCACGGTCAGGCGATATCTGATGGTGGTGCTAGGGTTGAAGGGGTTGGGCCAGTTCTGCCGCAGGTCCAGCGCCCCGGCCAGGGGAACCGGGCCGACCCCCGTCAGCAGGTCGTTGCGGAAGATCCAGATGCCGTTCGTGAAGACCAGCCCGTCGGTGGGGTGGATGCAAAGGGTGTGGTACCCGGGGCGCGTGAAGTAGCCGGCCTGGAAGGGTGCGGTCGGATCGCTGACGTCGATGACCCTCAGCGTGTCCTGGAAAACCTCGGACAGGTAAAGGTAACCCTGGCCCGCGGCGAAGGCCGACAATGGCCACGCCACCTCCAGGAACCCCAGCGCCACCGGGTCGGTGGGATCGGAGATGTCGACGGGGATCAGGCCGAACTCGTAATCGGGCGTGGTCCCGCCGACGAAGGCCACCCCATCGCCCAGGGCGAGGTCCACGGCCTTCCGCATCGCCAGGCGCCCCACCATCTCCGGGATCCCCGGGGTGGTGTAATCGACGACGAGCAGGCCGCCGTCGGCGGCGGTTTCGCCCTGGACCGTGACGTAGGCGTACTTCTCGCCGAGGGCGACCTGGTGGGCGGGGTCCACCGGTAACTTGCCGAACAGAAGGGGAGAAGCCGGGTTCGAAACGTCCAGGACCACCAGCCCCTTGTGGAAATTCGTGAAGAGGACGAAATCACCGCGGGCGGCGATGTCCTGGGCCCCGCCCTCGATCGCGTGACCGCCGACGGGCGCCGGGAAGGCCGGATCGGAGACGTCGAAGATCTTGACGCCGAGTCCGGTGGCGGTGAAGGCGTAATCGCCCCAGACGGCCACGTCCTTCAGGTTGTCCTCGACGGGGCAGTGGCCCAGCGGCGCCGGCGCGGTCGGCTCGGAGACGTCGAAGGTTCGCAGGCCGCAGTAACCGGCAGCCACGAAGGCAATGTTCTCCCGGACGAAAATGCCCGACCCGCCCCCGCCGACCGGACAGAGGGCGGCCTCGAGGGGAAGAGAGGGATCGCGGATGTCGACGATCCGCATTCCCTCCGCATACGCGGCCGTGAACGCGAAACCGTCCCGGCAGGCCACGGCGGAAACGCCCCCGTCCGGGTCGTAGTTGTTGACGAGGAGCAGGCCGGTGGGATCGGAGATGTCGAAGAAATCGAGCCCCCCGCCCTGACAGGCCACGAGGGCCAGGTCACCGTCGATGTCCACGTCGCGGGCGGAGCCGCTGGTGAAGTAGGCGTTGCAGTGGAACGGCAGCACGGGGTTGGAGATGTCATAGACCACCAGTCCGCCCTGCCCGCTGGCGAAGAGGGCGTGGTTTTCCAGCAGGACCACCGCCTCGAAGCCCCAGTAGGCGCCCGGCTCGATGAGGAATTCCGGCTGGGGGCTGGCCGGATTCGTCACGTCGAGGATCCAGACCCCGTCCCACGTGGCCAGGAAGGCGAACCCGTCCCGCACGGCGACGTCCTGGGGATAGCCGCCGGGATCGAAGAAGCCCGCCTCGAAGGGCTGGGCGGGATCGGACACGTCGAAGATCCGCAGGCCCTCGTGGGTGTCGACCACGTAGGCGTGCTGGCCCTGAACGAAGATCGCGGTGGCTATGTGCCCGGTATCGTGCGCGCCGACCAGCACCGGCGCCTTGGGGATGGAAACATCGACGATCTGCAGGCCGAAGTACGAGTCGGCCACGAAGGCCAGCGAGCCGCTCAGGTCCACGTCCCGGACCGAGGCCGGCAGCAGCACCTCGCCCAGCTCCAGCGGCGAGTAGGGATCGGCGATGTTTGCCACCGCCAGGAAGGACCCGTTGCCGTAGCAGGCGAGGTCCCCCGCGACGGTCAGACCCATGCAGGATCCGCCCTCCCAGCGGCCGAGCAGGGTGAGGTTCGAGCTGTCGGCGTGGACGGGGGTCGAGAGAACAGGAAGAGCGAGAATCAGAAGGACCAGACCGTTTCGTACCCGTTTCATGACAGCCCCCTCTGCTGTCGGGTCTAGCCCGGCTGCTCGCCGGGGATGGATTCCCCCGGCGGCGGCGGGCGGGTCGGTATCAGAGGACATTATACCACTGCCTTCACGAATAGTCTTGCCTCACCGGTGATTTTGCCGGGCAGGTCTTGAAAAGCCCGCCGTCCGCTGGTTCCCAGTACATCAACGCCGTCGGCGGCAGAAAACCGCCGACCCGAACCAGACATCCGGGCGGACCGGAAATGAGCCAGGGTCTCCGTCTTTCCGCGCCCCGGAACAACGGAAGGATGCTTCCCATGAAGACGTCGCAGAGAACCCGGCGGGTCGCACCAATGATGGTGCTGATCCTGACCCTGGCCACCTTGCTGATGACCGCCTGTTCCGATTCCGGGGACTTCACCCGTCCGGAATCCCCCCGGCAGCAGCTGGCAGAAAGCCCGAACCTGGACCGTACCGTACCTCTGCCCGCCAATCCGATCGAGCTGCACCCCGGCGCCTGGATGCTCGGCAAGCTGAAATGGATCACCCAGCACTTCTCGAACCAGGTTCAGCAGGAGCACGACCTGGCCACGGCTTACATGGACATCTTCCGCCGCTTCCATCCCGACCACGTCAACCCGATGAACGAGGAGCTGTTCTCCCAGGTGTTCGGCGAGACCTTCCTGCTGGAGGAGAGCGGGGTGTATTCGTTCGGCACCCCGGGGCCTCTCGATCCCTCCACCTTCACGGTCGCCGAGACGCCGCTGGGAGGCAGCGCACCCCTGACGGACCTGCAGCTCTGGGAATACGACCCCACGCCGGGCGGCCAGGTGATCGCCATCCCCATCAACTTCCCCTACGACGGTTACGGCGCCTACATCTTCACGGCCCGCTTCGGCGGTTATCACCCGGTGATCGGTTACGCCACCCACCTCTTCAAGGACGACGAGAGCGGGCTCGCGTTCGTGCCCCTGGTGGCGGTTCCGGACGGCGGCCTGATCACCGCCGCCCAGGCCGGCGAGTTCCTGGCCATGGCGGCCAACGGCCTGGTCGGCGACGACGGCTTCGACTTCCTCGCCTGGGCCCAGGGTGGCGGCTCCGGCAAGGCCGCCGGCGAGGACGAGGATGTCCTGAGCCCCGGCGCCGACGGTCCCTTCGCGCCCGGGCCCGGACTGGACCTGGACCGGTGGTACTGTGACGTCGAGGCCCTGAAGCAGTGCCTGCAGGACGTGGCGACCCAGTACTATGCCGACGTCGCCGCCGCCGGGCAGGCCCACGCAGATGCAGTTAACGCGATCTACAAGGAGTGGGGACAGGACGGTACCCGCACCCTAGCCGGTGCGATCGGGGGCGGAGCGACCGCGGGGGCCATCACCGGAGCTTGCGTTTCCAGTCCCTCCGGACCGGGAGCCCTGGCCGGCGCAGCCACCGGCGGCTTGATCGGCGCCATCGGCGGGGCGGTGGGCTGGCTGATCTACGAGGGTTTCTACGCCGACGACATGCAGGAGGACCTCGATGAGGCCAAGCAGGATTACCACGACGCCATGTGCGCGGCGGCCCAGAAGGCGGCCGACGACTCCCAGGCCTGCTTCGACGAGTTCTGCCCCGAGCTCTCGGAGTGGTGGGAAGCCCAGATGGCCTTGTGGTTGTGGCAGATGGGCTGTTGATGCAGAACCAGCATCGAACCCGAATCTGATGCAGTGGGCGGCCCCCCACCAAGTGAGGTGGGCCGCCTCACGACCGGCGAGGGTTCAACCTGGGTTGACAGGTGCAAGAACGATGCCCGGAAAACGCGATAATTTTTTTATTTTCAACGGGTTAGGGCTTGCGGGCGCTGCCGTTTTGTAGTATAATTCCTGTCTCCTCCCAGAACATTTTTTCTCTGCCAAGGCCCTCTACACGGAGGTAACAGGATGCCTGCCTTTGTCACCGGTCTGCCCGCCGCCGAAGTCCATTCCCGCCTGAAAGATGCCCTCGTCGAGCTGCAACGCGCCGAGAAAAACGCGCTGCTGTGGTTCAGCGAGATCGCTCGGCGAAAGCGGTATCGTGAACTCGGCTATTCCTCGCTCCAGATGTACGCCACCGAAGCGCTGGGCTTTTCACAGAACAAGACTCGCCAGTTCATCCGTTTGGCCGGGGTGATGGATGAGTTGCCTGTTTTGCGGGAGTCGATTGCTCGCGGAGAGCTCACGTGGACGAAGGCGCGGGAGGTGGCGAAGGTGGCCACTCCCAGGACAGAGAAACGGTGGGTGATCGAAGCCCGTCGGTCCAGCAACCGGGAGCTGGAGAAGAAGGTGAAGCGGGCGAAGGTCCGTCGGAACGGTG
>CAZAHC010000087.1:0-12039 GCA_964484595.1 uncultured Fibrobacteraceae bacterium | reverse complement strand
TTGGGCTACCGCAAGAGCAACTTCATCGGCGGTAACCTGATGGCTATCGGCTACCTCGGCCTGGGCATTCCGGCCATACCGGGACTGGACTGGATTCCGCGGCTGGGCAGCTTCTACGTCTCGCTGCTGCTGATCTGCCTGGGCAACGGCCTCTTCAAGCCGAACATCAGCACCCTGGTCGGCAAGCTCTACGCCGACGACAGCCCCATCAAGGAAGCCGGTTACAACATCTTCTACATGGGCATCAACGTAGGTGCCTTCGTGTGCAATTTCATCGCCGCCTGGTTGCGCAACAGCTACGGCTGGGGCTACGCCTTCGCCGCCGCCGGCGTGGGCATGATCCTGGGCGTCATCTGGTTCTTCTTCGGCCAGCGGAGGCTGGCCGGCGTTCCTGATCGGGGCGAGGAAGTGGCAGAGAAAGGCAGCCGGATGTTCAAGCAGCTCACGCTGCAGATATTGCTTCCGGCTGCGGTCTGCGGCTGCCTGGGCTACTTCTTCCTCGGCAACGTCTTCCACAACGCGATGACCGCTGCCTTCGTCACCGCCACCCTGCCCATCGTCCTGTACTACATCACCCTGTGGCGACGATCCCCCCGCCAGGAGAAGGCTCCCATCGGCGCCCTGCTCTCGATCTTCGCCGTCGTGGTGGTCTTCTGGATGGTGTTCCACCAGAACGGCTCCTCGCTCACCTACTGGGCGGAGGAGAACACCCGCCGGGAAGCCGGGTCAGCCACGGCCGTGGTCGAGTTCCTGCAGATGGATCAGGACGTGACGATCGGCACCGTCGTCACCGAACCCGATTCCACCGGGTCGTACTGGCGTAACGTACCGGTTGCCGAGCGCCCCCCCGCCGGACAGAAGGTGACCCTGATCTCGACGGAGATGTTCCAGTCGATCAATCCCTTCTTCATCGTGATCTTCACGCCGATCGTCGTGGGGTTCTTCGGCTGGATGCGGAGCCGCCGCCAGGAACCGTCGACGCCGGCCAAGATCGCCTGGGGCATGCTGATCACCGCCGTATCGACCCTGCCAATGATCCTGGCCGTCCTGCTCACCCAAGGCGGCGCCAGCAAGGCGTCAGCCATGTGGCTGGTGGGGACCTACGGGATCATCACCATCGGCGAGCTGTGCCTCAGTCCCATGGGCCTGGCCCTGGTCTCTAAGCTGGCCCCGCCCCGGGTGACGGCCCTGATGATGGGAGGCTGGTTCCTCTCGACCGCGATCGGCAACAAGATGGCGGGAGTCCTGGCCGGCTTCTGGGAACTGATCCCGCTGGTCTGGATCTTCGTGATCAACTGCGGGGCCGCCGCGCTCGCCGCCCTGGTCATCGCCTTCCTGACCCCGTGGATCAGGGGCGTGATGCAGAAACACATCGGAGGCGAGTGAGAGATCAGCGTCCCTTGACGATCTGCAGGACGCGGAAGTAGTCGGAGATGGGAAACCGCACGGCCACCGGCAGTACCAGGTCGGGCGGGCCGTCGAAGCCGGCTACGCCCTTCTCGTCCATCATCACCATGTTCAGGTCCCAGGGGACGACCTCGTACTCCCACCCTCCTTCGCCGTTGATCAGGCGGTAGTACAGCCGGTCGGCGGCCTCTGGACCCTCCTCCTCGCGGATGGCAGCGACGAGGGAAAGGAACTTCAAGGCGTCCGGGCCGGAGGAAAACTGGATCCAGACCGATCCCGGACCCACGTTCTGGCAGGATTCGTCGGTGTCGATTCCCAGGCGCCAGAGGGCCTGGATCAGGGCGGCGATGTCCTTGTCGACCTCGACCGGTTCGGCGAACCTGGGGTGCGTGACCGGGATTCTCTCGTGGTCGAACACAGGGCTCTCCTGCCGTCGTCAGCCGGGCCGGGAAAGGAGAACAGCATTATACACCATCTCGGCGGTTGCCGGGTGAGATCTCGACCAGCTCGATCTCGAAGACGAGGTCCTCGCCGGCCAGAGGGTGATTGGTGTCGACCATCACCTCCCCCTCCCGGGTGACGTTGATCACCGTCACGACGGTGTGGGTGCCGTTCTCCTGCTGGATCCGGAGCTTCTGTCCCACCTCGACCTTCTGGCCCGTCGGCATCAGGTCCGGGCGCAGGACCCGCTCGAGGTTCCGGCGGCGCGGTCCGAAAGCGTCCCGGGCGGGGATCTCGAGGCTCCGCTTCTGCCCCGCTTCCATGCCGATGATCCCCTCCTCCAGCTTGAGAAGAGTGGCCCCGCCACCGATCACCAGCTGCAGGGGTTCCTGCCCCCCGGAAGCGTCGAAGACGGTTCCGTCCTTGAGACGACCCGTGTAATGGATCTTGACCGTGTCTCCGCTGCGGGCCTGAGGCATGGCAGACTCTTTTCGCCAGAGAGAGAACAGACACACTCGCCGGGGATCGCTGCGAAGATCGTGCCCGCGAGGGCGGACCGCAAGGCGTAGCCCGCCGGGACGGGTGCCATCTTGACGCGGGGGGAGCCCACCGCTAGACTGGGCGGCCGGGAATCTGGACCTCTCTTGCTCTCGCATCATCCCGGAGAAGGCGCCATGTGCCCGCGACGCCGCCGCTGGCTTCTTCGTGCCGTCCTGGCCGCTCTGCTGCCGGCCGGGCTCGCGCTCGCCACCACCACCTTCCAGTACGACGAGGACTTTTTCACCACCCAGTACCGCGACCCTGCCCTGACCACGGCCTGGTGGGATACCACCGCCGGTGAAATCAAGCTCTTCCCGATCGAGATCGTCCTGGCCGGCACCTTCACCAGTCCCGGCAGCGCCTACGGCGTGGCCACCGCCGACACGATTGCCTACCTGGCCGACGACACCGCCGGCCTGCAGCTGATCGGTTGCGCCACCCCCGGCTCCCCCACGCCGCTCGGGGCCTGCGACACTCCCGGCAGTGCGCGCGGGGTGGCCCTGGCCGGTTCGGTCGCCCTCGTGGCCGACGGTAGCGGAGGCCTGCAGGTGGTGGACGTTGCCGATCCCGCCGCCCCGCAGATCATCGGCAGCCAGACCTGCGACGGCTTCGCCCACGCCGTGGCCGTGACCGGCAGCTACGCCTTCGTCGCGCAGTCGGGCTCCGGCGTGCAGGTCTTTCACATCGGCGACCCGGCCGACCCCATCCCCGCCGGCAGCTGCGACACTCCCGGCTGGGCCCAGGACGTGGCCCTGGCCGGCGGCTACGCCTTCGTCGCCGACGGCAACTCCGGTCTGCAGGTCATCGACGTGAGCGATCCGGGCAACCCGGTCCCGGCCGGATCGCTGCCAATCGAGGGCTACGCCTTCGGGCTGGCCGTCTCCGGAAGCTACGCCTACGTGGCGGCCGGCGATGCGGGCCTGCAGGTCGTCGATATCGACGATCCCGCCAGCCCGGTCGCCGAGGGGGCGGTCGCCACGCCCGGCAGCGCCCGGGACCTCGCTCTCGCCGGGGAGCTCGCCTACCTCGCCGCCGGCGACGCCGGCTTCCAGCTCCTGGACCTCGACGACCCCGCCAATCCGGTTCACCTCGGCGGCTATCCGGTTCCCGGGGTGGCCCACGGCGCCGCCGAAGCCGACGACTGCGCCCTGGTGGCCGGCGGCGCCGGTGGCCTGCACCTGTTCACGGTCGATCTCGCCGGCTTCAACCAGCAGGCCAACACCGTCGTGTCGCAGGTGATCGATCTATCCACCGACACGATCCTGCGCGCCCGGATCACGACCTCCCAGACCGACTCGATCCGCTGGGAACTCAGCGCCAGCGGCGGGGCTGCCTGGGAGGAAGTCGCCCCCGGCGATAGCTGGCACGAATTCGGCGCCGTGGGTCAGGAGCTGCTCTGGCGCTCGACCCACATTTATCTGGGGGCCGGGGTGAACCCCGCCTGCACCCAGTTACGAATCGAGTGGGAGAAAGCTTTCCGCCACGCGGTGATCGACTCGATTCGCGACGTTCCCGACGACCAGGGGCTGCAGGTGAGGATCCACTTCACGGCCAGCGTCCTGGACACCCTGGGCAGTCCCACCCCGATCCTCGAATACGCCGTCTTCCGCCGGATCGATGACGACCTCGCCGCCCGCACCGGTTTCTCCCCCGACCTGAGTCGATCCCTTCCCTATCCGCCCGGGGACTGGGATTTCCTGCTCACCGTGCCCGCCGACACGGAGGACCGGTACGCCACCGTGGTCCCCACCCTGGCCGATTCCACGGCCCAGGGAGGGGTTTATTACTCGACCTTCTTCGTCCGCGCCCGCACCGCGGTGCCGGGCGTCCACTTCGATTCGGCCCCGGACAGCGGGTACTCCATGAACAACCTCCTGCCGACGGTCCCGGAGGGGTTCGCCGTGGCCTATCATAGCGACGGGAACCTGTTGACCTGGCTGCCCTGTCCGGACGAGGACTTCCTGCACTTCAACCTCTACCGGGGCGAGGCGGCCGGCTTTCCCCCCGTCCCGGCCAACCTCGTTCACACGACCGCCGCCACCAACTGGCTGGACCCGGGGTCCGACCCCTGGCACTACCACTACCTGCTGGCGGCCGTCGATACGGGGGGGAACGAGAGCCCCGCGGCCTCTCCGGGCAGCCTCACCGGCGCGGGCGGATCGCCGGCCGGCTTCGGGTTTGCGCTCGCGCAGAATTTTCCCAATCCCTGCAACACCGCCACCGAGATCCGCTACGTGGTTCCCGGCGGCGGGGGGCCCGTGCTCCTGGAGGTGTTCGATCTGCGCGGGCGGCTCGTGCGAACCCTGGTAAACGCTCCCCGGCCGGCCGGTCCGGCGACCGCGACCTGGGACGGCCGGGACGACCGTGGCCGCCGCGTGGCAGCCGGCGTTTACAGTTACCGCCTCTCGGTCTCCGGCCGGAGCCAGACCCGTAAGCTGACCCTCCTGGAGTGAATTATTCTTTGGGTTCGCCCTTGTGTCCCTTCAGGTGATATACTACCTTGGTTCTTCTTCCGATTCGTGGGAATCGGAAGTTTGGTTTGAGCTGGGTTGGCTTGTCTCGTCCCTGTGGTTGGGAGAGTCGGTGCCTCCCGTAGACAGGGATGGGTTCGGTTGAGAATCTACGTTGGAAACCTCAGTTTCAATTCGACGGACGACGGTCTGAAGGAGCTCTTCGGCCAGTACGGCCAGGTCACCAGCGCCGACATCATCACCGATCGTGAGACCGGTCGGTCGCGTGGTTTCGGTTTCATCGAGATGGCCGACGAGAACGAGGGGCGGGCGGCGATCGAGGCCTTGAACGGCAAGGATTTCGACGGCCGCGACCTCAACGTCAACGAGGCCCGGCCGCGGGAGCCCCGCTCCAACCGGCCTCGCTGGTAGGCTCACGGCACAAGGATCGTCCGCCCGAATGGGCTTAACCCCGGCCGCTCCCGGTCGGGGTTTTTTTTGGGTGAGGATCAGGCCAAGGGCGTTTTCCGGGGCAGGTGGCGGGAGATCACGGCGCGCAGCTCATCCAGGGTGACGGGCTTGCGCAGGTAGTCGTTCATGCCCGCCGCCAGACAGTTTTCCCGGTCGCCGGTCAAGGCATTGGCCGTCATGGCAATGATCGGGATGTTCCGCATCTCGGCCGGCAGGCTGCGGATGGCCTTCGTCGCCTCGTAACCGTCCATCCCCGGCATCTGGCAGTCCATCAGCACGACGTCGAAGCCGCCGCCCCGGGTTTTCGCCACCGCCTGCTGGCCATCCCCCGCCAGATCCACCTGGCAGCCCAGCTTCTTGAGCATCAGCATGGCTACTTGCTGGTTGAAGGGGTTGTCCTCCACCAGCAGGATCTTGACCTGCAGCGGTTCGTCTGCGCCCTGGCCGTCGGGCTCGTCTCTGGCCAGCGAAGGGCCTTCCGGACGCTCCACCGGGGGCTCCGGGACGTGGTCCCCGGAGGGGATGGCGACGGGATCCTCTGCCTGGGCAACGGCGGGCGCGCCGCCGCCCGGGTGCTGACCGGCGGCCTTGGCCAGGGCCAGCTGCAGATCGGACGGTTTGAGGGGCTTGAACAGCTTCGTCGCGGAGGCGAACCAGCGCGTCAGACCGGCCGGCAGGTCCACTCCCGCGGGGCGGAGCAATATCGGCCGCGGCGCCTCCGACCAGCGGCCGGGATCGATGTCCTCGCCCAGCCGGGCGAGGTCAGTCTCCGGCAGCCCGAGGTCGAGAACGACCAGGTCGAACGGCTCACCGGCCGCGCCTGCCTCCTGCAGGGCGGCGCTCGCCTCGGCGACCGAGGCGCAGGCAGTACCCCGCAGACACCAGAAGGCCAGCTGCTCGGTGATGAGCTGGTCGATCCTGCCGTCACCGGTGCAAACCAGGACGACCTGGCCGGCCAGGTCGGCGGTGGATGCCGAGCTGTCCGACTCCAGCGGGGTCCGGTCGAACTGGATCTCGAACCAGAAGGTGGACCCCTCGCCGAGCTTGCTCTCGGCGCCGATCCGACCGCCCATCAACTCCACCAGGTGCCGGCTGATGCTCAACCCCAGCCCGGTGCCGCCATGCTTGCGGCTGCTGGAGCCGTCCGCCTGGGTGAACTTCTCGAAGATCATCCCGATCTTTTCCCGGGAGATGCCTATCCCCGAGTCGGTCACCGAGATCTTGAGCGTCGCCCTGGCCTCGTCGGCGGCCGGACATTCGACCTGGACAAAGATGGTTCCCTGGGGCGTGAACTTGACCGCGTTGCCCACCAGGTTGATCAGCACCTGGCGCAGACGGCCCGGATCGCCCACCACTCCGGCCGGAGCCCCGGGAGCGTAACGGAAGTACAGCTCCACCCCCTGGGTCCGGGCCTGGAACGCCATCAGGTCCACCACCTCCCCTACCGTCGCCCTCAGGTCGAAGGGGCGGGAGGTGAGAGCGAGACGGCCTGCCTCGATCTTGGACAGGTCCAGGATGTCGTTGATCAAGGCCAGCAGTGATTTCCCCGAGGCGTGGACCATCCCGAGGTAGTACTTGTGCTCGTCCGGGAAATCCATGGCCAGCAGGTTTTCCGATACCCCGACGATGCAGTTCATCGGCGTTCTGATCTCGTGGCTCATGTTGGCCAGGAAATCGCTCTTGGCCCGGCTGGCGGCCTCGGCCGCCTCCTTGGCCTGCACCAAAACCTCGGCGGCCTTCTTGCGGACGGTGATGTCCCGCACGATCGCCTGGAGGTGCTGCTTGCCCGAGAGCTCGATCCGGTTCAGACTCACCTCGGCCTCGAAGGTGGAGCGATCGAAGCGGCAGTGCCGCCACTCGAAGAACTGGGGTTCGCCGCCGAAGGCCGCCTCTATCTTCTCGAGCGCCTTGTCGACCGACTTGCGACCGTCCGGCTGATACTCCGGCGAGAAACGGTAGGGCGGGGCGCCGAGGATCTGTTCCCGGGTACAGCCGAACAGCTCCAGGGTCTTGGGGTTGCAATCGATGAACCGGTCGCCGTCCATCAGGAAGATGGCGTCGTTGGCCGACTCGAAGAGGATCCGGAACAGCTCCTGACTCTGCAGCCGCTCCTGCTGGGCCGCTCTCAGCTCGGAGATGTCCCGCGTTATCGACAGCAGGCACGGTTCGTTGTTGATCTCCAGGTAGCGCGCCGAAACCATCCCCGTGATCACCTGCCCGTCCTGGCCGTTCAGCGTCACCTCCAGGTTGTCGACGCTCCCCCCGCTCTGGAGCAGCTTGGTGAACGTGCGTTCCCCCGCGGGATTGATCCTCCGGTCGACCTGGTCAGCACGCCAGCCGATGACCTCCTGGCGCCTCAGGCCGAGCAGATCCAGCCACTTGTCGTTGGCGTCGACCAGCGTGTGGCGGGAGGTGGACCAGAGCGCGATCCCGTCCGGGCTGGCCTGGAACGACCGGGAGAACTTTTCCTCGCTCTGCCGCAGGGCCGCCTCCACCCGCTCGCGCTGGGCAAGTTCGCGTCTCAGCTGGCGGGTCTTCTGGTTCACCTGGGTTTTCAGGGAACGATTCCAGGCCGAGAAGGCCACGAAACCGATCAAGACCAATCCGAGCAGGATCAACGCCGGCAACCAGAGCCGCCGGGCGAGGAAGCCTCCCCCCCGGTTGTCCAGGTTGATCCACTTCCTGACGATGGCGGAACGCTCGGAGGGGGTGATCGTCGCCACACCCTTTTCCAGGATGCTGTTCAGCTGCGGCCAATCCGCCCGGGAGCCGACGGAAAACCGCAGTACCGACCCTAATTCCCCGGAGACGCGGAGGTTGCCGATCCCCTGCTTCTCGAGGTAATACATGGCCGTGGCCATGTTGCAGATCAGCGCGTCCGCCTGGCCGAGGGAGACACCTCGCAAGCCGGTCGGAACGTCCAGCACCGGCACCAGGCGTAGCTCGGGCATACTGTCCCGCAGGAGATCGTGAGTCGCTGAACCGGAACAGACGGTGACCCGCTTGTCGTGCAGCTGGCCCGGCTCCTGGAAATCATCGGCGTCCCGCCTGGTGATCACCGCCACCGGCAGCTCCAGGTAGGAAGTGGTGAAGCGCAGGTGTTCCATCCGGGAGGGCGTCAAGACAACGGCGGGGACGACGTCGACCTCGCCTTCACCGGCCCTGAAGAACATTTCCTCCCGATCGGTCGGCCTCGAGATCGAAAACCGAACTCCCAGCCGCTCGCCCAGCAGCGCCAGGAAATCGGCCGCGATTCCCTGGTACCGGCCCTCCCGGCCGAAGAACCCGGTCGGCGGGGAATCCGGATCGGGCACCACGGTGAGGACGGTGTGCTCTGCCAGCCAGGCCGACTCCGCGCTGGTCAGCAGGCTGTCCGGTCCGGCAGCCGCCAGGCCGGTCGGCGGGAACAGGAGAACGCCCGCCGTCAGGCACCAGAGGACCCGGCGGACCGAACCGCCGGGAACCAGGGCCCTAGTCCAGGCCCGGAACCGGGCCCTGCGCAGGTTGGCTGGCGAAACAGACACGATCCCTCCCCCGGCTCCCCGCCTGCACAGCAGGGGAATACCAGGCAACGGCCGGGAAACCCGCTTTCTCGGCCTTACCTGGTATCGGGCTGTCGGGAGGGGTACTTGACCTTCAAAAACCCTGATTGCAGCCGGTCACGGCTCGAGAATCCGGGCGGAGAAGCCCAGGCTGGAGACGGCGTTCACCAGGTCCTCTCCGGCCAGATCCTGGCCGGTCACCCTGGCCGTCCCGGCGGCCAGGTTCACTTCCGCCGACCGGACCCCCGGCACCTCGCCCACAGCGCGCCTGACGCTCTCGGCGCAGTGGCTACAGGTCATCCCCTCGACCTGGAGCTCCAGGCGCTCGCTGCCGGCACCGGGGCCGGGCTCAGGCGCGGAAACCTGCGAGCGGGCATGCCGGGGCCGGAGCCAGACCGAGTTAGCCAGCACCGCCAGCAGGAACACGGCGCTAAGGTGGTAGACCAGGCCAGCCTCGGATTGCAGGTGCTCGTGCACCGCCAGCTGAGGCATCGCCTGCCGGGCGACCGGCGCCAGCCAGTTCAACAGGGTGCCGAAGCCGAAGGCGGAAGCGGCCACGGTGCCGAGGAAGAGAAAGGCGGTCCGCCGGCCGATCACCTTCCAGACGGTGGTGAAGGTCGCCGCGTTGGTCGCCGGACCGGCGATGAGAAACGCCAGGGCGGCCCCTGGCGAGGCGCCCAGGTGCAGGAAGCCGGCGGCGATGGGCACCGAGGCGGTGGCACAGACGTAGAGCGGAACCCCGGCGGCCATCAGGATGAGGATCGACAGCACCCCGCCCCCCAGATACACCTCCAGGGAATCCGGCGGAATCAGGGCCGACATCATCCCGGCGATGGCGGCTCCGATCAGCAGCGGCGCACCGATGTCGGCGGGTAAGGTCACCAGGCCGTAACGCAGGGCCCGGCGCAGCTTGCCCTCGCCCTGATCGCCCGCGCAGCAGTCGTCGGTGCAGGCGGCCGGGCCCGGGCCGGAACCACCGGCGGCCCCGTTTGCCGACTCGCCGAAAGACGCCACCAGGCCCCCGCCCAGGAACCCGGTCAAGAGGGCGACAACGGGCCGGTAGACGGCGAACAGGGGACCGAGCATGGCGGCCGTGACCAGGATCGAATCGACGCCGGTCTGGGGCGTCGAGAGCAGGAAGGCGGTCGTCGCGGCGCGGCTGGCGCCGTGGCGGCGGAGCGAGGCGGCGACGGGGATCACCCCACAGGAGCAGAGCGGCAGCGGCACGCCGAAAAACGACGCCTTGAAGATCGGACCGGCCCCCCGACCCCCGAGATGGCGCTCGAGCCAGGCCGGTGACACCCAGACCGACAGCAGGCCAGCCACGAGGAAGCCGAAGATCAGGTAAGGGCCCATCTGGCCCAGCACCAGCCAGCTCTCGCTGACAATCTCGCCGAGGGTTTCCAGCATGCGGCCTCTCTTCCGGGGCTGGGGCTTTCTGCCAGCCAGAACTGACAGGGTTAAATAAAAACCGCCCGGCCGCCGTTACCGGTGCGCCACCTCGGCCGCGCGGGCAGCGCGTTTCCCGGCAGCCACGTCCACCCGCGCGAGCAACACCCCGCCGACGACGAAGAAGACGATCAGGGAGACGATGCTCAACCGGCTCTGACCGGTCAGCTGGCTGACCAGGCCGAACAGGACCGGCCCGGCGATCCCCGCGAACTTGCCGCTGGTGCTGAAAAAGCCGAAGAACTCGGCCGATTTGTGCCGCGGAACCATGGCGCCGAAGAGGGACCGGCTGAGCGCCTGGGCGCCCCCCTGCACTGTCCCGACCAGCCCCGCCAGCAGGAAGAAATGGGTTGCGGTGCGCATGAAAAAGCCCCCGACGCAGATCAACACGTAGACCGCGAGAGCCATCAGGACCACCGTCCTCGCGCCCACGCGGCCCGCGAGCCGACCGAGGAGCAGGGTGCAGGGGATCCCGATCAGCTGGGTCAAGACCAGGGCGAGGATCATGTCGGTCAGCTCGATGCCGATCTCGTCGCCGAAGGCGGTGGCCATCTTGATGATCGTGCCGATGCCGTCGTTGTAGACCCAGAAGGCCACCAGGAAGATCAGCAGTTGCCGGAAGCGGGCAACCTCGCGCCAGGTTTCGGCCAGGCGAGCCAGGCCGCCGCGCAGGGGATTGCCGGTCCGACCAGCCGGCAGGCTGACCTCCGGTTCGGGCACGTGCCGGAACAGGGGCACCGAGAACATCCCCCACCAGAGGGCCACGCTCAGGAACGAGGCCTTGACGGCGAATGCGGTGTCCGGCAGGCCCCAGAGGTCGGGCCGCAAGAGCCACAGGGCGTTGATTATCAGCAGCAGGCCCCCGCCGGCGTAGCCGAGGGCGTAGCCGCGGGCGGAGATCCGGTCGATGTCGTCGCCGGCCGCCAGGTGCGGCAGCAGGGACTCGTAGAAGACGATCGAGCCGGCGAAGCCGAGGTTACCGCCGATGAACACGACCGCGGCCAGCCGCCAGGCTTCGGCGCCGATCAGGGCCATCGCCGCGGTGAACAGGATGCCCAGCCCGGCGCAGCAGCCAAGGTAACGTTTCTTGTGGCCGGTGAAATCGGCAATCGCGCCCAGGATGGGCGCCGCCACCGCGATCAGCAGCAGGGCGATCGCGGTGGTGTATCCCCAGTAAGCGGTGGCGGTGGATCCGGCCAGCCCTGCCTCGATGGCCACGCGGCGGAAAAACGGCGGGAACAACGCCGCGATGACCGTCGTGGCGAAGGCGGAATTGGCCCAGTCGTAAAGGCACCAGGCCCTGATGGCTCCCTTGCGCATCCGGACTCCTCGTCCCGGTTTCTCGCTCCGTACTCATGACGACCGGGCCGTGGTTCGCGTCGCTGGTATTCTGGCGCAAAGGCGAGGCCGTGTCATGTTCGGGAATGGGTTCTGCCGGAAAATCCCGGAGGGAGCCAGGTTTTCCTCGCCCTCGGGGAGAGTTACAGCTGACCCGGGCCGGGTAGGCGGGTTATTATCAACCAGAGCCGATTCCGACCACTGGAGCAAGAAGGGGAGAACCAATGCCACGCGACTGGGAAGATATCCGGTACCGCGGTGATGCGGCAGACGTCAAGGAGATGTTCGAGACCTATCGGGTGGAGGATTACCTGGACGCCTTCGAGGAAAACCGGCGCCGCCACGACCGGGGCATCCGGGAGCGCCTGCTCAAGCACGGCATCAGGCTGAACGAGCGGCTC
>CAZAHC010000086.1:0-12059 GCA_964484595.1 uncultured Fibrobacteraceae bacterium | reverse complement strand
GATGTGTCACATGATTTATCGTCAGGAGCGGCAACAGAATAAGTGGGCGCTACAACCAAGGCCGGGGGCGAGAGATCCTGCAGGCGCGTGAGCTCCTGAAAATGCAGACGCTGAGGAATCGGAGGTGCTATAATCGTGGTCAGGAAAACAAGGAGAAGGGGGTGGTCAGACCTGCTGAGATAAGAGAGTTGTCTCCATTAGTTTTTGGCTAGGCGTGTCGCAATGAGTCAGACGACACACAGACAGTCTACCCCCGGACCGCCCACTTCAAGAGTTTTCCCAGCCTGGGCGGAGTGCCCTGCATCAGGATGGCGATGCGGAAGATCCGGCCACCGCCCCAGATGGCCAGCACCGTGAAAATGAGGACTCCCACCAGACCGACCCACGGCTGCCAGGCGGGGATCTGCACCGGCGCGGCCATTCGCACCAGCATCAGCATCGGCGTGAAGGGCGGGATGAAGGAGAGCCCGGTGGCCAGCGTGTTCAGCGGCTGCTGGATGACCGGCACGAGGATGAACATGGGGATGAAGATGGGGGCCATGGCGGGGAAGGTGACCGCCTGGGCCTCCTTGGCGTCGTTGCAGGCGGAGCCGAAGGCAGCCAGGATCGAGCCCTCCATCAGGATGGCCAGGACCATGAACGTGAAGAACCAGGGCAGCAGGTGGAAGGGAATCATCTCCTCGATGCCTGCCTGGCGGACCGCGAAGATGCCAGCGACCACGTAAACCGCCGAGCAGGTGAGCGAAACAGCCAGGCCGCCCAGGACCTTGCCCATCATGAACTCGAAGGGCTTCAGCGAACCCAGCAGGACCTCGGCGATGCGCTGGGTCTTCTCCTCCATGACGGCGCTCAGCAGGGGCATGGCGCCCATCATCACCATCATGAACATCAGCATGACCAGGATCAGGGGAACCAGGATCGCCTCCCCCTCGGAGCTGCGCCGGGCTTCCCTGATCTCGCCGGTCTCCAGGTCCACCGAGACAAGGCCCATCCCCTCCGGGTTGGTCCAGGAGAACAGGTCGGCGATCGCCTCCTCGGCGACGCCGAGTTCCAGGACCCTGGTCCGGCGCAGGTGGTTGTTGATCGGCCAGCCGAGCCAGCCGCGGATTTCGTCCAAGGCCGCGTTCTCGGCGTGGTAGGTGATGCGATTGCGTTCCGGGTCTTCGCCCGGGTGCAGGACGTCGGGGCCGATATCCAGGAAGGCATGCAGTTCCCGGCTGCGGACCTGGTCCGAAAGCTCCAGGCGCTGGCGGGCGGGGTCGGACGCGTCCGGGGGGACGATCTCGAACCGGTAGGCCGGTTTGACCTGTTCCCCCGTCTCCTCGTCCCGGATCTCTGTCTCGTTTCGTTGGGCCGCGGCCGCAACCAGTGCTTCGGCCGCCACCCCGGATCGGTCGACGATCGCCACCTTCTTGTCCGCGGTGTCGACCTGGTTCTCGAACAGGAGCATCCCGAGGGCACTGCCGCCCATCAGGACCGGGGCCAGGATGAGGCTGATGATGAAGCCCTTGGTCCGGACCGCCGCCCGGTATTCCCGTCGGGCCAGCATGAGGGTCTTACGCATTGTTGGCCTCCCTGGCTTGCGGACCGGCGATCCGTACGAAGATGTCGTGAAGCGATGGTCGGGCGACCTCGAAGCTGCGAACCCTGGTCCTGGCCAGGATGGCGGCGAGAACCTCCTGCGGATCGGCGCCCGGTGCCATGCGCAGCTCCTGCAGCTGGCCGAAGTCGTTGACCTTCTCCACGCCGGACAGGCCGTTCAAGGCCTCGGCCCCCGCCTCGGCCCGCACCCGCAGGGTGTCGCTGCCGTACTGGTCCTGGATCGAGGTCAGGGTGCCGTCCAGTACCTTGCGGCCCTGGAAGATCATGAAGATGAAGTCGCACATCCTCTCGGCCACCGCCATGTCGTGGGTGCTGAAGATCACCGTTGTGCCGGCCTTCTGCAGCTCCAGGACGGCGTCCTTGAGAACCTCGAGGTTGACCGGATCGAGACCGCTGAACGGCTCGTCCAGGATCACCAGCTCCGGGCGGGAGATCACCGTGGCGATGAACTGGACCTTCTGGCTCATACCCTTGCTGAGCGTCTCCACCTTCCTGTCGGCCCAGTCGGCGAGATCGAGCTTCTCCAGCCAGCGGTCGACCTCGGCGGCGACCCCGCGACCGTTCTTCAGCTCGCCGTAGAAGCGCAGGAGGTCGCCGACCTTCATCTTCTTGTACAGGCCACGCTCCTCGGGCAGGTAGCCGATCCGATCGGTGGCCGCTCCCTGCAGCGGGTGGCCGAAGACCCTGATCTCCCCCCGGTCGGGGTAAAAGATGTTCATGATCATGCGAAGCGTCGTGGTCTTGCCCGACCCGTTGGGGCCGATGAAGCCGTAGACGCTACCGGCGGGCACGGTGAGCGAAAGGTCGTCCACGGCCACGTGCCCGGTGAACGTCTTGGTCACGCTCTTCAGCTCGACGGTGGGAAGGGAAGTGTTCATGCGCGGGCTCTCCAGGCGGGTTTGGAGTTGAGGAACGGGGGGACTGGGATGTCCGCTGAAAAACTCCCCTCTCTACGGCGGGTGCAACATCCGGTTGCGCTCCCTGGCCGATGATCCGGGCCAGAACCGAAGGTGAGAATGGAAATCTGTGTTTATTTGCGGTATAGTGGCGAGGACTTCGCCCTCGTGCCGTTTCCACACCATTTCCTCCAGTGACAGGGGGAACTTCATGAACAAGCTTACCCTGTTTATCTGCGCCGGGGCCCTGCTGATCGCCACCGGCGTCCTGGCCCAGGCGGACCCCCAGGCGGACATGATCGGCATCTACTTCGACGAGGAGGCCTACGTCACCTGGACCGAGGTGCCGGTCGGGGAGACCTGCACCGCCTACCTCTGCCTCACGCGCATCTCCTGGCCGTCAGGGATCTCCGGCTGGGAGTGCCACATCGAGTACACCCCCTCGGCGTCCGTGCTGGAATGGAATTACCGCGGCGACGGGATCAACGCCCTGATCCCACCGGAGTTTTGCGTCGGCATTTACCTTCCACTCCCCTGGGCGCCGTCCATCGTGGTGATGGACTTCCTGGTTCTGGTTACCGGACCAGAGGTCATCGAGTTCACCGTTCGCGCCGCGGATAACCCCAGCATCTGGCTGCCCTGTCCGCTGCCGGTGTATGCACCGGGGGACTACATGGGGGAACTGCAAACCCTGGGTTATTCCGGCGGCTGGGACGGCTGCTACCCCGACGTGTGCGCCAACATCAACGGTGGGCCAATGGTCGTTCCGGCCGAGGCCGCGACCTGGGGGACCGTCAAGACGATTTACCGGTAGTGGTGACCCGAGGGCCTGCTGGAAAGATCGGTCCTACCGGCGAGGCGTGTTCAATCCCCGGCGCCCCCGGCTAGGGCTTCTGCTGCCCCTGTTGCATCTGCTGCCGCGCCATGCCGATGTACTTCTGCATCGATTCCACGACCTGGCTGTTCGGATCGACGGCGATGCCCCGCTCCCAGCGGTCGATCGCTTCCTGGAAGCGTCCCAGCTTGGCGTAGAACAAGCCGACATTGACGAAGTTTTCGGGTGTGGCCTGTCCGGTGGCCAGAGCGGCCTCGAGGGACTGGATGGCCAGGTCGTTTTCGCCCATGTCGGCGTACAGCGTGCCCAGGTGGGTAAGCAGCAGCGGGTTTCGCGGCTCGATGGCCAGGGCGATGCGGAGGTGCTGGATCGCCTGGTCGAACTTCCCGTTCCGGCGCAGCGAGAGGGCCTTCCGGAAATGGGCGCCGGGGAACGAGGAGTGGGTCTGCAGCACCTCGTCCACGAGGGTATCGGCTTCCTGCTGGCGCCCGACGGCGGTCAGCAGGACGCTCAACATGATCTTGGCCTCGGGATCGTGGGGGCGGATCTTCAGGGCCTTGCGGTAGGCCGCTTCCGCGTCGGTGGGGCGGTTGCGGTTCTGCTCCAGGTGACCGAGCCGGATCCACGGCCGCGGGTCGTCCGGGAACAGCTCGGCCTCCTTCAGGAAAGCTTGCCTGGCCCCGTCCAGGTTGCCGTTCATCTGCATGATCTGGCCCAGCAGGTTGTGGAGCTCGGGCTCCTCCGGATGGGTTTCCTGGACGACCCGGGCCTGGCTCATGGCCTCGCCCAGGTTGCCGAGCAGGAGGTGCGCATTGGCCCGCTGCATCAGGAGGGTCGTCTCGTCGGGACAGCCCCGGCAGTCGGCCAGCGCCCTCTCGGTGGCGGCCAGCGCGTCTTCGCCCCTTTCGAGGCGGATCAGGTACGTGCACTGAAGCTGCTGGGCGGTCGGGATGTGGGGATGCTCCGCCAGGAGGGAGTCGATCACCACCAGGGCGGTCTCGGTGCGGTGGTGGGCGGCCAGGGTCTGAACCCGGGCGATGGTCATGGGGATATCCCTCAGGTCCTTCGGATCCATCTGCGGTCCGGTCCGGTCCCGGCGGCCGCCGCCCGCGATGTAGCCCAGGCTGCGGAGCTTGTCGATCGTCTCCTGATCCATCGCCACCTGGCTGTCCGGAGACGCTTCGCTCGCCAGCAGCTCCGCCAACCGCGCCTCCATCTCCTGGATGCGGTCCTCGTGCTGGTCGGCCAGGTTCCGCAGCTCGTCCGGATCTTCCTGCAGATCGTACAGCTCCGGCCGCGGCGCCCGGATGTACTTCCAGTGCCCGGCCTGCAAGCAGCGCAGCTCGGCCGCCCCGTACTCCAGGGCGGGCACCAGGGACTCGTGGTAGATCCATTCGTGGCCGCCAGCGCCCTGCTGGATGGCCGGCATCAGGCTGGTCCCGGCGACCTCGGGCAGGTCGGCGGCGGAGTACCCGAGCGCTTCCCAGGCGGTCGGCAGCAGGTCGACTAGGTTCACCGTGCCACCGATCCGCCGGTCTCGCCAGGAGTCGTCCCGGAAGGGACCGGCCTCGGGGAAGCGGATGATAAGCGGGACTCGCTGGGTGGAGCCGTAGATGTAGATGGTGTGGGTGGGCTCGCCGTGCTCGCCCAGGCCCTCGCCGTGGTCGCCGGTCGCCAGGATAACCGTCTCGTTCATCAGCTTGCGGGAGCGCAGGCCGTCGAGCAGCTCGCCCACCGCGGCGTCGGTGTAGGCGATCTCGCCGCAGTACGGCTCGTCGGCGAAGCGTTCGTCGAAGGGCGCGGGCGGGTGGTACGGCGCGTGGGGATCGTAGTAGTGGACGAAGAGGAAGAACGGCCGCTCCCGGTTGCGGTCAGGCCCGTCTAGCCACTGCAGGGCGCGACCGGTGACCTCGGCGGCGAGGCGCTGGGTGAGGTCGCCCTCGCGCTCGCTGCTCTCGGGCGGGAAGTCGTCGTCGTAAAAATCGAACCCCTGGCCCAGCCCGAAGCGCTCATCCAGGGGGAAGGCACCCAGGACCGCGGCGGTCTGGAAGCCCTTGTCCTTCAGCAGTTCGGTCAGGGTGACGTAACGGTCGTCCAGGACGAAGGCGCCGTTGTTGCGCACCCCGTGCTGGAAGGGGTAGAGGCCGGTCAGCATGGTCGCGTGGGCCGGCAGGGTTATCGGCACGGGGGTGTACGGGTCCTCGAACAGGATTCCCTCCTTGGCGAGCCGGTCCAGGTTCGGGGTGATCTTCCCGTCGAATCCGTAGCAGGAGAGATAATCCCGGCGGGTGGTGTCGAGGCTCAGGAGGATCAGGTTGGGTGGCTGCCCCTCGTGGTGAATCGCCAGCGGCGGGACCTGGTCGGCCTGGCCGGTGGCGGCGGTCTTGCCTGATTCATCCCGGCTGGAACAGCCGGACAGGACGAGCAGGGTGGCCAGCAGGGTCGCCGAGAGGCCGAGAAGGGGCGTCAGCGCTGATCGGCGACGGACGGAAAGAGGGCGCAGCATCCTAGGTTCCTCCGGTATGGTCGGGGTATCGCTCGGTCCCGGAAGGTCGGCGGTGGAATTATCGCAGTTACTGATGGCGCAGGCAACTTGGATCCGGGGGGTTATATCACGGCAAGGACGAAAAGATCCGGTTGTGGCCCGGAGATTGTGTCCGGCTTTCTGGTGACCGGTAAATACCCATGGCCCCCTCCTGGCCGTTTTCGGGGACGCTCCCCGGCCACCTCCTGTGGCCGGCTCGCTCGGCATCCGGGCCCCTCCGCCCTCCATGGCTCTCGGGGCCCTCCTGACGCCCCGGAAACGGCCAGGAGGGAGCCTTGAGCATTGTCCAGCAACCAAATAGCCGGACACATTTTCCGGGCCACAACTTGAGGTTTTTGCCACGTGGCATAAAGGCTCCCCGAAAGAAGTTATCCCCAGGCAAATCCGGCGGAGCATTGAACCCGTGCCTGGTTGGGACTAGGATGGGGGCCTGATTCCCGTATCTTTACCGGAGGTCCTCCCTCGGCCCGATCCGGGCCTTATCCCCACGAAAGCGAGTAGACCATGCGCGCACGAAGAGACCACTGGCCGGTGCGAGGCGCCGACCGAACCAGCGAGTCGATCCGGCGTGGGGCGTTCCTCACCCTGGCGGTCGGGTTCCTCCTGCTCGTTCCACTCGTTTCGCTCGCGGAAGACTCCCGGTGGAGCATCGCCGAGCGCTCGGACGACATCATCAAGAAGCTCGTCGCCAAGCTGCACGAGAAGCTCCCCGGCCACGCCCGGGGGTCGCAGGAGGCGGCGGTGGTGCTCACGCGCAAGTTCTACCTGGAAGCCGAGCTGGGGGGATACCAGATCTGCGACAACGAGGTCATGTACGTCTTCGACCAGGCCGCCGACGAGCTGGCGGTCAAGGAATTCTGGTTTCCGCCTGGCCGCAAGATCGAGAGCGTGGCGGCCTGGATCTACCGGGACAAGGGGAAGTTGCAGCGCCTGAAGGACGAGAACATCGAGATCCAGAAGGGAGACGATCACCAGGGGCCCACCGCCCGGATTTCCTTCCCGGAGGTCAAGGCGAAGGACACCCTGGGCTGGTCCGTGGTCACGAAAGGTGGGGGGATGTTCATGGGCCGGTTTCTCCGGCTGTCCGGCCCTCACCCGGTGAAGCGCTTCAGCGTGCGCCTGATCGGCGACGGCAAGCTGGATTTCCAGTTGCTGCCGTTCAACCTGCGCCAGGGCGGCCTGGGCTCGAAGGTCTATGCGAAGGAGAACGAAAAACCCAGCGACATCCTCTACGTGGCAACCGATCTACCGGCCGCCCGCAAGGAGCCCTTCGGCCTGCCCTGCGTGAGCCGGGAGCCTTACGTCCAGATCAGCATCCAGGGGATCTTCGCCAAGGAGATGGATCAGTGGCTCTATTCCCCGTCCTGGAATCATGAGGCCATGAACGCCTCCATGCTGCTCGAGGAGGTGTTGCTGAAGGACGTGGGGAAGGTCCCGGAGGAGGCGCGACGCCTGGTCGCGGGGCTGGGCTCGAACCGGGAAAAGATCAGCGCTCTGTGCCGGTTCGTACGGGAC
Organism: uncultured Fibrobacteraceae bacterium; assembly: GCA_964484595.1. GTDB lineage: Bacteria > Krumholzibacteriota > Krumholzibacteriia > LZORAL124-64-63 > LZORAL124-64-63 > CAZAHC01. The sequence goes on along the minus strand of CAZAHC010000086.1, from coordinate 4,666 downwards.
GAGGTCGCCCTGGAGGGCTCCTTCGAGTACCGGGTGGATCTGCGCCAGCCGAAGGACATGATCGAGAGCCGCCGGGCCTCCCGCTGGGGCAAGGGTATCCTGCTCTACGCGCTGTGCCGTGAGGCCGGCCTGCCCGCCCGGGTGGTTTACGTCCGCAGCCGGAACGAGGGTCCGCTGGACGACAAGAACCCCGACTTCCAGCAGTTCTCCGATTTCCTGGTCGAACTCGAATCCGATCCGGACAGCCTTCTCTACGCGCCGGCCTGCCAGGACTGCCCGCCGGGCGTTCTCCCGGTCGCCCTGCGCGGGGTTCAGGCGCTGAGGGTGGAGTCCGGCCTTAAGGACAAGGTCCAGGCGCTCCAGATGGCCGTGTTCCAGGAGATCGGAGCGGTTCCAGAGCGGTTCATGGATGTCTTCCAGACCAAGGTGACCGCGCAGGAGTGGTGCGACTTCGGCCTCACCCCCGGTGATCCGTCCGAGGTGGCCGGGGCCGTTTTCGAGGAAATCCGCTTCGAGCCGGCGACCGGCAGCGTGGAACTGAGCCTGAGCGCCACCGGGTTCTCGGACCTGGCCCGGCTCTGTAGCGAGAACGACGGCCAGGCGACCGACTGCGTGCAGGCTTACCTGGCGGACCGCTTCCCCGGTTGCAGCGTCGCCGGCGCTGCGGTCCAGCCTGCCGACCCCGCAGACCCGAGGAACCTCGCCTTCTCGGTCCGGGTGCAGCTGACGGACCCGACCGCGGCCGCAGGGGATAGCTGGGAGATCCCGGCCGGGGCATTCTCCGGCCAGAACCGGTTCGCTTTCTGGACCGGACCCGGGCGCGGTCCGTTTCACGCGGGCCAGACCAGCGAACTGCGTACGCTCTGGCGGGCGCCCTTGCCGGCCGGCTGGCCGGGAATCGCCACCCAGGAGCCGGTCGTCGTCGAGCATCCGGCCGTGTCCTTCTCAACCTCGGTCCGGGCCGAGGATGGTGACCTGGTGGTCGAGCGCCGCTGCCTGATCCGGCAGGGAACGGTCGCGGCGGCCGACCTGGCCGATCTCGACGCGGCGATCGAGCGGATCCGGGAGGTGGAGGGGAATCCACTGGAGGTGCAGCGGCCGAGACAGTGAGGGGGTATTGAAACGAGTTCTAGCCCGGGCTCCGGTAGACCAGTGAGTTGACGTTCATCCCGGCGCCGACGGAGGCCAGTACCTGCACTCCTCCATTCCTCCACTGATGGTTCTCGAGCTTCCTCTTGCGCAGCAGATCGAGCAGGGTCGGGACCGTGGCCACCGAGCTGTTGCCGAGCCACGAGATTGTCATCGGCATGATTGATGAGGGAATTTCCTTGACCCCGTATAATCGGCCCAGGCGCTTCAGGATGGCCTCGTCCATCTTCTCGTTGGCCTGATGAATGAGGATCTTGTCGACGTCGTGGAGATTTAACCCCGCCTTGTCGAGGCTTTCCTTGACCACCTTCGGCACGGTCCCCAGGGCATACTCGTAAACGCTGCGACCCTCCATCTTCAAGTAGATCTCGTTGCCCTGGTGGTCGGGATTGTTCGATTTCCCCATCCACAGCAGGTATGCCTCCTTCATGGTGTCGGTCCTGGCGGCATGGGAAAGGATTCCCACGGGTTTCTCGCTCGTGACCGCCTCGAGGAGGGTGGCCCCCGCTCCGTCCGAGTAAATCATGCTGTCCCGGTCGTGTGGGTCCGAGATCCTGGACAGGGTCTCGACCCCGATGACCATCACCCGCCGGCAATCTCCCGACCTGAGGTAATAATCGGCCTGGATCATCCCCTGCAGCCAGCCGGGGCAGCCGAAGGCGATGTCGTAGGCGACGGTCTGCGGATTCCGTATGCCCAGCTTGTTCTTCACCCGCGAGGCCAGACTGGGTACGAAATCGGATCTCCGGTTCTCGGCCGAGACATCGCCGAAGTTGTGGGCGAGGATAATGTAGTCGAGCCGTTCCGGATCGATTCCCGAGGAATCCAGCGCGTCCTTGGCGGCAAGATAGGCGATATCGGACGACACCAGGTCATCCGACACGTACCTCCTCTCGGTGATGCCGGTGATCCTCTCGAAGTCCGCGATCACCTCCTCATTGGCCTTGCCGTAGCTCTTGCCGTCGTGGTCGCGGAACTCGTTCGCGAGGAAGCTCTCGTTGGGAACAACCTCGGTGGGAATGTAGCTGCCGGTCCCGACGATGATCGCGCGGGTGTTCTCGTGCAAAGGGCGATCCTCCGTGAAGTGCTCCAGGCTGGCGGAGCAGTTTCCGGATTCGAGGGTGGCCTCTTGCCGTGAAGGTCCCGCGCAGAGTGGCAGATGCTCCCGTGAATGGGAAGCAGTGAAACGTACCTCGCTCGAGATCGATCAGACGTCATTTGAGCAACAGCATCTGCTTGGTCTGCATCAGCCCTCCGGTGTCGAGCGTGTAGAAGTAGGTCCCGCTCGGGATCCTGTCCGCGTAGAACTCGATCTCGTGATACCCCTGGCTCATGACCTGGTCGGCGACCGTGGCGATCAGGCGGCCGCGCAGGTCGTAAACCTGCAGGCGAACCCGGCGCGCCTCGTCCAGGAACACGGGGATGGTCGTGGCCGGGTTGAAGGGGTTCGGGTAGTTCTGCCCCAGCGCCACCAGGACGGGATCGGGCACGTCGATCACCGGCGTGATCGTACCGGAGCTGCCGAAGAAGTGCTGGGCGGACAGCAAGTACTCGAAGTACGTGATGCTGAAGTCGGTGCTCATAATCTTGTAACGCACCTGGTCGACCTCGAGGTCACCGGTCAGGATCGTGAAGTAGTCGTTGCCGCTGCCGCTCGGGGGCGGGTAGTAGATGCTCCCGCTGACCGCATAATTCGGAGAGGGGGCACCGTCGGTGTACGGCACCTGGAAGATGAGGCAGTCGTCGGGACCTTCCCAGGTGTAATCGAAGGTCAGGTCGACATGCTCTTCGTTGTCGAGGATGGCGGGAGCCGTCGGGGTGAAATCGACGTTGTAGACGGCGTTGGGACCCCACACGTACTCCACCGGAACTCGGGCATCCAGGTAGGTCTCGGTCGCGTCGGCGCTCTTGACCAGGATCTGGACCTCATCGATCACGGGCTCGCCGCTGGTCTGATACCAGTACCGACTCGTGTGGCCCTCGTTGTCATAGATCGGGCCGGAGGCCTGGTAGGCCCAGCCGGGAGGGTATTCGCCGTCCTGCATGCCGCGGGCGAAGACCAGGAAGCCGTCGGTCGAGTAGTTATAGAAGTCGAATTCCACGTCGACGTGCTGATAGTGCGGCACCATCGACGGCGATGACGGCGTCATGGTGATGTTGCCGATGCCGTGGCTGCGCCAGTACAGATCGACCGGCAGGAAGAACTCGAGCAGCAGCTCGCTGAAGTCCGGGTTCCACATCTGGAAGCGGATCTGATCGACCTGGCGATCCTCATCGAAGTAGAACCACTGGCTGGCGCTCCCTGACGGCGGCAGGGTCGGTACCGAGCTCGCATGGTAGCTCGGCGTCAGGGCGCCGTCGGTGAACGGCCGCGCGGAGATCCTCACTCCCGCGGCATTGCTGCTCTCGTAGTCGAAGGTCACGGACATGTGTTGCCCGTACCCCAGCCACGACGGCGAGCTGTGGCTCTGGACGATGTTGAACACACCGTGCTCGCCCCAGGTGTAGTCCACCCGGATGAAGATCTCGAGAAGGTTCTCGCTCCAGTCGGGCGTCCACATGGCCAGGCGATACTGATCCACGTGGTGGTCACCCGAGTGGAAGGTGAAGAACTTCGAGGTCGTGCCGGTCCCGGTGTAGACCACGCTGCCGCTCCAGGCGTAGCCCTGTTCGATTGCCCCCTCGCTCCAGGGCTGGACCATGAAGCGAACGCCCTCGGGATTGTCGACCTTGTAGTCGAAGGTGACGTACGCGAGCTCACCGTGGGGCAGATGGGCCGGTGAGGGATGGGTGAGCTGGATGTTGCCCATGTAGCTGGCCTGGCTGAGGGCCGGAAACACGAGCAGGCTGCCGACGGCCAGGGTCGCAACGAGCGCTAATGTCTTCATGACACTCTCTCCTTGATGGGAAAAGCCGAACCACTCGTATGTACCTATGTACCATTGAAGCTGGACTCGATCGGTCGCCCGAATGACACAATGAAGTGGGCCGGGACCGTAGAATCGTGTCCGGTCATCCGGGCAGAGGGCCGGACACAGTCTCCAGGCGCGATAAAAAATAGGATTCCAGTCCCGATTTCAACCTAAAGCCCCCCTGCAGGTTCGACGATCCAGGGTTTGGGGATTGAGCGACGGTCCTCGCCCGCCTTCTCGCTCATGACGCGACTTGCTCGGTGTGCAAACCGCCGATGGCGCAGCCACCGGCCGGATAGCAGAAAGGTGAGCCATGTTCCGCGAAATGCCGACCAGCAGCCGGAAGCGGACCGGTCGGCGGCCCGCACCGGTCATTTTTCCAGGAGCGAGCAGCAGGCGCCTCCTTCTGGCCGGATTGCTCGGAGTGGCCCTGGCGGCCGCCCCCGCCCTGGGGGCCCCCGCTGATCAGGGAGCTGACTTCACCGAGTTCAGCCTCGAGGACCTGCTGAACATCGAGATCGTCTCGGTCTCGAAGCGGCCAGTGGCCGCCAGTGACGCCGCGGCCGCAGTCTTCGTGATCACCGCCGAGGACATCCGGCGCTCCG
>CAZAHC010000085.1:0-12115 GCA_964484595.1 uncultured Fibrobacteraceae bacterium | reverse complement strand
CCCAGAATCCCATCGAGCAGGAGGGCACCTACCCGCTGCCCGAGGCCCAGCTCGATCGCTTCATGTTCAACGTGCTGATCGACTACCCGGGCTTCGAGGACGAGGTCACGATCGTCGAGAGCACGACCAGCGCCCCGGCGGGGGAGCTGACCAAGATCCTCGGGCGGGAGGAGGTCCTGGCGTTCCAGGAGCTGGTCCAGCGGGTACCGGTGGCCGAGAACGTCACCCGGTACGCCGTCTCGCTGGTGCGCGCCACCCGCGTGGGGACCGGCGAGGAGAAGGATCCCGCCCGGGAATACCTCTCCTGGGGTGCCGGCCCCCGGGCGGCCCAGTTCCTGATCCGGGGCGCGAAGACCCGGGCCCTGCTGCACGGGCGACCGACGGCCGACCTCGAGGACGTGCGGCGCCTGGTCCATCCGGTACTGCGCCACCGGCTGGTGACCAACTTCCATGCCGAGGCCGAGGAGATCGGCAAGGACCGGATCGTCGACCTGATCCTGGCCGAGGTCGCTCCTTGAGCGCCCCGCTGCTTGATGCGGCCCTGCTGGGGCGCCTGGGCAAGCTCGACCTGATCGCGCGGCTCGTGGTCGAGGGCTTCCTGACCGGGCTGCACAAGAGCCCGTACCACGGTTTTTCGGCCGAGTTCGCAGAGTACCGCCAGTACATCCCCGGCGAGCCCATCACCCACTTGGACTGGCGGGTCTTCGCCAAGACGGACCGGCATTACCTGAAGGTCTTCGCCGAGGAGACCAACCTTCGCGCCACCCTGCTGCTCGACTGCTCGGCCAGCATGAGCTTCACCGCGGACCCTGCCCGGCTCTCGAAGGCCGAGTACGCCCGGCTGCTGGCCGCGACCCTGGCCTACCTACTGTTGCGGCAGAACGATGCCGTCGGCCTGGTGACCTTCGCCGAGAAGCCGCTCGCCTTCGTGCCGGCTCGCTCGGTCAAGCGCCAGCTCTTCCAGGTGCTGAAGATTCTGCACGACCTGCCCCGGGGCACCGGGACCAGCCTCGGGCCGGTGCTGCACCAGGTGGCTGATCGGATCCACCGGCGCGGCCTGGTGTTACTGTTCTCCGACCTCATGGACGATCCGCACGAGGTGATAGGCGGGCTGAAGCACTTCCGGCACCGGGGGCACGAAGTCATCGTCTTCCAGATCCTGGACCCGCGCGAGGTCGATCTCGCCTTCGGGAGGGAAACGGAGTTCATCGCGCTCGAGCAGCCGGAGCGTCGCCTGCGCACCGAGCCGGCCCACGTCCGCCGCGCCTACCGCGAGCGGTTCGAGACGTGGCGCTCCGCCCTGCGCCGGGATTGCCGCCGGCAGCTTGTCGATCTGGTGGAGATATCCACCGAGACCCCGCTGGAGACCGCCCTGGGCGCCTATCTCCAGAAACGACGCCGGCTGTACTGACCGCGACTGCGGAGGGCCAGATGCCCATCACCTTTCTCAACCCGGGTCTTCTGCTCGGAGCGCTCGCCGCGGCGGTGCCCATCCTGATCCATTTCCTGAGCCGGCGTCGCATCCTGCGCCTCGAGTTCAGCGACCTGCGGTTCCTGGAGGAGGCGCAGACCGAGCAGTCCCGCAGCCTGGGCCTGCGGCGCCTGTTGCTCCTGCTGCTGCGGGTCCTGGCCGTTCTGCTGGTGGTGCTGGCGATCGCGCGCCCGCAGCTGGGTGGCCTGGCCCCGGGAGGCGGTTCGGGGCGTTCGTTGCTGGTCGTGCTGGATGCCAGCGCGAGCATGCAGACTCAGCAGCAGGACGGCACCCGCTTCGCCGCCGCCCGGTCGGCCTGCGCCGAGATGATAGCCGCCCTTCCCCGCCGGAGCGAGGTGCAGGTCCTCCTCGCCGCAGCCACGGTCGAGCCCTTGTTCGACACCTGGGTCCCTGCCGGCCCTCCTGCCGCCGAGGCGGTGGCCGCGGTGCGACCGACGGACGGCCCCTGCGACCTCGCCGCGGCCCTGCGGATTGCCGCCGAGCAGGTAACGAGGAGCCGGTCCGGGGGCGTGGAGATCGTCCTGCTGTCGGACCTGCAGCGGGCCCGGGGCGGGATCAGCGAGCTCAAGGAGGCCGTCCGCAGGCTGACCGAGGCGGGAGAGGTCCGGTTGCTGATCCGCCGGGTGGGCGAACAGGTGGCCAACGGAGGGGTTTTGGCGGTGGACCTGCCACTGCGCGCCGTCCGGGCCGGCGAGACCGTGCGGATCGGCGCCACGGTCCGCCGCGAGAGCGCGGAACCGGTTTTCCTGCTCGAACTCGACGGCCGGCGGGTGGCCGAGGCGGTGGCGGCCGGCGGCGTCGGCGGCGTCGGCGAGGTGGAGTTCGCGGTCACGGCGCCCGGGCCGGGCCTGCATCGCGGTCGCGTGCTGAAGGACAGCGACCGCCTGCCGGTGGACGACTCCTATCCCTTCGTCCTGAACGTGTGGGATCGGGTGTCGGTGCTGCTGGTGCACGGCGCCGATCGGGGTCCGGTCGGCCGGGGCGGCTGGCGCTATCTGGCCGAGGCTCTCGAACCCGGCGGCGCCGGGCAGGGCTTGTTCACCTGGCGGGAATCCCCCAGTAGCCAGCTCGTGGCGGGCGATCTCACCGGGGTGGACGTGGCGGTTTTCGTCGACCCGGATCCCCTGGGCCGGCAGCTGCTTGGCGGGCTTCTCGGCTGGCTCGCCGACGGCGGCGCGGCCCTGTTCCTGGTCGGTGACCCGACGCTGGCCAGTTACCTGGAACAGACGCTCCTGCCGGCGGTCGGCCTCCCCGCCACGCTGGAGTTCCGGTCCCGGCCGGAAGCCGGGGCAGAGACCACGGTCCTGCTCGCCCGTGAGCACCCGGTCTTCGTCGGCCTCGGCAGCGAGTCGCTCGCGACCCTGGCCGACATCACCTGGCGGCGCTACTTCGCGCTGGCCGAGGGAGAGCGACAGGTTCTGCTCGCCTTTACCAGCGAGGCGCCCGCCCTGCTGGAAGGACGCTACGGCCAGGGGCTTTTCCTGTGGCTCCCCTTCAACCTGGCGCTGACCGGGACCGAGCTGGCGCTCAGTCCCATGTTCCTGCCGCTGGCCCAGCGGCTGGTCGCCTACCTGGCGCAGAGGGGTGATCCGGGCGGGCGGATCGAGGTGGGCCAGAAGCCGGAGGTGCGCGTTCGCGGTAGCCGAGCCGCCCGCGGCCGGTTCGCGGACGTCTCGCGGCTGGAGGTCGAGACCCCGGACGACCTGGTGGGCACCAAGAACGCAGAGTTGACCTGGCGCCACGGAGTGCCGGTGCTGGTCGGCTCTCCCTCGCGCCGGAAGGGGTTCTTCACCTTCACCGCCGGGGGCGACACCGTGGGGATCGTGGCCGCCGTGCCTCCAGCCGCCGAGGGCGATCCCCAGCTCGGCGAGGTCGCCGGGCTGCAGACCATCCTGGCCGCGGCCGGCTTGACCGAGACCGCGGATCTCGGCTCGGTGGCCCCGGCCGATTTCGCCGCCGTCCTGCAGGGCAAGGAGATCGCCAGGTGGCTGCTCGCCGCCGCGCTGGTTCTCCTCTGCCTGGAGTCATTCCTCGCCCGCGGCGTTCGCCGGACTTGAAGTCTTGATTTGTGCCACGTGGCAAAACCAGGATTTGTTTATTCAAGTTCTGGCCGGCTCCGGAAACGACCAGAACCGGACCCTTGCGGAATTCCGAGGATGGATTAGGATTCCATCCGGCGCGGGCTCGTTTCCTTTCCAAGGTGGTCAGGGCGGCCAGCTGCCGGGCATTTTCCAGTTTCCGACGCTGACGGGCCGGGCACCTGCGAGGGAGCGAAACGGCCGAGGAGGCGGCAACCGATGTGGAAGTACTCCGACAAGGTCTACGATCACTTCCTGAATCCCAGGAACGTTGGTGAGATAGCAGAGGCCGACGGCGTGGGCGAGGTGGGCTCGATGGCCTGCGGCGACGCCCTGCGGTTGAGCTTCAAGCTCGACGAGGAGGGCCGCATCGCAGACGCCAAGTTCCAGACGTTCGGCTGCGGCAGCGCCATCGCCTCTTCCTCGATCCTGACCGAGATGATCAAGGGGAAGACCCTGGAGGAGGCGGCCCGGATCACGAACGAGGACATCGCCGATCAGCTCGGCGGGTTGCCGCGGGAGAAGATGCACTGCTCGGTCATGGGTCGCGAGGCGCTCGAGGCCGCCATGATCGACTTCTACAAGCGACAGGGGAAGGAGATCCCCTGCGAGCTGCTGAGCCAGGGCGTGCTGACCTGCCACTGCTTCCAGGTGACGAGGGACACGATCCGCGAGGCGGTCTTCCAGAACCGGCTCGAGACCGTCGAGGACGTGACCCACTTCACCAAGGCGGGCGGCGGGTGCGGCGAGTGCCACCACGACATCGAGGAGCTGGTCCGCGAGTGCTGGGAGAAGATGCGGGTCGAGGGGGAGGGCGCACCGGCCGGAGAACCGGTTCCGGTCGCCGGGCAGGCTGCGGCCCTGGCCGCGGAGGATGAGGACCCGGAGCTCCGCCAGCGGATCCAGGAGTTGCTCGAGAACGACATCGGCCGGGCCCTGCGTTCCGACGGCGGCGACATCGAGCTGGTGCGCCTGCAGGGCAACCGGGTCTTCGTGCGGTTGACCGGCGCCTGCGCCGCCTGCCGCGCCTCCGGGGCCACGATCGAGGGCTGGGTCGAAAGCCAGCTACGGGAGCATGTCAGCGAGGATCTCGAAGTCGTCGAGGTGAAATCGTGAACAACGAAAACAGGTCCGGCGGCTTCGATCTCCTGGCCGGCTTGCCGCCCACGCCCCCCGGTGGGGTCTATCTCGACAACAACGCGACCACCCGGGTGGCCGACGAGGTCGTCGAGGCCATGCTGCCCTTCCTGCAGACTCACTACGGCAATCCCTCGAGCATGCACAACCTCGGCGGCGTTGCCGGCCACGGGGTCGAGCAGGCGCGCGAACAGGTGGCGGCCCTGCTCGGCGCCGGGTCGCCCCTGGAGATCGTCTTCACCGGTTGTGGCTCCGAGAGCGACAACCTGGCCATCGTCGGCACCCTGCGGGCCTTTCCCGAGAAGAAGCACATCATCACCACGGCGGTCGAGCACCCGGCCGTCCTGGGCCTGTGCCGGGAGCTGGAGAGCCGGCACGGTTACGAGGTCGATTACCTGGGCGTGGACGGCGAAGGGTTGCTGGACCTGGACGAGCTGCGCGACAAGCTGCGCCCGGACACCGCGGTCGTCAGCGTCATGATGGCTAACAACGAGACCGGGGTGATCTTCGCCGCCGAGACCATCGGTGAGATCGTCAAGGAGGTGGGATCCGTCTTCCACGTCGACGCCGTGCAGGCGGCCGGGAAGCTGCCGCTCGACATGAGCCGCTCCTGCGTCGACCTGCTCTCCATCTCCGGCCACAAGCTGCACGCGCCCAAGGGGGTCGGCGCGCTCTTCGTGCGGAAGGGGACCAAGCTACGGCCCCTGATCGTGGGCGGTCACCAGGAACGGGGGCGCCGGGCCGGCACCGAGAACGTGGCGGCCATCGTCGGCTTCGGCCTCGCCTGCGAGCTGGCGGCAGGTTTCGCCGCCGAGGAGAACGGTCGGGTCCGCGTCTTGCGGGACAAGCTGGAGGACGGCCTGCTGGCCGCGGTTCCGGACAGCCAGCGCAACGGACACCGGGACCAACGGTTGCCGAACACCAGCAACCTCAGCTTCCAGTTCATCGAGGGCGAGGGTATCCTGCTGCTGATGGACCGGGCGCAGATTGCCGCCTCCAGCGGTTCGGCCTGCACCTCAGGCAGCCTGGAGCCGTCTCACGTGCTGAGGGCGATGGACATCCCCTTCACCTCCGCCCACGGCTCGATTCGCTTCTCCCTGAGCCGGTACAGCACGGAAGAGGAAATCGATTACGTTCTGGCGGTGATGCCGCGAATCGTCGAGCGGTTGCGCGCAATCACACCCTTCAACGCCAAACACGCCACGTTCTGAACACCGGGACCGCTACCGGTATCTCGCCGGCGCCGGGTCCCGCTCGATTTTTGATGGAAGCCTCTACCCCAGTCGTGGGTACCGACGGCCTGCTGGAAGGTTATCTCCCCGCCGCTCTCCTCGAGGGCGCCGTGGCGAGGGTGGGGTCCGCCCTCCAGGCGCCCGGCGACGTTCCCGCCCTGCTCAGCGGTCTGCAGGGGGGGGCGGTCTCGCTGCTGCTCGCCGCCTGGTTCCGGCAGAGTCGCCGGACTTCCCTTCTGGTCACCCCCGATCGCCGGTCCGCCCTGGAGCTGGCGGACGACCTCGAGGCCTGGCTGGGCCCGGAGGAGGTCGTGCACCTGCCCCAGCAAGAGGTGCTGGCCTTCGACCGGAAATCCCCCGATCCGGCCGTTACGGGGGGGTTCCTGCACGGCCTGACCTGGTTGACCGACGGCGCGCCCCGCCTGGCGGTCACCTCGCTCTACGGGATTCGCCAGCGGATCATCACGCCGGCGCGGCTGGCGGCAGCGGTCATCGAGTTGCGGGTGGGCCAGGAACTGGACCCGGAGGAACTCGGCCTGCTGCTGGCCCGGCGGGGCTACCGGCCGGCGGGCATGGTGGTGCGGGTGGGCGATTACGCGCGCCGCGGCGGCCTGCTGGATGTTTACGCCCCCGGCGGTTTGCCCCTTCGCATCGAGTTCTTCGGCGACGAGATCGTGTCGCTGCGCGCCTTCGACGTCGAGACCCAGCGGTCTTGCGACCGCTTCGAGGAGCTGCGGATCGTCCCGGTGACCCACCTCATTCTCGACGACGATGCCGTGCTGGAGGCTCTGGCCAGGGCGGAGGGGGCCCTCAACCGCGGGGAGATCGATCAGGACGAGTACGACGACCTCGAGGAGCGTCTGCAGGAACAGCTGCCGGGCGAGGGGCTCGAGGCCTTCCTGCCCTTCTGTGGACCGGTTGCCCTGCTGACCGATTTCCTGCCCGTCGACGCCGCCCTCTTCTGGCTGGATCCGGTCCGGCTGACGGTCCAGTCCGAGCGGCTGGACGGCGAGCTGCCCCGCCTGCGCGAAATGCGCCTGCGCCGCGACCCGCTGCTGCCGGCCACCGACGAGCTGGTGGCCGGCCCGGAGGAGCTGGCCCGCGTTCGCCAGCAGAACGTCTTCGTGGCCGGCTCCTGGATCGCCGGCGACGAGACCGGTCACTGGCTGGGCAAGCGGCCGGGGCCGGCCGCCTCGTTCGTCACCTCGCGCCCGGATCTGCGGGGGGGCGATCTGGTTCGCCTGCGGGAGGATCTGGGCCGGCGGGAAGCCGCCGGCGAGACTGTCCTGCTGCTGTGTGACAACCGTGGCCAGGCGGCGCGGCTGGCCGAGCTGCTGGACGCCACCGAGGCCGGCCCCCCGGCCACCCGGCCGCAAGTCGGCTCGCTCAGCGGCGGCTTCATCTGGTCGGAGCAGGGCCTCGCCTGCATCACCGACCACGAGTTCTTCGAGCGCTACCGACGGCCGGTGCGGGTCCGTCACCAGAGCGCCGGGGTGGTGAAGGATACCCGTCCCCTGCGGGCCGGGGAATTTGTCGTGCATCTGGAGTACGGGATCGGGGTCTACCGCGGGTTGCGCCGGATCACCGTCGAGGGGGCCGAGCGGGAGTGCCTGCTCATCGAGTACGCCGAGGGGGGAAAGGTCTACGTTCCGGTCGAGAAGATCGACCAGGTCGAGCGGTACAGCTCCGACCGGGAGGCGCGCCCGGAGCTGGCCCGGCTGGGCTCCGCTTCCTGGCACCGGGTGACCAAGCGGGCCCGGAAGGCGATCCGGGCCATGGCCGCGGAGCTGATCGAGCTGTACGCCGCCCGCCAGGCCTTGCCCGGCCACGCCTTCGGCCCGGACTCGAACATGCAACGGGCGCTCGCGGACTCGTTCCTCTACGAGGAGACTCCCGACCAGCTCGCCTGCATCGCCGAGGTCAAGCAGGACCTGCAGGCGCCCCGACCGATGGATCGCCTGGTCTGCGGGGACGTCGGCTACGGCAAGACCGAGGTGGCGATTCGGGCCGCCTTCAAGGTGGTGGCCGAGGGCAAGCAGGTCGCCCTGCTCTGTCCCACCACCCTTCTCGCCTCGCAGCACGGCGAGACCTTCAGCGAACGCTTCCGGGCCTTCCCGGTGCGAGTCGAGACCCTCAGCCGCTTCCGGCCGGCCGCGGAGCAGAAGCGGATCGTGGCCCGGGCTAAGACGGGCGAGGTGGACATCCTGATCGGCACCCATCGCCTGCTGTCGCGGGACGTGCGGTTCCAGGATCTGGGTCTGCTGATCGTCGACGAGGAGCACCGCTTCGGCGTGCGCCACAAGGAGCGGATCAAGGAGCTGCGTCGACTGGTGGACGTGCTGACCCTGAGCGCCACCCCGATCCCCCGCACCCTCTACCTGTCCCTGATGGGGGCGCGGGACATGTCGCTGATCAACACCCCGCCTCGCGACCGCCTGCCGATCCACACCGAGCTCGGCGCCTTCGACGAGGAGATCATCACCGAGGCCGTCCGGCGGGAGCTGCACCGCGGGGGCCAGGTGTTCTTCGTTCACAACCGGGTCGAGACCATCGAGCAGACCGCCGGCCTGATCCAGGATCTCCTGCCCGGCGTGCGGATCGCCGTCGCCCACGGCCAGATGAAGGAGGAGCGGCTCGAGAGGGTGATGACCGCCTTCCTGGACCACGAGTACGACGTGCTGGTGACCACGGCGATCATCGAATCAGGCCTGGACATGCCGCGGGTGAACACCATTGTCATCGACCGCGCCGATCGGTTCGGGCTCGCGCAGCTCTACCAGCTGCGAGGCCGGGTGGGTCGCTCCAGCCACCGCGCCTTCGCCTACCTGCTGACGCCGCCGGGGGAGAAGCTCACCCCCGAGGCGCGGCGTCGGCTGGCCGCCCTGGAGGAGTTCCAGGCCCTCGGCTCGGGTTATCACATAGCCATGCGGGACCTGGAGATAAGGGGCGCCGGAAACCTGCTCGGCGAGGAACAGCACGGGCACATGGAGGCGATCGGGTTCGATCTCTATTGCCGCCTGCTGGAGGAAAGCGTGGTGGAACTCCGCGGGGAGGGAGGAGTTGCACCGCTGGACGTGAAGGTCGATCTGCGCCTGCCCGCTTTTTTACCCGACCAGTACGTCGGCGACGCCGAGCAGAAGATGGATCTCTACCGACGCCTGGCGAGGCTCCGTGAACCCGAGGGCTGTGAACGGCTCGGCGAGGAGCTGAAGGACCGCTACGGGCCCCTGCCCGGAGTCGTCGAGAACCTGCTGACGGTGTACCGGGTCCGGCTGCTGGCCGGGCGCAACGGGGTCGAGGAGATCAATATCACGCGCCGGGGTCTCGATTTCTTTTTCGCTAGCGAAAAGGAGCCGTCGACCCCTATTATTCAGGGTTTGATGGAATCGGGGCCGCAAGGCCTGGAGTTCAAGGCTGTCGATCAATTAATCATGAGGGTCCCCGCCGAGCGTGAACAGGCGCTGGCGGCCGCGACCACCGTCGTGACGCTGCTGGATCGGTTGCGTCGTCGGTGAGCGCGGGCCCGCCGGGTCGCGGTCGAGGGGGGCGGTATTCCCAAGGAGCAGTCATGTTCGCAACCGTTTCTTCCGTCGGAGTCCGACCGGCCCTCCGGGCCGCGAGGGTCGTTCTGCCGGCCGGCCTGCTCGTTCTGGCCGGCCTGACGCTGGTCCTGGGCGGCTGCAGCCGGCAGTCTGGCGACACCGTGCTGGCCACAGTCGGGGATCGTGATGTGACCGTCTCTTATTACGAAGAGAGACTGGGCAAGCTGGAGGTGAATGAACTCCCTCGCGACCAGGATGGTGTGCCAGTGGATACCGGCACCCTGGAGGGCAAGAAGGCGTTCCTCGACGTGATCATCAACAAGGAGCTGATGGCGGCCAAGGCCGTCCAGCTCGGCTTCGACAAGGAGGAACAGATCACCGGCGCCGCGCAGGCGATGCTCGAATTCCAGGCGAGCCAGCTGTTGCACAAGGATCTGATCGAGGCCCCCGCCAACTTCGTCTCCGAGGAGCAGGTGGCCGAGTACTACTCGCACCTGAGCGAGGTTCTCGTGTGCAGCTTCATCATCTGCAACTTCGAGGAGGACGCCCTGAAGGCCCGCCAGGCCGTCATCGACGGCGGCCTGTGGGAAGACGTGGCCGCCGAGTACCACGACGGCCAGATGAGTCCCCAGGGCAACTACCAGGTCAAGATAACCTGGGGTCGCTGGGAGGATACCTTCGAGCAGGCGGTTTTCGCCCTCAAGGAGGGCGAGGTCAGCAGGCCCGTCGAGACCGTTTACGGCTACTGGGTGGTCCGCCTCGAAGCCTTCGAGGAGGAGAGGGTGCCGCCCCTGGATTCGATCAAGGAGAAGGTCCTGAACAGCATTCGCATGCAGCAGATCAACCTCTCCCGGGTGGAGTTCCTCAAGGGGAGTCGTGAGCGGCACGAGTTCGAGATGAGCGAGGACGGTCTCTGGACCATCTTCCAGGGCCTGCCCGAGGGCGAGGTCATGCTCGATCCGGAAACCAACAAGCCAATCGACCGCTCCCAGCTGAAGCCGCTCGACATCCCGATGGAGGACATGGACCAGTTCTTCTATCAGGTTCGCCTGGAGGACGAGTTGACCGTCGTCACCGTCGGCGATTACAAGGTACAGTTCGACCAGATGAACACCTTCCAGCGGCCCAAGAAGTCGGAGCTGCTCGGCGGCGTGCGCCAGAAGATCCTCGAGACCATCGACCGCAAGCTGATCCTCGCCGAGGCCCGGGAACAAGGGTACTTCGAGGACCCGCGGGCCCGGAGCCAGGTGGCGGGCCGGACCGAGGAGATGATGGTCTCCAAGCTGCACACCGATCTCGTGCAGTTTGAATCCTACGTCGGCCCCCAGGACCTGGACGCCTTCTGGGCCGAGCACCAGCATGAGTACCTCGTCCCGGAGGGGCGGGACGGGTTCATCGTCTTCTGCGAGAACGCCGAGACTGCCGGCCAGGCCTACGAGGCCGCGCAAGCGGGCGCCGACTGGGCCGAGATCCTGAATCGGTTCGAGACCATCGACGCCAACAAGGAGCGTGAAGGTCAGCAGGAGATGATCTACGCCTACCACGCCGGACCCATCAAGGACGCTCTTTTCGCCCTGGCCGAGCCCGGTCAGGTCAGTGAGCCCTTCGAGGTCGAAGGGACGTGGACCGTGGTTCGCCTGGGCAAGATCCAGGCTCCGTATCAGCAGGAACTCGCCGAGGTCCGGGACGAGCTGGGCCAGCGGATCAAGCTGCGTCGCCAGGACGAGGCGCTGCGGGAGCTGCTGA
Source organism: uncultured Fibrobacteraceae bacterium (assembly GCA_964484595.1). Lineage (GTDB taxonomy): Bacteria > Krumholzibacteriota > Krumholzibacteriia > LZORAL124-64-63 > LZORAL124-64-63 > CAZAHC01. The sequence goes on along the minus strand of CAZAHC010000085.1, from coordinate 888 downwards.
CCGAGTGGGCCGGCGAGTTCGGGGTGGTCGTGTACGAGGATCGGCTCGCCCCCTTGCGTTCCTGGGAGGAGATCAAGGCCACCGAGGCCGATCTCTGACCGTTGCGAGATTGACCGGCGCCGGGGGCTGGACCCGGCGCCGGGCCGAACCGTCCAGGAGGGAGTCTCCACCGTGTCGGTTGCTTCCGCTCGTTTCCGGGATCTGGCAGCGGTCTGCGGGCCCGCCCTGATCCTCTGCTGCCTGCTGCCGGTGCCGGCGGCCGGCCAGGATCCCGTCGGCCCCGTCAGCCCTGGCGGTTCGGAGCCGCAGTTGATCGACCGGATCGTGGCCATCGTCGACCAGGAGATGATCCTCCAGAGCGACCTCGAGCGGGAGTTGGAGCTCTACGTGATCGAGGCCCGGTACGCCGGCCGGGAGATAACCGAGACCGAGGCGGAGGTCCGCGAGGAAATCCTCGCCCGCCTCATCGAGACCAAGCTCATCATCGCCGCCGCCAAGCAGGAGGAGATCAGCGTCGAGGACGAGGTCGTCCAGCAAGGGGTGGAAGAGAAGGTAAACGAGCTGGTTCAGCATCTCGGTTCGGAGGACAACCTGAAGCGGGAGCTGCTGAACAGTGGGATGACCCTGGAAGACTACCGCTCCCGCCTGGCGACGCAGCTGAGGGACCAGCACTACCTGCGCGCCGTGATCAGCCGTTTCATCCGACCCCAGGTCGAGGTCCTCGAGAACGAGATCGCCGACTACTACCAGGAACACCTGGCTGACATGCCCGCCACCCCCGACAGCTTGACGCTCGCCAACATCCTGATTCCGGTCCAGCCCGCGGCCGATGTCCAGCGGGAGATCCAGGCCAAGATTGCCCGGGCCCTGCAGGAGCTCGAGGAGGGG
>CAZAHC010000084.1:0-12146 GCA_964484595.1 uncultured Fibrobacteraceae bacterium | reverse complement strand
CAGCAGCGGGCCTTTTCCCGAGCTGGCCCCCGACCACACCATCACCTACCAGGTGGCCCTGGTGGCAGGTGGGAACCTGGACGATCTGGTGGCCAACGCGGCCGAGGCGGTCCTGACCTGTCAGGGCGCCGCCTTCGACCGCGACGGAGATCCCGGCAACGGAAACGAGTTCGTGGTCAACTGGTTGCGCCACGAGGACATCCCGGTCTCCGCGGCCAGCGGCAGGCTGGAAGCCACGGTCACCGGCGGTGAAGTCCGGCTGATCTTCCAGACGAATCGGACCTCCGTGGACGATCTCCTCATCGAGCGCCGTTCCGGCGGCGGCGCACCTGTCCGGCGCTGGTCCGCGGGCGACTTCGAGCAGATCAGCATCACGAGCGAAGGTGTGCGGGCGGTGCTGGTGGATCCAGAACCGGCACCCTGGCCGCGTACCTACTCCTTGCTGATGAGAACCGCGGAGGGCGACTACCTGCTCGACGAAACCGAGGTGCCCCCGCCGGGGCCCTGGATCCTGAGCCTGCAGGCCAGGCCGAACCCGTTCAACCCGCGCGTGGAGCTACACTACGTCGTCCCCAACCCCGGGCCGGTGCAGCTGGGCATCTATGACCTGCGTGGACGGCTGATCCGCAGCCTGCTGCAGGGCGCGGCGCCGGCCGGACCCGGGGTTGCGGTCTGGGAAGGGGACGACGCGCAGGGCCAGGCGGCCGCCAGCGGTACGTACACTGTGCAGATAGAAGCCGGCGGAAGAGTTGAAAGGTGCCGGATCACGCTGGTGCGATGATCCCTTTCCTTTCCCGCGAGAGCGCCGCCACATCGTGACGGCGCTCTTTTTTTCGGGGTGACCCGCGACCTGGCGGCCCGGTCAGGGCGAGGTCACCAGCAGTTCCGGCGAGGCCCCGTCCACCGCCTCGTTGTACACGGTGAACACCTCGCTCGGAGCGGACAGCAGGTTCATCACCCTGACGTGACCGTCCGGCAAGTCGAGAATGCGCGAGATCATCCACCAGCCCAGGGTGTAGACCAGGCTGGGGCGTGCGGTGGCGTGGCGGCAAGCCAGGGAATCCAGATCCGCGGCCGGCCGCGTGCGGGCCAGGAATTCCCGCAGACGTTCCCGCGCCAGATCCTGGTAGGTCTCGCCGTACCACCCCTGCCACTCCTCCTCGCCCAGCTCGCCCGAGTCCAGTCCGGCGAACTTCTCGTTCAGCTGGCCGATCCAGTAGGCGACCGTGGTCGTGTCCTCCATGACTTCCCGGCGCACCCCGGGGGCCAGGTCGCAGCGCATCGCCACTCCCTCGCTCACCATTCGCTGGGCGAGGAACTGCCTGACCCCTCCCTGCCAGTCCGGAGGTTTCGATTCCCGACCTCGCCGCAGCGGCGCGGCGAAGACGTGGTGAAACTCGTGGGCCAGGACCGGCTCGATGCGCTGGATGTCGACGCCGGCCAGGTCGGCAAACCGCCGGTCGCTGGGGGTTTTGCGCAGGACGAGGCTGAAGAGATCGAAGATCACCACGCCGAGGTAGGCGAACGCGTCGCCGTTACCGTCGTAGAGGAAAAAGACCTCCGGTACGCCGTACTTCCCCTCCGGGAGCCACGGCAACGCCTGATCTCGGCAGCGAGGAAGATCGATCCTCGAGACGACATCGGCCAGCCAGGGCCGCATCGCCTCGAGGTTCAGGCACAGCTCCTGCAGGTTCCGGGAGATGTCGGCCGGACTGCGGATCGCCTGATAGGGCAGGGCCTGCAGGATGCGGCGATGGAGATCCGGCGTCACGTTCCGGAACTTCAGGAAGTAGAACCGATAGGCGGACATGGCGAAGAGGGCGTCGATGCGGCGCTGGATCTCCTCGTCCGACTCGTTGATCGCCACCTTGGCCTGGAGCTCCGCCTGGCGCTCGGCCTCCCTCAGCCGTTCGAGGCGCTCGGCCTCGGCGGCATAATCCGGGTGCCTGGCCATTATCGCGTCGAAAACGTCCAGCAGGCCGGTGACCGCGCTGAGATCCGGAACCGGATGGCCGGCCTCGGCACCGAGGGCGGGCGAGGAAAGCGTTCCGCTCAGCAACAGGGCGACGAAAACGACGGCTTCAACTGACTTGCGGACCAAGGTTTCAACCTGCCTTCCGATGCGGGATGGAAACGATCCGGCCGACCAGCAAGGCCAAAACGGCGGCGGCGAGCAAAGCCCCGGCGGCCAGGAGCCAGAGAACCGCAAGGTTTAGTAACTGTCCCGACAGAGTCACGGCCTGGGAACCGGACCACCAGACGAACCCGGCCAGAACTGCTGCCTCGATCGCCACGATGCCGCCCAGTCGCGGCCAGTTCCTGCCCTGCAGCGGCCAGTAGACCGCCATCAGCATCACCCAGAGCGGGATCCCATAGAGTAGTATGGCTGGGTAGTTTTCAACGCGGAGGAGGTCACCCACCCCCTGGACTTCGTGGTCAAGGGATAGGATCAGGGCGGTCAGGAAGAGGCTCTCCAGACCAAGCACGCAACAGGCGATCACCCGCTCAACCTTCATGTGGTCGCTCCTCGGCGCGGCTAGCGCAGGTGGCCGTAGAAACGGCGAAAATCGTGCAGGTAGCTGCGGCAACCCGCCGTGAACTCGGCCACGGTGTAGTCCCGCCAGCCCGGATTCATGGCCTCGGCGCGAGCCCGCTCCAGGTTGCCCTCGTTGATCCAGCCCTCGAGGTAGGTGACGGGCTCGTACTCGCTTATGGGTTTGGTGTAGATCCAGCCGTCGCAGAAGGTGGCGATGGTGAACGGGTCGTGGCCGTGCCTGTACACGGCGTTCTCGATCGGCAGCTCGGTCAGCGGCGAGCCGGCGACGTCGAACCCCACCGCGAACGGCCCGCTCTCCCGGGCGAGCATGAAGGCGTCGAGCCGGCCGCTCGCCGGGTGCACAAAACGGGCATCGTAAGCGGCGGCCGTGTTCCAGGGCGCATGCAGGTAGACGGTGACCACCCTTTCCCCCAGCGCCCGGCGCAGGTGGTTACCGAATCGCACCCGGCCGAACTCGGTGAAGGCGCCGTCCTGCACCCGTGGCTGGCGGAAACCGGTGAAGGCGTGGTGAATACCGCAGTGAGCGAGCACTTTCTCGCCCTGTTCCACCGCGGCCAGGACGGGAGCTGCCCAGTCGGCCTCGGTCTGGTCGCCCTCGACCAGCTTCCGGACCTCCGGGTCGTTCCAGTCGGCCTCGGACCTGAAGTGGCTGTAGTCGAGGACGTTGTTGACACCGATCACCCGGAAGGGCGACGTTCCCGCAGGCAGCGACCGGTTCAGCCGCCAGGCGACCTCGAACACCTCCAGGTACTCGCGAAAGCCCCAGGGCATGAACACCCGGAAGAGGACCTCCCGCCCCAGGTCCTCCTGCCACTCGGGCGCCATGACCAGCGAGTCGACGAGGGCCTGGTCCACCCGCCGCGCGAACTCGGTGGCCAGCACGTGTACGCCTGCGGCGTGGAGGCGAGGAATCAACTCGTGGACGAGGAGCAGGTCGTGCCGGAGCCGGTGGTGCTCGCCCAGCATCACGACGTCACACCGCGCGAAGAGATCGACCACGTAATCCCCGGGCGGGCTGCCGTTACCGGCGAGCCACGTCTCCAGCTCGGCCTGAAGCTCGGCCGAGATGGGCGGGGGATCGGTCGGCTCGCTGCCGCCGCAGGCTGGAACCAGGAGTGCCACCGCGAGGAGGCAGGTCAGCGGCCAGCCGCGCGGGCGGCGGAGGGTGGGTTTCAGGTGCGACATCAGAGCTCCTCCTCGGTTCTTGGCAGGCACTTTCCTCACCCTCGCTACGACCATTCATGAATAATCCGGGCTAGCTCACGACCACCACCGCCGCGCCCTCGAAACGACCGGCCCGCAGATCGTCCAGGGCCTCGTTGGCCCGTTCCAGGGGATACGGGGTGACCTCGGTGCGGACCGGCACCGCGGGCGCCAGGGCGAGGAACTCCTCGCCGTCGCGCCGGGTGAGGTTGGCGACCGAGCGCACGACGCGCTCCTGCCACAGATCGGCATAGTCGAACGCCGGAATCCGGCTCATGTGGATGCCGGCGCACACCACGACGCCACCCCTGGCCACCGCCCGCAGGGCGGCCGGCACCAGCTCCCCGGCCGGCGCGAAGATGATGGCCGCGTCGAGCGGAACGGGGGCCAGCTCCGTCGATGATCCGGCCCAGACCGCACCCAGCTTGCGGGCGAAATCCTGTCCCTTGCGGTCGGCCGGCCGGGTGAACGCGTAGACCTCGCGCCCGTCGTGCCGGGCGACCTGAGCCAGGATGTGGGCGGCGGCCCCGAACCCGTAGAAGCCCAGCCTCGGCGCCGGTCCCGGCTGGTCGAGGGCCATCCGATACGCCCGGTAGCCGATCAGGCCCGCGCACAGCAGGGGCGCCGCCTGCAGGTCCGGATACCCGGCGGGGATCGGGAAGCAGAACCGGGCGTCGACGACGCACAGCTCCGCGAAACCCCCGTTCTTCTGGTAGCCGGTGTAGACCGCCTCGTCGCAGAGGTTCTCGCGGCCGGTGCGGCAGAAGGTGCAGGTGCCGCAGCAACCGCCCAGCCAGGGAACTCCCACCCGATCCCCGACGGCAAAACCGGGCGTGGTCCGTGGTCCCATCTCCACCACCGTGCCGACGATCTGGTGTCCCGGCACCAGGGGTAAAACGGGTTCGGTCAGGTCGCCGTCGACCATGTGCAGGTCGGTCCGGCAGACGCCGCAGGCGTGTACCTTCAGCAGGACCTCTCCCGGTCCCGGCACCGGATCCGGCAGCTCGACCGCCTGCAGCGGTTCACCCTGGGCAGGCAGGACCATCGCCTGCATCCGGATCTCCTTCGCGAACGACATCCTCGACCGGCTGGCAAGGGGAGGCTCCGGCTTCCGGGCAGTGATCCGTCCTGGCCAGCCGGCGCACCGTTCCCTTCCCAGCTCGACTATACCGGGGTGTTTCCTGGCTGTCATGGGAAACCGGCCCCTGAGGCAGGGGCCGGCATCAAGCAGGGCTCTTCGGGCGGGCAGTCGCTATACGGTGACCCCTTCCCCCAGCAACGCCCCCACCGTTTTCAGGAGTTCCCGGCGGTCCACTGGCTTTACGAACCAGCTCTGTGCTCCCAGTTTCCCGGCCAGTTGGAGGTAGGTCTGGGGATCGCCCCGTCCCCCACCGGAGATGGCGATCACCTTCACCTGCGGGAAACTCCGGCGCAGTTCCTGGATGACCTCGATCCCCTCCATCTCCGGCATGACGATGTCGGTGATGACCAGATCCGCCGGTTCTTCACGCAAGGCCTGCAGGGCCACCCGGCCGTCGGCCGCACCGTCCACCTCGTACCCCTCACGCTGGAGAGTCTCGACCAGCATCGAGAGGACCTGAGGGTCGTCGTCGATCACGAGAATCCTTGCCATCTTTCAATCACCCTGTCCGTCGCCGCCCCCAGGGGCGTGGCTCCTGGCCCGCCTGATGGTGGCGGCGAGATTACTGATGTCCACGGGTTTCTGCAGGAAGCCGGCGATGCCGGCAGCCCGCACTTGCTCTTCATCGGTAACTTCGCTGAATCCCGTCGTCAGGATGACTGGGATATCCGGACGGATCTTCAACATCTCCTTGGCGACTTCCATCCCGGTGATCCCCGGCATGGTCTGATCGGTGACCACGGCATCGAATTGCCGGGGCGCGCTCCGGAAGGCAGCCAGGGCCTCGGCGCCGTCTCCGCACGCGGTGACCTCGAAGCCGAGGCGCTCCAGCGACGTTTTCCCCATTTTCCGGACCATCTCCTCGTCGTCGACCAGGAGAATCCGACCCTCGTCTCCTGTCCCCTCGGCCTCGGTCGCGCCCACCCGGGAGACCCTGTCGGGTGTCGCGCAGAGGGGCAGGTAAACAGTGAAGGTCGTACCCTGGCCGACCTCGCTGGCGACGGCAATCCCGCCGCCGTGGTCCTTGACGATGCCGTGGACGATGGCCAGGCCCAGGCCCGTTCCCTCCTGGGGAGACCGCGTGCTGAAGTAGGGCTCGAAGATGCGGTCCAGGATCGCGGCGTCGATCCCCGGGCCGGTATCGCTGACCGAGATCTTCGCGTAGCGTCCTCGCTCCAGATCCAGCCGGGACATCTCCTGATCGGAGGAGATCGACACCTCGGACAGGTTCACCTCCAGGGTGCCGCCCTTTTCACGCATCGTCTGGAAAGCGTTCGTGCAGAGGTTCATGATCACCTGGTGGATCTGGGTGGGATCGGCCATCACCTCCCCACAAGCGGAGTCGATCCGCTCGCTGATGCTGATTGTCGCGGGCAAGGACCCGTGCAGGAGCTTCATGGCCTCCTTGACCACCGGCCCCAACAGCAACGGACTCCGCTCCTGCTCGGTGCGCCGGCTGAAGGTGAGCATCTGGCGAACGAGCTGCGACGCCCGATCGCCCGCCCTGAGGACCTCGGCGAGGCTGGCGTGGACGCTGCTATCCTCCTCGACATCGTCAATGGCCAGCTGCGTGTAGCCGAGGATGGCGTAGAGGATGTTGTTGAAATCGTGGGCGATGCCGCCGGCCAGGGTGCCGATGGCCTCCATCTTCTGGGCCTGGCGCAGCTGCGATTCGAGCCTGGTCACCTGGGACAGGTCGTGCTTCACTGCGACGTAATGAGTCACCTCTCCGCTGGCATCCCGGACCGGCGAGATGGTGGCCTCCTCCTCGAACCGCGTCCCGTCCTTGTGCCGGTTGACCAGACGACCCTGCCAGACCTCGCCCGCGGTCAGCTTGCTCCACATCTGGTGGTAGAACTCCGGGCCGTGCTTGCCGCTCTTGAGGAAGCGGGGGGTTCTGCCCTCGGCCTCCGCGCGGCTGTACCCGGAAATCTTCTCGAAGGCAGGGTTCACGTACTGGATGAGTCCCTTGCGATCGGTGATCACGATGCTCTCGGCGGCCTGCTCGATGGCGGTCGCCAGCCGCTGGCGCTCCTCCTCAGCCCGCTTGCGCTCGGTGATGTCGCTCAGGGACACGAGGACCCGGCTGGGTCTCTCGTCGCTTCCCGCCGGCACGCCGACGCGCAGGGTGACCTCCCGCCGCTTGCCGGTCGCCGTCCGGACGCTCGTGTCTCGCTGGACGAGAGGTCGCCCGGAAAGGATCATCCCCAGGCAGGAGACGAAGGTTCGCACCCCCTCGGGGGTCAAGAACCGCGAGATATCCCTTTTCACTGTCTCCTTGTCCGGGGCCTCGAACAGCTCGATCAGCGCCTGGTTCAGGTCGACGATCCGGAAAAGATCGGCGCTTTCCTCCAGGATCTGCGGGTGGGAGGACAGGTAAGACTCGAAGCTCTCCTCGCTCCTGTCCGCCCCGGACCCGAGGGAGTTGATGGCGGCGGACAGGTCCAACTCCCAGATGGGAACCGGAGAGTCCTCGAAGAGCCCGGCGTATCGCCTTTCACTCGTCCGCAGCGCCTCTTCGCTCAGAGCGGTCTGGATAACCGGCGAGGCCGTGTTGGCAATCGCGGTCAGCAGGGACTCATCCTGACCCGTGAGCTTTTCCCGGCTGAAGAGGGCCAGGACACCGACCGGCTTCCCGTCCGTCGAGAGCAACCGGTAACCGGCGAATGAAACCAGGCCCAGTTCCCTGGCCCAGTCTTGGTTGTGAACCCGTGGATCGCGGGTGACCTCGTTCGTCACGAATCCCGGGTCCGCCGCCGCGGCCACCCGCCCGATCTTGTAACATCCGAACGGCACCCGCCGGTGCACCTCCCCGTCCGTGTGGGTATACCGCCCGGAGCTGGCGGCCAGGTGGAGACACTGGCTCCGGTGACGACACACGTGGGGGCCCTCGGTCTGCTCGGCGTGCAGGCAGCCGGTATCGCAGAGGTCGCAGGCCCGGATTATCCAGACCCGGGCGAAGTCGGCGCCCAGCACCTCGACCAGCTCGTCGGTGATCCGCTTCATCTTCTGGTCCAGAGGACCCGGCACCAGCAGGTCCTCCTTGAGCCGGCTCAGCCTCTCTAGGCGCTCCTGGGGGCGCTTGCCCTCGGTTCGATCCTGGTACACCGCGACGATTTCACCGCCGGGAAGCTTGTAGACGAAGTTGTCCCGCCAGCCGTCGATACGGTCGTCCCGGTAGAACGCGACCGGGAAGTGTTCCGCCTGGCCGGTCCGCCAGACCCGCTGGAACACCGCGAAGAGGCCGAACTCCTTCACCCCCGGTAACACCTGGGTGACCCGGCGACCCACCACGTCCTCCCGATTTATCTTTTCGATGCGCTCGCCGGCCTGGTTGAGATCCCGGACGACGAAGTCCTCGCCGTCGGCCACCGCCTCGTAGACCGCCACGGCGAGGCCCAGCTTCTCGAAGAGATCCCGATAGGGCACCTCGCTCTGCGGCAGGGCGGCTGCGGCCCGATCCGCCGGCAGGGATCCGGCCTCGCCGGCGGCCGGAGTCTCGAGAACGGATATCGCGTCTCGGACAACCCTGTCGTTTCCCTGGTCCTGTTTCCTGGACGTCACGGTCCCACCCCCGGGGATTTGACCACCTTGTGATCCAGATTCAGCCGGGCTATCGTTCTGCAGAGGTATTTCGGCTGCCAGGAACCAGAATCGAGCCATTTTTCGGCCGGGGACTCCGGTCCGGATAATCAGGGTCAAGGCAGGGGGGGGTTGGGCGATCATCGAGAGGATCGGTATATTCTGATTTGAGGAGGTCATCAGGAATGCCCGAGCGGATTCGACACCTGACCGGCGGTCTCTTCTGCCTGCTGGTCCTCGTCGGCCCGGCCGCAGCGAGCGCCGCCGACCTGGCTTCTTTCTGGCCGCAGAAGGTCACGCCGTCCGTACTGGCGAGCTCCCGGGACGGCCAGACCGAGTTCCTGGTCTACCTCGCCGAACAGGCGGACCTCTCGGCTGCGGCCGACCTGCCGACCAAGCTGGCCAAGGGACGCTTCGTGTTCGAGACGCTGACCGCCGTGGCCGACCGGACCCAGCCCGCGGTCGTGGACGCCCTGGCCGGGACCGGCGCCGAGTACCGGCGCTTCTGGATCGCCAACCTGGTCTGGGTGCGCGGAGACATCACGACGGTCGAGGCCACGGCGCGCCTGCCGCAGGTGGCCCGGATCATCGCCAACCCCCGGGTGAGCCTGGCCGACCCCATCCCCGCCGGTCGGTCCGGGAAGTCGCGTGACGGCATCGAGTGGAATATCAGCCTCGTGGGCGGGCCCGACGTCTGGGCCGCGGGCAACCGGGGTCAGGACGGCGTTGTCGGCGGGATCGACACCGGCTACGACTGGGATCACCCCGCCCTGATCAACCAGTATCGAGGCTGGGACGGTATGTCGGCGACCCACGACCACAACTGGCACGACGCCATCCACAGCGGGGGCGGCATCTGTGGTCCGGATTCGCCCGAGCCGTGCGACGACCACAGCCACGGCACCCACACCATGGGTATCATGGTCGGGGACGACGGCGGCGTGAACCAGATCGGTCTCGCCCCCGAGGCGCGCTGGATCGGCTGCCGGTGCATGGACGAGGGTTTCGGCACCCCTGCCACCTACACCGAGTGTCTGCAGTGGATGGTCGCCCCGACCGATCTGAACGACGAGAATCCCGACCCGGCCCTCGCCCCGGACGCCATCAACAACTCCTGGGTCTGCACCGTGGAGGAAGGGTGCGTCGATCCGAACGAGCTGCGGGTCGTGTTGGAGAACGTGCGCGCCGCCGGCATCGTCGTGGTCGCCAGCACCGGCAACTCCGGCGACGAGTGCGAGAGCGTCGAGCATCCCCCCGCCATCTACGACGCCGCCTTCTCGGTGGGCGCCACCAAGGACACCGACGAGATCACCGGCTTCAGCAGCCGGGGACCGGTGACCGTCGATGGCAGCGGCCGCCTCAAGCCGGACATCTGTGCTCCCGGCCTGGGCGTCTACTCCTGCTTGCCGGACGGGGAATACGGCAGCTACTCCGGCACCAGCATGGCCGGGCCGCACGTGGCCGGCCTGGTGGCCCTGCTCGTCACCACGAACCCGACCTACCAGGGCGAGGTGGACGAGCTGGAGCACTTCATCCGGTTCTCCGCGGTGCCCCTGACCACCGATCAGGAATGCGGCGGTATCCCCGGCTCGGAGGTACCCAACAACACCTTCGGTTACGGGCGGATCGACGCCTGGGCCGCCCACCAGCTCATCGACGGCTACGTGGTGGAGGTGCCTCCCGCGGTGAGCCGGCCGCTCCGGGCGACCCTGCTCCCCAACACGCCCAATCCATTCAACCCCACCACGGTGATCGGCTACGAGCTTTCCCGGCCGGCGGTCCTATGCCTGCGCATCTACGACGCCTCGGGCCGGAGGATCACCGAGCTGGTCGGCCCCACCCACCACCGGAAGGGGCGCCATGCCGCCACCTGGCACGGCCAGGATTCCCGCGGCCGGAACGTACCGTCCGGCGTTTACTTCTGCCGGCTGGAAATCGGAAGCTGGAACCAGACTCGCCGTCTGGTGCTGGTGCGGTAGGGAGATAATTCGAGGCCCCGGGCCAGCGCCCGGGGCCTCTTCATGACGGATCCGGGATGGATCAGTCCTGCCGGCTCTGGATCGACTTAACGATCAGGTACAAGCCCAGGCCCAGCGGCACCAGCGGCCACCAGTCCTCGACCCACTCCATCGAGACATCGAACTTGGTCTCCAGCAGGAACATCACGCTGAAGACCACCAGGACGAGTCCGCCCCATAGCGAGCCGCGGTCCTTCCAGTCGAAATCCTCCAGTTCCTCCGCCGACTCGATCCCCTCGAGGGCCTGGTTGTAATACGCCGCTCGCCGGTGGGCATCGATGATCTGATACAGCCAGAAGAAGGCGAGGAACAGACCCAGCAGGATGTCGAGGCTGCCCCTGGCGGCATCCAGGGCGGTGATGGTGCAGGCGACGATCACCATGTTCAGGAAGCCGCGGCGGTAGAGGCCGAGGTAGATCTGGCCCAGACCCGGGAACATCGACAGCAGACTCGCGGTGACGGCCGACTTGTAGGGCAACTTCCGCTGGTCGGGCTTCGGAGTTGCCGCGGCCTGGTCGGGCGGACCCGAGGGAGCGGTGGCGGCGAGGTCACCCCCACCTGGAGCGGACGGGGTCAAGCCCTCCTGGGACCGGTACTCTTCGTTTTCGTACGTGCTGTCCATGACAGCCTCCTTTTCACTTCGTCGTCAGTCGGCTCCTCAGCCGAATGTTGCCTGTTTTATGGTGCGGATTCCGCCGGGTCCGTCGTCGAGGACCCGGACCGGTCCGGTTCCAGCCCGGCCGGAGGCCGGGACGGTGTTTCCTCGCGCCAGCAGCGCCAGATCTCCTTCAGGTCGGGACCTATCTGATCCAGGCGCAGCGAGGCCGCGACCAGGTCCAGGTCCAGCAGCGCGTCCCCCAGCTCACCGGCGTGGCGGCCGAGCTGCGCCACTGCGGGTTCGGTCCGGCGCCGGCGCCTCTGGATCTCCTCGCCCAGGCCCGCGGCCGCCGCGCCCACCTTGCCCCCGGTCCGGTCCCAGATCCAACCTCCGGTGCCGGCCACCTCGGCGGAGATGATCCGCCACTGCGAGCCCAGAGCGGAGCCGACGAGATCCGGTCCCGCCTTGACCATCTCCAGGGCCTGGGGCGGTGCCTCCTTCAGCGGGCTGATGGGCGTGCCGCAGAGCGCGATCAGCAGCATTGTGCCGACGTAAGCAGCCTCGAGGGTGAACCGCGGACGTGCCAGTTGCCCTCGCCACCAGGTGCCGAGGCGCTGGAACCAGCCCAGCTCCCGGGTCCGGAGCCGGCGGCGAATCCGGCTGGTCGCGGCCAGGACGGCGCCGGTGAACTCGGGGCCTGGATCCAGCTCGGCCATCTCACGCAGGACCGCATCCTGCCAGGTGAGCGTTTCGGCCAGAGCGGAGCACTGCGCGCAGTGCTCCAGGTGGGCGCGCAGGAGCTTTTCGTCCAGGCCGGCGAGCCCGCCGCCGGGCAGGTCGCCGAGCAGCTCCTCGGCCCGACCGCAGGCGGAGCCCGTGGTGGCGGCCAGGATCGCCGCCGTCAAGTCCCGGCCCTCGGTCTCGGAAAGGACCGCCCGGTTCCGGCGCACCGCCGCCAGCAGGTCGCGACACGCGGGGCAGCCGGCCAGGTGCTCCTGCGCCTGCTCCCGCTGCTTCGCGGTCAGCCTGCCCTCCAGCAGGTCGGCG
>CAZAHC010000083.1:0-12362 GCA_964484595.1 uncultured Fibrobacteraceae bacterium | reverse complement strand
CGACTTTTCCAAGGTCTGGCCGTTGCTCGACGACGCCGACCCGGATCCCGCCGCTCAGAACGACACCCCCCAGTTCGCCTTCATCGACGACGGCATCGTCGTCCCGGGCACCGGCGGCACCCCATGTACTATCTGGTGCTACGGCCCGGACGGCTGGTGCGTGAATTACACTGGTGGCCTGGCGTGGCTGGGTCACTGGCTCCGAAACGAGATCTGGTCGCCGGTAATCGCCTGGCCTGAGCAGGAGTTCGACCAGGTGATCCTGGCCTTCGACGTGTACCGGCACGAGCTCGGGGGAGGATCAGCGCCGGGCATCTATTACACGTGGCACGTGCGGTCCACGAACGACCCTGCCGGGGAAACGGGCTGGACCGAATGGCAGGGCGACGGGGAGTTGTACAGCGGTGGACCGGAGTACTTCCACCACGAGTTCAACGTCACCGCACACCTGCTGCCTGATTGTCGAACCGTCCAGATTGCCCTGGGAGCCTGGCAGTGGGTCTGGGTCTGGGGGCCACCACCCGATCCGACGCCTGCACCCTACTTCGACAACGTCGCCCTCTGCGCAGTGAGCGGCCTGGCCGACGTGCCGGATGTTGGTTTTACCTTGTGTCTCGAGGATCCGGTGCCCAACCCGTTCAACCCCACTACCCGCATCAGCTTCTCACTGCCGGCGGACAGCCCGGTGCAGCTGTCGGTCTACGACCTGCGGGGTCGGCTCGTGCGCAGCCTGCTCGCTGAATCCAGGCCCGCCGGCATCCACGCCGTCTTCTGGAACGGCCGCGACAACCGAGGAGCCGCGGCGGCGACCGGCGCCTACTTCTTCTGCCTGGAGGCAAACGGCAGGCGGATCGTGAAGAAGGGGATCCTGGTGAAATGAGGGGTTCGCTGAGGCCGATATTGTGCCCGTCTCGCCAGGCGCGCGTGGCGAGGGGAGAGGATTTCCAGACAGGGTCTAAGGCCCGGCCCGTCCGGCCAGGTCGCTCCGGGCACGCACCAGGTTGCGGCGGGCGTCCAGATCGTCCGGGCGCAGGCGGACCGCCGCCTCGAAGTGACGGATGGCTCCCGGCAGGTCGCCGGTCTGGGCCAGGGCCGCGCCGAGGTAGTTGTGGCTGGCGCCGTCCTCGGGGAACCGGGCCAGCGCGACCTGCAGGTGCGGGACCGCCTCCGCCGCCCGCCCCGTCTGCAATAGGACATAGGCCAGCCCCCGGTTCACCAGGGCGTCGTCCCCTTCCTGCCCCAGGGCGATGTTGTAGTACTCCTCGGCCTCACCGAGGCGCCCAGTCATACTGAAGGCGTCGGCCAGCATGCGGTTCGCCAGGATGTAAGCCGGGTTCCGCCGGAGCGCCTCCCCGAGCAGCCTGACCATCCGCTGCGGCCCGGGATCGCTCTGCGCCTCGACCACTTGTCGCAGGTAGATGTCGGCCAGGATTGTGGCGAGGTTCTGCCGGCGGATCTCGCTGATGCTGGCGAGGGCGGTGTCGGGCAGGCCCGCGGCCAGGGTCGCCACCGGGGCCAGGTGCCGGTTCAGCAGGTCGACCGAGGCGATCTCGTTATCGTCCGTGGCCTTCACCGAGCTGGTGGCGTAGGCGAGCACCGGCCGGTCGTCGTGGAAGGTTTTCGCCCCGGCGGCCAGCTCGGCCAGCTCAGCCGGTCCGCACAGCAGGCTCGCCAGGAAGGCCTCGGGCCGGTTGAGCCAGACCTCTTTCCCGCCCCACTGGCTGAACTCCAGATCCTGGCGGATCGGCCCCGGCCGCCGCAAAAGGCCCAGGCGCGGGGCGGCGAAGCAGTTCTGGTCCGCCTGGCAACCGATCAGCAGCAGCTCGGCGCTGTTGTACCAGAGCGTGCTGCGGGGGAACACGGCGAGGAAGGTGGAGATGACGCGGCGGAAATCGTCGACCGCCAGGAAGGACAGCGGCACGAACTGGGCCACCATACCGCCCGGTTGCAGCCGGTCGGCGGTCCGCCGGTAGAACTCCTCGGTGTAGAAGGAGGCGACCCCGGGCCGGAAGAGCTGGCCCACTTCCAGGGAAATCAGATCATACCGGGTCTCGGCGTGGGCGAGGAAGGTGCGGCCGTCGTCCGGGATCAGCCGCACGCGACTGTCTTCCATCCAGTCGGCGTCGAAGTGCCGGGCGATGAAGGGAAACAGGGCAGGTTCGATGTCGACGCAGTCGAGGCCCTCGATGTCGTAGAGGAGGAACCGGCTCGCCGTCTGGCCGGTCCCCGCGCCGACGACCAGGACGTTGCGCGCGGCCGGATGCACCAGCATCGGGATATGCGCCGCCATGATCTGGTGATTCTTGGTGTCCTTGCCCTGCCAAAGGCGGTCGATCTCCAGCTGGAGCGCACCCTGCTTGCGCAGCACGGCCAGGTTGGAAGAGTAGCCTTCCCAGAAATCGACGAGCTGTTCCCGGGGAGCCAGGAAATCGGCCGGGATCCGCGTGCCCTGGACCGCCGGAATGGCGAACCAGGCGGCGAGGCAGGCCCCGCTGAGCGTGAGGTGGACCGGCAGCCCCCGGCGCCGGTCCAGCAGTAGCCAGGCGGCCAAGCCCCCGAGCAGGCCGATCCCGGTGACCAGCCGCAGGCTGGCGGCCAGGCCCAGAAGCGGCAGGCCCGCGAATCCGACCAGCAGCGAGCCGACGATTCCCCCCACGGTGTTGAGCGCGGTCATGCGGCCGACGCTGGCCGCCGAGAGGGCGGGATCGTCAAGCACCATGCGGTTGGCCAGCGGGAAGGCGGCGCCGGAGAGGATCGCCGGCAGGAGCATCAGGACCAGGTACGGCGCCGGTCCCTGGCCCAGACCGCGCCACAGCTCGAACGGCAGCGTCATCAGGCCCATCACCGTCAGGCCGGACAGGACCAGCAGCAGGCCCAGCCAGAAGGCACGGTTCACCACCCGGTCGAACAGGCGGGCCGCCAGCAGACTGCCCAGGACGATACCGGTCAGCACCACGGTCAGGGTGATGGTGTAGGTGTGGACGCTGTTGCGCACGACCAGGGCCAGGAACCGGGTCCAGATCACCTCGGCACCGAGAGCCACCAGGCCGGTAAGAAAGAAAAGGCCACCGACGATCCGTCGCCGGCGCGAGGCGGCCGGGGCGGCAACGGGAGGCGGTCCGCAAGGAGCGGCCGTCACCGCCAGCGGCAGCGAGCCGACCAGAACCCCGCAGGCCACGTTCAGCGCCGCCGCCAGGCGGATCGACCCGAGAACGCCGATGCCGGGCAGCAGCCAGAACCCCGCCGTCAGGCAGCCCAGGGCGGCGCCCAGCGTGTTGACCCCGTAGAGAAAACCGATCGATCCGGAGAGCCGCGACTGCTGGACCACGAACTGTCGGCAGAACAGGGGCAGGGTGCCGCCCATGAGGATGGTCGGTGGCAGCAGAACCACGGCCACCAGGCCGAAGCGAGCGGCGAACAGCAGGACCGTCCTGCCCGCCAGCGCGCGGTAGATCGAACCGTAGAGACCGTCGAGGAGATCGAAGGCCAGCGGGCTGGCCAGGGCGAAGACGGCCAGCGCGATCTCCAGGACGGCGTACAGCCGCAGCGGGCGCTGCAGGCGCTGGGCGATCCGGCCGAAGAGCCAGCTGCCGCCGGCCAGGCCGGCGAAGAATATCGCCAGGATCGAGCTGAGAGCGAAGGTCGTCGAGCCGAAGATCAGCGAGGCCTGGCGGATCCAGCACACCTCGTAGACGAGCCCGGCGAAGCCGGACAGGAGGAAGCAGACGATGGCGATGGAGTTTTTCACGATGCGGTCAGCAGGTTCCGGCCGTCCCCGGCCGCGAAGATGTGGTGATGGCGCGCCCGGCGCGGATCAGCCGCCAAGGTAGCACAGCCCACCTGGCCTTGCTACCGCGAACCGGTCGGGGCTAGAGGTCGAGCCAGTGGGTCATCTTGACCAGCAGGATGTCCTCGCCCGGCGCCTGGAGCAGAGAATCGAGATCGCGGCCGAGGCTGAAGTCTCCCGGGTCGTCCAGGTTCACCCGGTCCTGGGTCCAGACGAAGAAGAAGGTCGACCCCGGCAGGTACTCCCAGCGCAGGACGAGGTTCACCTTGAGCGACTTGAAGTTGAAGTCGCGATCGAACAGGAAGAACTCCTCCGCCGGCCCGGCCCCGTCCGGATCGATCAGGTAACCGCCATCCGCGTAGGAAATCGTCGAGCCGTTGTCCTCGCCGAGGACGTTGAAGCCGAAGCCACCGTAGTCGGTGAACTCCTTCAGCCCGTCGTAATCGCCGGCGGCGAACAGGGGCTGGAGGTAGGTCTGCAACGATAACCTGGGCGAGAAGGTGAAGTCGAACCGGCTGGTGAGGCTGAACTCCCGGTAAGCAAGGTCGCTGAAGAGATAACGGTAGCCGTACTGGCCGGTCGGATCCTCCTGGTTCCAGTACCATTCGGTCTTGATGTGGCTTTCGGCGTACTCCGGTCCCAGCGAGAACCGCAGCGTACTGGCGGGGCGCAGGTTGAGGAAGAGGCTCGTGTAGAAGCCGTGCGAGCCCTCGCCGTTTTCCCAGAAGCTGCCGTGGGCGCTGGCCGAGAGGGCCTTTCGCCAGTCGGTGTCGCCGTTGAAGTTCACCTCGTAGAAGTAGGGTCGCCGCATGGCGGGACCGCCCCGCGTCGCCCAAAGGTTGGTGCGCTCCGGGTTGTAGAAGACGCTGCCGCCAAGGCCCCAGTAGTTCGTGAACTGGAGCCAGTAGAAGACGCCGTAGCCGAAGTTGTCACGCTTACCTCCGAAGTCCCAAGTGTGGTAAGTGGCGAAGTCCAGGTAGCGGTTGCGGAAGGTCCGGTTCGGCTCGAGCCAGCGGTAGCCCACCGCGCAGTGGTAGTTGATCCGGTCGGTCCGGGAGCTGAAGCCCAGGTCGTTGATCTCGTAGCCGGGGGAGATGGCGCCCAGGGCGGTGTTCAACCGCCAGTTACCCGACTCCTTGTTGAGCATCACCCGGCTGGCCCAGCCGGTCAGGGAGGTGGCCGCGGAGTCGAGCTCGAGATGGTCGGCGTCGGGACGCTGGTAGTAACGTCGCGAGGACCTCTGCAGAGCCTCGATGGCGGCCGGTTCGCCGGTGACGTGGCTGGCGGAGAAGTAACCCTTCAGCGCCCAGACCTCGTCCTCGTCGAGGGTGAGCCAGCCGTCCACCCCGGCCGAGGTGGCGCTCCGGGCCAGGTGCTCCGCACAGAGCGAGAAATCGAGATCGCGCAGGGTGTGCGTACCCATGAAGCCGAGGCCCTGGTTGCCGTCCGGCCGCGCGTACTTCAGGCGCAGGGCGCTGTAGTTGGTCATTGGTTCGACGATCTGGTTGGAGCGCAGGCCGTCCTGCTCCAGCCGGGCCTTTTCCTCGGCGGTCACGGCGTCGAGGAAGCCGACGGACCAGTTGCCGATCTTGCCGCTGACCTTGCCCGCGCCGAGGATGGTGGTCGCCGCGGGTACGGAGTAATAGTCGGGATAGCCGAGGTGATACCCCTGGCCGAGCTGGGGCGCCCGACCCACCCGCCGGCTGTAGAAGGGCATCGGGTCCATCCAGTTGAAGCTCCAGTTGTTGTTGGTGCCCTCCCGGCCGAAGCGGAAGATGTTGGCGTCCTCGACGAAGAACGGCCGGCGCTCCTCGAAGAAGGTCTCGAAGTCCGACAGGTTAACGACGGCGGGATCGACCTCGACCTGGCCGAAGTCCGGGTTGATGGTGGCGTTGAGGGTCAGGTTGCTGGACAGACCCCACTGCAGGTCCATCCCGACGTCGCCCTCGTAATCGCCGCCGCCCTGGAAAGGATCGCCGTCGAGGAACTCCAGGAATTCCATCCGGCCGACGCCGTAGGCAAGGGCCTCGAGGCGGTTGCCCGGCTCGATCCCCTCGATGCCCACCAGGTCAGGACAGCGGCTGATGTAGCCCGACTCGCCCCGGGGGCGGTGGAAGAGCTCGTCCCGGCTGCGATGACGGTGCGTGCGGCGGCTGACGTTGATGCCCCAGACCTGCACGTCCTGGTCAGGGAAGTTCAGCTGGGAGAAGGGGATGCGCATCTCCAGCACCCAGCCCAGCTCGTCGATTCTCACCCCGTAATCCCAGACGCCGTCCCAGGAAGGATCGTCCCAGCCGTCGTTGTAGAGGACCTCGTCGAAGATGGCGCCGCCGGCGTTGACGGCGAAGCCGTAGCCGTTTCGGTCGTCGTTGAAGGTGTCGAGCGTCAGCACGAAGAAGTCGGAAGGTGGAAAGTCGTCCCGCCGTCCCAGCTGGGTGTGGATCGAGTCGGGCGCGGAGTCGAACATGCGAGAGGCCACGTAGAGCGCCTCGTCGTCGTAGCCGATCCACCAGTCGGTTCGCAGGCGCGGTGGGCAGCCGTTGTCCGGCTCGTTCTGGATCAGGGGGGCGGCGGAGGGTTTCTGCCAGTCGGGCTCGTCGAGGACGCCGTCCAGACGCACCGGCGCGGTCAACCGGTGGGCGCGGACCGAGGCGACGGTTTCGACGGCGGGGCCGTCGCCGCACTTCTCGTCGACCTGGACCGCGGCGCCGGGGATTCCCGTCATCAGCACGGCGGCGGCGATTCCCGCGAAAATCAACCGGCGGGAAAAACGCGCAGCGAGGGTGGCGAGTAGCGGTCTGGACAGGGGGCCGGGGGAATCAAGGCGGGGGGACGTCATTAACTCATCTCCCTGAGGGCGAGGGTCCATATCGATAGACAATCCGCACCGGCAAAAGGTTCGAACGCAGTTTCGCAGGCCGAGGGCTCGGTCGGGGTTGTCGGGGCGGCCCCGCCGGGCTGCCGATCCGACGGGGCCGGGCGCCCGGACGAACGCGGGGTGTCCAGGCGCGAGTTCTGGGTTGGAGGTCTCGCCAGGTTCGTCCAGCCGACTACTACGGGCGGCAGCCAGGGTTGTTCCCCGCACTTTTCCCTCTGCAGAGGGGAGCGGAGCCGCTAGAATCCGGCAGCGAAGCCGGGCCGAGTTGCCCCTGATCGCCACCGATGCGAGGAGGCGAGGTGAACCTGTTCGACATCGTCGCGGTGCTGCTGACCCTGGCGGCCCTGTTCGGATACCTCAACCACCGGTTCCTGCGCCTGGAGCCGGCGGTGGGACTGATGCTGATCGGCCTGGTCAGCTCGCTGGCGGTCGTGATCCTGGACCGGCTCGTACCCGGCCTGGGGGTGGCCGCGGCGGTGCGCGAGTACCTCGCCAACATCGACTTCAACGAGGCACTGATGCACGGGATGCTCGGCTTCCTGCTCTTCGCCGGTGCCCTGCACGTCGACCTCAGCTTCTTCTCCCGGCGCAAGTGGGCCATCGCCTCGCTGGCCACCGGCGGTCTGCTGATCTCGATGGGCCTGGTGGGTCTGCTGAGCAAGGGTCTGTTCACCTTGCTGGGCCTGGAGGCGTCGCTCCTGGCCTGCCTGGTGTTCGGGGCTCTCATCTCCCCGACCGACCCGATCGCGGTGATGGGCACCTTGAAGACCCTCAACGCCCCGCCCTCGCTCGAGGCCAAGATCGCCGGCGAATCGCTGTTCAACGACGGCGTCGCGGTCGTGGTCTTCACCGGCATGGTGACCCTGCTCGGGACGGGCGCCGGGCACGTTGCCCACGGCGGGAATGGGGCCGGGCAGGGTTTCGACGCCGCGGGCCTGGCCCTCTTCTTCCTGCGCGAGGCGGGCGGCGGGGCGCTGCTCGGGCTGGCGGCCGGTTTTCTCGCCTACCGCCTTATGCTCAGCATCGACGACTACAAGGTGGAGGTCCTGATCTCCCTGGCCCTGGTGATGGGCAGCTACAGCATCGCCTTCGCGCTGCACATCTCCGGACCCATCGCCGTGGTCTGCGCCGGCCTGCTGATCGGCAACCGCGGCCGCGCCTTCGCCATGAGCGAGGAGGTGGCCGACTACCTGGAAAAATTCTGGGAGCTGATCGACGAGATCCTCAATGCGATCCTGTTCCTGCTGATCGGGATCGAGTTCCTGGCCATCGCCTTCCACGCCACCAGCCTGCTGGCCGGCCTGATCGTGATCGGGATCGTGCTGCTGGCCCGCCTGGTGAGCGTCTCGGTGCCGATCGGCCTGCTGCGGCGCTGGAGCGAGTTCTCGCCCGGCGCGGTCCGTATCCTCACCTGGGCCGGGCTGCGCGGGGGGATCTCGGTTGCCCTCGTCCTTTCCCTGCCCCCCATCCCGGAGAAGCAGCTCCTGGTCACCTGCACCTACCTGGTGGTGCTGTTCTCGATCCTGGTGCAGGGATTGACGATCCGGAAGGTGCTGCGGCGGTTTCTTTGAAGCCTAGGGAGCCGCGGCCAGGATCCGTTCGAGGTCGGCCGCGGTGACCTCCAGCAACCCCACCTGGCACAGCCGGGGTGTGAGGGTTCGCCAGGCGGGATCAGCGATGAACACGGCGCCGAAGACCGGCAGCGCCTCTTCCAGCAGGCCGGCGCTGCACAGGGTGACCGCCTGCCAGAAACGGATCTCCACGTTTTCCGGATAGAGGTCGGCCGCGGCGGCGTACTCGGTTCTGGCCAGCTCGATCTCTCCCCGGCCCAGGGCCTCGTCGCCCCGGTTCATGTGCTGGTAGGCCCGGTGGATTCCCAGCAGGCGGCGCAGCTCCTGCAGGGGGTTGGGGGAATCCTCCACCCGGAGATCGAGCTTGCGATCGAGCCAGGGCTGGCCCGTCGGCTCCGCGGCGACGATCAGCATGGCCGCCGACTGCCGGCCCCGGATGTCGCCCCCCTCCGCCTCGGCGGCCTCGAGAGCGAGCATCATCCGCTCGGCCAGATCGCCCGTCGCCTCCTCGAAGGCGCGGGCCATGGCGGGCCAGACCGTTTCCTGGAGCATCAGATTGGCCTGCACGGAATAACCCTCGCCGGCCTGGTGGCCAGCGGCGGGGATGCAGCGCTCGCCGGTGTGAACGGCGACCCGGCCCTCAGCGTCGACGATGGCCACCTGGCGCAGGGCGGCGCCCTCGTCGGCCGCCAGCAGCCCGCGCAAGGCTTCTTCCGGGCGGTATCCCGCCTTCAGCATCTGCAGGGCCAGCGGACCGAAGGAGACGTTCACCAGGGACTGGGTGGCGACCGCGCCCACGCCGGCCTCGGCCCAGCTGACGACGCTGCCGACGGAGAACCAGTGGGATTGCACCGCGACGCCCATCTCGCCTGTCACCGGGTCGCAGGCGACGATCGAGTAGGTGTGCGCGGGTGGAGAGATGGCCGGCTCCGGGGCGACGCTCTCGGAGGCCGCCGGGCCGCCGCTGGCGAGAACCAGCAGCAGGACGAGGGGGAGACGGAGGAGGATAATCCGCGTCATGGCGTGCCTTTCGGATATGCCCGCTGGTTGACCGTGGCCGCGGGCACCGGGACTTTACTCCAGACGGGATCGGACTTCCACTGCGGTTTACCCGGGTTAAGAGCCCCCATCAATACCTCCTCCTGCTGTGGCCGGCTGCACTTTCGCGCGGCCTCGCGACGAAGGAGGTATTGATGGGGGCTCTTTAGCTACCAGGACCGCCCTGATATTGGGTATAATGCCCCGGCAAGCCGCTGATCCCCCGCTGGCGCCAGAACCAACCAGGAGGTCCGGCATGGCCAGTCGCCGTTACCGTTCCCTGCCCTGTTACTTCGAGGTGAACCGGAGGGAGTTCCTGAAGGTGGGATCTGCGGTCGGGGCCGGCCTCGTGCTGGGCACCCCGCGGCTCTGGGCGCAGGATGCGGCCCAGCCCGAGCCTCCGGCCAAGCCCCGGACGAACGTGGCCGACGCTCTCGCGATCCCGCGGACCGCCCACTCCCTGCCCGGGCCCTTTCCTGGCCGGGTGATCGAGGTCCACGACGAGAACTCCCTCGTCGAGGGCGGCCCCGACGCGGCGGTGGTGGCGGCCATGTTCGAGAGGGGCCTGCGCGCCTTGACCGGCAAGGGCCCCGCCGAGAGCCACGCCCTGTTCTTCCACCGGCAGGACGTGATCGGCATCAAGGTCAACCCGGTCGGCGCCGGGCTGATCAGCACCCGGCACGAGGTGGTCGAGGCGATCATTGACTGGTTGGTCCACTGCGGGACGAGGCCGGAGAACATCATCATCTGGGATCGTTTCGAGTCCATGCTCAACGAGGCCGGGTTCACCGCCGAGCACTATCCCCGGGTCGGCCTGGCGGCCCTGCAGATCATAGACGATGCCGCCTGGGGCCAGGAAGACGCCGACACCAGCGGCTTCCTCGACGAGAACGGGGTTCACCTCAGTACGGGCAATTTCGACGACGACGTCTACTACTGGGCGGATGTCGAGGGCCCCAGGGACGTCGATTACCTCAACCAGCACGTCGAGAACGGCAAGAAGTCCCGGTTCGGCAAGCTGCTCACCCGGAAGCTGACCAAGATCATCAACGTGCCCGTGTTCAAGAACACCGGCAACGGCATCTCGATGGCGACCAAGAACATCGGCTACGGGGCGACGACCAACACCGGCCGGCTGCACCGGCCGCTGTTCTTCGACGTCTGCACCGAGGTTCTCGCCTTCCCGCCCGTGCGCGACTAGCTGGTGCTAAACGTCACCGACGGCCTGATCGGCCAGTACGACGGCGGCCCGGGGGCCAACGCCAGCTTCACCTACGACTACCACCGGCTGTTCCTCGCCACCGATCCCTTCGCGCTGGACAAGGTGTGCCACGACCTCATCCTCCAGAAGCGGAAGGAGATGGGGGTGGATGTCAACGAGCATCCCCGGTTCACCGAGTACCTGCGCTACGCCGAGAGGCTGGGTCTCGGGGTCGCCGATGCGGAGAAGATCGCTCACGTGAGCGCCTGACCGGAGAGAGTTCGATGAAGAAAGCGATGGCGGAGTTGCTGGGGTCGCTGCTGCTGGCGATCCCGGTCGCGGCGGCGGAGACGGCGCCGGCAGCGCCCTGTCCCGAACTGGCGGCAGCCGGGGCCGAGTTGACTTTCAATCGCCACGGCCTGTACGGGCGCATCGACGGCGGCGCCGAGCTCTTCTTCGAGTTCGGTTTCCAGGAGCTGACCGTCCGCCGCTTCGGCGCCGGCAAGCGGGTCGTCGAGCTGGAGATCTACCGGATGGATTGCCCCGCTGCCGCCCTTGGCATCTACCTGACCAAGTGCGGCCGGGAAAACCCCGCCGCCGACCTCGGTGCCCGCCACACCGTCAACCTCTTCCAGCTGCTGGCTGTCAAGGGTGATCGGTACTTCCAGGTGAACAACTTCAGCGGCGACGAGGAACTGGCGCCCTGTCTGCCCTGGCTGGCGGCGCAGGAGGTCGGATCGGAGCCGCCGGACGCGCCGCCGGAGATCTGGGACCGGCTGCCGGTTGCGGACCTGATCCCAGGCTCGCAACGCCTGGTCCGGGGGCGCTTCTCCCTCGAGCCGATCTTCACTCTCGGTGAGGGGGATGTCCTGCAACTGGGCGGCGAGGTCTTCGGCGCCGTGGCCGACTACCGGACGGCGGACGGCAACTCCTGCACCTTGATCGTGGTCCTCTACCCCGACCTCCAGCGGGCCCGCGCGGCCTGGGCGAACCTCCAGGCCAACCTCGATCCCTATCTCGAGGTCCTCGACCAGGGTGCAAACGGGCTGGTTTTCCGGGATTACCGGGGGCGCTACGGGAAGGTGGTCCTGCGGGGACGAGACCTCTCCGTGACGGTCGATCTGCCCGGGCGGCCGGACTTGCCGCGTTAGGCCCAAAAAGGAACCACCCCTGCCGGCTGTCGGGGCCCGGCTTACGCCGGGACACCACGCGCGGCAGGGGTAGAAAAACGTGCGTAAGGGCTCGTTGATCTGGCCCGCCGTCGCGGCTGGAGCGGCTCACCCGATCGCGAGCGGCCAGCATTTTACCATTTTTATCTCGTTTTGTCTCGCGGGAACCGACCGTGTTCGGGCACCTCGATCGGATCCTCCGCGATCTGGTGCAGGAGAACCTCGACCGCCTTCTCCAGCTGGGGATCTCGCCCGTCAATGACCTCGTGCGGCAGGTTGTCCACCGGGACCGTGGGATCGACGCCGTAGTTCTCGACGACCCACTCACCCTCCAGGCTGTAGATGCCGAACTCGGGAACGGTCACTCCGCCGCCGTCCATCAGGCCCAGGAAGCGCCGGATCCCGACCAGGCCGCCCCAGGTGCGGGTGCCGACCACCGGACCCAGCTCGTAGAACTTGAAGTAGTACGGCAGGCAGTCCCCGCCGCTGCCGGCGTACCCGTTGCTGATCATCGCCAGGTGGCCCAAGAACGCGGTGCCGGGGGTGCGGGCAACCTGGCCGTAACGTGATTTCCACATGTTGGCCAGCTTCTGGCCCATGATGGCCATGAAGAAATCGGGCACCCAGCCGCCGCCGTTGTACCGCTCGTCTATGATCAGCCCCTCCTTTCGCAACTGGGGGTAGTAACCCTTGGCGAAGTTTTGCACTCCGTCCAAGT
>CAZAHC010000082.1:0-12372 GCA_964484595.1 uncultured Fibrobacteraceae bacterium | reverse complement strand
GCTGGTCAAATGCCCGCCAGAACCCGTCTTCTCGGATCGGCTCGGTCAACGTACCTCTGCGGGTACGCCTCCCTCGCCGATCCTTGCGAGGTCGTGTTCTGGCGGGCATTTTCCTCACCCTCGCTACGGCCTTTCAGGAAAAACCCGGGCCAGCGCCTTCTTGAGGCGCTTGATATCGCGCAGGGTCACCGACCAGGCCGAGGTCAGCGACCAGACGAAGCCGGGCCAGCCGTCCCGGTAACCGCCCCGCAGGACGTACTGCTTCAGCATCACCTGCGGGCCGGTGACGATCAGGTGCAGGGGATTGAAGGGCCGGTTGCTGGCCGCGACCTCGAGCGAGGTGTACTGGTCGACCTTCTTGAGGTATTCCCGCCAGCTCGTCATCGCGTCGTGGTACATCGGCTCGGTCAGCAGGCCGGTCGTGCTGCCGTCGGCGAGGATGAACCCCTCGTGAACGGCCGAGTCGGTGAGCCGGACCTGCCCGGTCCGGAAGAGGCGCAGCACGTGCTGGTCGCGCAGCCGGCAGCCCGTCATCTCCCTGTCGAATACCCTGTTCACCCGGTTCAGGTGCCAGCCGTTATGCTTCTCGATCTCGCCGCTGGCGAGCAGGTCCTTCAGGCGCCGGCGCAAGGCCTCCGAGAGCGTCTCGTCCGGGTCGATGCAGAGGGCCCACTCGGTCTCGACCAGGTCCAGCGAGACCTGTCGCGCGCTGCCGAAACCGGCGAACCGGTGACGCTGCCAGCGCACGCGCGCGAAGCGGCCGCCAGCGGAGGTCTCGGCGAGGATCTCGGGGGTGCGGTCGGTGCTGCCCGTGTCCAGCACGACCAGCTCGTCGACCACACCCTCCAGGCAACGCAGACAACCGGGGAGCGCCTGCTCCTCGTTCCGGACTATCATGAAGGCGGTCAATCTGTTCACGCCGGGATAGTATCACTGGCCCCAGCAAGGATCCAACCACCAATCCACATGGGGGGGGCCAGAAATGATTTTGCGTTATTGTTATGCGGGTCGGGGATGATCTTGGAGTTATTTGAGTTACGCCAAAAAAGTACACGTGTACTTCCGATAAAACAGCAAAAACCACCTTTTCGAACTCCCGGGACACACAGGTGACCCCTCCGGTACACTTTTTTGAGAGCTGGCCCCACGCACCGGCAGCGTAACCGCCTGTCAATTTGGCTGTTACGCCATAAACCCACACTGGCCCACCCCTTGCCATCACCCTGGCAGGCAGGGACGAATGCTGAAACGGACAACACCAGACCGCGGAGGTCGATCATGAAATTGGGATGCAGATTGCTCTACGTCGCGCTCCTGATGGCCGGGACCCTCGTGATGGCCCAGGCAGCGCTGGCCCAGCCGCTCCAGAACGCCCGGGAACGCAGCCAGGATCGCCGGGGTCTGGCCCAGGCCAGGGCCGGGGTCGCCGACGACCGCGGCGACATCAACCGCCTTTCCGGCCTGGTCCAGCGCTGGAACCAGCTTCGCGCCTCCGGGGCCACCCAGGCCGAGCTGACCGAGGTCCGCAACCTCATCGCCACCGAGCTGCAACGGGATCTCGCCGAGACCTCCCGCCAGGTCGCGCAGGCAGGCGCCGAGACCCGCCAGTCCCGGCAGGAACTGAGAAGCGACAACCGGGAGATCCGGCAGGACCGCCGGCAGGTCAGGCAGGCCGCCGCGGCGGGTGACGGGGCAGCCGCTTGCCGGGCCACCCGCCGGCTGAACGACGACCGCCGCGACCGCCGGGACGACCGTCAGGATCTGCAGGACGACGTCCGCGACCAGGCCTCCCTGGCCGAGATCCTCGAGCGCAAGCAGCAGATCGCCGCCGAGCTGGCCGACCTCCAGGCCCAGGTGGAGGCTGCCCCCGGCGCCACCGCGCTTTACGACCAGCAGGACCAGCTCCTCCAGGAGTACCTGTCGCTTTCCGAGCAGGAGATCCAGCTCGGCTGGAGCGAGGTGCAGGAGGACAGGCAGGAGCTGCGCGAGGACCGCCGCGAGACCCGCGAGGATCGCCGCCAGAACCGCTGACAAGCCCCGATCGACACGGATGCCGATCTCCCCCGCCGGCCGTAACTTGTGAATGAGCCCGGATTGTTCATGAATGGCCGTAGCGAGGGTGAGGAAAATGCCCGCCAGGACCCGACCTCGCAAGGATCGGCGAGGGAGGCATACCCGCAGAGGTACGTTGACCGAGCCGATCCGAGAAGGCTGGTTCTGGCGGGCATTTGTCCAGCCGCAGTAGGCCATTCATGGACAATCCGGGCGTAGGCCTGCGGGGGAGTTCGGGCGGTTTCCCGCCCGGCCGGTCGAGAGGGGGACCGACATGACCACAATTCCCATCGAGAAGCTCATCCAGAGGCAGATCCACCACTGGAACCATTTCCGGGAGCTGCTGGAGACGGCCGAGAAGCCCGAGGAGGTCAAGCCGCGTCCCATCATCACCATCTCGCGCGAGTTGGGCAGCGGTGCCCGGGAGGTGGCCGAAGGTCTGGCCCAGCGTCTCGATCTCGAGATCCACGGGGTCTCGCTGATCGATCACATCGCCCGCGACAAGAACCTCGAGCGCGCGGTGGTCGAGCATCTCGACGAGCGGGTCCGGTCCCAGATCGAGGTCTGGATCAAGGGGGTCCTCGAGCGGCGGATCTTCCTGCGAGACAACTATCACGTCACGCTGGTGAAGGTGGTCAAGACGCTCGCCTCGCACGGCGGGGTGGTGTTCATCGGCCGTGGGGCCAATATCATCCTCGAGGATTCGTGCTCGCTGCGCCTGCTGCTCACGGCCTCGCTCGAGACACGGGTGCGGAACCTGATGGGGTACGACGAGCTCGACCGGCCGACGGCCACCGAAATAATCAAGAAGGCCGACGAGGCCCGACTGGAGTTCCTGCGCAAGCTTTTCCACATCGAGGCCAACGACCCGCACCACTACGACCTGGTGATCAACACCGACCGGCTGCCCCCGGCGCGGGTGGTGGAGCTGGCCATGAACGCAATGGAGATGAGGGGGATATTCACCACCTGACCTCGAAGAGGCCCGGATGTCGAGCGCCCCGACCACAGGGAGTGGTCGGGGCGCGTCCCCGAATACAGTCAGAATCGGGTCAAGGGCGTTCTCCGACCATCTACTTCAAGAGCGTCATCTTGCGGGTGAGGCTCGTCTCCAACGTGTCCAGGCGGTAGAAGTACACCCCCGAGGCCACCTGCGACCCGCGATCGTTGTCCCCGCTCCAGAAGAACGAGTTCTGACCCGCCGGGCGGACCTCGTCGGCCAGGGTCCGCACCAGCCTGCCCTCCACGTCGAAGATCCGCAGGGTCACCGGCTGGCTGACCGGGAGGTCGAAGCGGATCTCGGTCCGCGGATTGAACGGGTTCGGCTGGTTCTGGGCCAGGTTCAGCGCCGGGCGCGGCAGGTCGTCCGGCTGATCGCTGACGACCAGCGCGGTCACCGGCTGGAACAGGATGGCGCGGCCGGTGCTCAGGGAGGCGGCGCCCGCGGCGTACTGGCTCCAGTAGGTGTACAGCAAGCCGTCGCTGTGGTCCTGGTTCTGGATGCCGACCGTCGCGTACCCGTTCGTGCCGTCCACGTTGTAGACGGTCAGGTACTGCATGAGAATCGGGCCGTCCCCGGTGTCGGTCTCGTGGTAGGCCGGATCGTAGAGGATGGCCTCGAAGGTCTCGGTTTGGCTACCGTAGTCGTTGCGCATCCGGCTCCACTCGATCACGAAACGGTGATTGGAACTGTCGTACCAGTACAGGATGTCCGAGCCGGAAACCCGGTACAGGTCGTCCCAGAAAACGGCCACCAGGTTGTCCGGGCCGCCGGCGTCGGGCAGCGACCAGTTGCGGTAGTTGACGAGGTAGGTCCGACCCATGGCCAGCCAGCCGTTGGTGCAGACGGAGATCTGGTCGAACGATTGGCCGTAGAAGCTGAACGTGAACGGCAGGCTGATCGTCGCCACGTCGTTGTCGCCGGTCAGGCCGAAGCTCGATCCACTGCCGCCGTAATCCGGATCGATCTCCACCCAGCTGTACGAGGGCGCCAGGGGGTAGGAGGTGTCGGAGTTGTCGAAGGCATGGTAGCCGTACGCATCCGGACCGACCGGGTCGTTGGTGGACTTCGTGCCGACGGTGGTCTGGAAGGTGACGGCGCTTCTGGCCCCGGCGGCCGTCTCCACGAGGATCAGGAACGTGGCCAGGTGGCCCTCGAAGCAGTCGGTGGAGACTGAGATGCCGAAGGGATCACCTGTGTTCTCGCCCGCCTGGCCGACACCCATGTAGCCGTAGCTGCCCTCGGAATCGGTGATGTTGACCCAGGGTGACTGGCTGACCAGGGTGGCGGTCGCGCTGCTGACGGCGATGTTGCCGGTGTTGTGCAGCTCGATGCTCAGCGTGCCCGATTCGCCCGGATCAGGGCCCTGGCCCGGGCCGCCGAACGTGAAGTCGCCGTAGGCGGTGAAGGCCCCCGCGCCGATCGAGAGCTGCACCAGGCAGGTCCAGCTGCTGGCGCCGGACTCGGCCAGGAGGTCGAACTCCACCACGTGGTCGGCGGGGGCGCCGCCGGACAGGCGGAACACGTAGCCGCCGCTCCCGCCGGCGGTTCCGCCCGGCCCGATGTCGCCGTAGCTGTCGCTGCCGTCGGTGATGGTCACGTGCGGATCATCGCAGCTGATGGTGGCGGTCACGCCGCTCGCGGTGCTGGTGCCGAGGTTCGTGATATCGACCCCCAGCTCGATCGTCTCACCCGGGTTGACCGTGCCGTCGCCGTTGCCGCTGCTCTGGCCGCTGCCGTCGTCGTCGACCGAGCTGGCGGAAGCGCTCAGGAAGACCGAGGTCGATCCGAGCGTGATGCTGCCCAGGTAGGGATCGAAGTTGTGCTTGGTGACCGTTACCAGAAGGCTGCCGGACGTGTGACCCGCCAGGGGCAGGTTGACGTGGCCGCTCTCGTTCGTGTAACCGGTGACCTGGATCTGGCCCGACTTGTAGAGGGTGACCTGGGCGTCGGGCACCGGCACGCTGCCGGTGGTGGTGACGGTCAGGGCCACCGAGGTGGCGCCCACGGCCACGGTGCCGGGATGGTCCACGTAGAGATTGGCGGGCTGGCCGGTCCAGATTTCCGTAGCCGGATCGCCCATCAGGTTGTTCCAGACGCTCCAGGTCTCCACCCGGCTGGGCTGGGAGAGCTGGTAGTTGTTGTACATCTCCAGCTTGCCCCGGGTCAGAGCCGGCCCGACCCGGAAGTCGCCCATGTTGAGCGCGCCCTCGAGAATGCCGGCGAACATGCAGTTGTTATAACGGGTGTGGGTGCCGAGGGTCGCCGTGCCGATCGCCGCGATGCCGCCGCCCCCGCTGCGGCGCAGGAAGGCCTCCGAGCGGCAGGAGTTGTCGTCCTTGAAGGAACCGGTGTCACAGGTCAGGATCACGGCGAAGGGCAGCTTCTGACCGTTCGTCGAGGAATTGATGTGGCTGGTGGTGAAGTTGCTCATCCCCCAGTAACCGCGGTAGGTGAAGATCGTGAGGCCATTGTTCAGGTCGCCGGCCATCAGGCTGGAGAAGTTCCCGCTCCAGATGGTGTCGACCTGGGTGTAGCCGAGGTCCAGCAGCTGGTTCTTGACCCACTGGTTGACGTAGATGCAGCTCATCCCGGACGGATTGGGGTCGCCGGTCAGGGAGGCCCGCCGGAACCAGCCGACATCGGACATGTAGGGATTGGTCTCGTAGTTCACGATCTTGTTCACGATCGTATTGAGCTCGCTGGTGGACCGGAAGGAGAGCCGGCCGAGGTGGATGTCGCTGAGCTGATCCCCGCCGGCCAGGGTCGTGTAGTAGTGATCCCCCTCCCCGTAATACCCGGACACGCTCTCGGTCCAGGTGTTGACGTCGTAACTGCCGCCGTCGTCGCCGGCCAGGACGACGAACTCCAGCGGCGGATCGTAGGTGTTGTAGGCGTTCTGGATGTAGTTCTTGATGCTGCTGGTCGAGGTGCCGGTCTGGGAAGTGGTGGCCAGCACCACGTTGTAGCCCTGGCGCTTGCGCCAGTCCAGCAGGGTGTTCAGGTAGCTGATGACGGTCGAGTTGTTCGGGCAGATGATCAGGTATGAGCCCGGTCCCACCTCGGCCTCGCCGCGGTCGTAACCCACGACGGCCTGGCGGTACATGTTGTCGAAGGAGCGCGGGATCTTTCGCGCGGCCGGCGGCGCGGCGTTCGTGTCGTCGCTGCCTGTGAAGGACAGCTCGACGGTCATCCGGCTGGCGACGACGACCTTGCCCGCGGCGGGGTCGTACTGGACGGGACGGAACGTCACCGGCACGA
This sequence comes from uncultured Fibrobacteraceae bacterium, assembly GCA_964484595.1. GTDB lineage: Bacteria > Krumholzibacteriota > Krumholzibacteriia > LZORAL124-64-63 > LZORAL124-64-63 > CAZAHC01. The sequence continues at coordinate 6,059 of CAZAHC010000082.1, read as the reverse complement.
CGCGCAGGTTGCGGATCAGGGCCGGCTCGCCGACCGACACCGGCGCCGTATTGCCCAGCCCGCCCCGGGAATAGTAGGCGGCGTCCTTCTGGAAGCCCTCGTCTTCGTCGGGCTGCTGCGGAAGCAGATGGAAACCCGAGAAGGTTTCCTCGACCCGGTCAGTGACCCGGACCTGGACGGCGGCCCGGGCGGGGATGGCCACCAGCCTGGTCAGCACCGGCAGGGCGGCCTGTCCCGGCTCGCCCTCGAAACGGCCGCCGGGCACCGACAGCAGCTGGTAGCTGGCGCCCTCCATCTCTATCTCCTGCCGCTCCAGGCAGGGCAGTTCCAGTTCGAGCGTGATTCCCGCCTCCGAGCTGGCGAGAAGACGGACCTCGGGTTCCTCGCCGGTGGCGTTTGCCAGCAAGGGAAGTGTTTCCCGGGCGGCGGCGGTGCCAGCACCGAAACCCGCCGTCAGGATCAAGGAGAGTGCAAGAATGCCCACGAGTTGCTTCCGCATCACGGCCTCCATCCGCTTCGTCTTTTAAACAGGTATAAACCCAGGGGAAGAGGGTACGGCCCTCTTCCCCTGGGATCGGGCTCCAGGCGGGAAAGACCCACCAGACCCAGGTATTATACCAGATTTCCCGGCGTATTGGTAACTCATTTAGTTGCAGATCCTTAACTTTTGTTTGGAGGCCAGCAAAAGTACCCGTCTATCTGTTGACTGGACAACGCTCTTGGCCGGGCACGGCCCATGACCCCCTCCGCCTTGGTGAAAATGCCGGGCTCGCTTTGTTCCCTCTCTGGGGAAATCCCCTACATCCGCCCGGGAAAAGAGCCGCCCTGAATCCGAAGGTCCCAGCAGGAGGGTGAACCATGCGACCCGGATCCACCATTTTATCTCGTACCGTCGGCGCCGGCTGCTTGCTCGGGCTCGCCATCGCCGTGATGAACCTGTCCCCGGCCTTCGCCTGCGATCCGGCCCGCCTGCAGGCGCTGGGGCCCGAGATGTCGGAGGAACACCTCCGGTCCGACCCCCTCGACCCCGACCCCATCGAGGCCGCCATCGGCCCCACGGGCGTTTCGGGAACCGCCATGTTCTTCCACCAGATGGTCCAGTTCGATCCGCTCTGCGCCGACTACATGGGTTACGCCATGGACTGGGTCCTGGGCGAGGCGATCGAGGTGTTCGGCAAGCACCTCGTCGAGGGCGACAAGCTGAAGCACGACGTGATCGAGGACAAGCGCTGGTACTTGCATAACAACAGCTCCTTCATCGCGGCGATGCTCGCCGACGCGCACACCATCCTCCCGGACCGGGGATACCTGGAAGCGGCCAAGCAGACCCTGCTCTGGATCGGCGCCGAGCTGCTGCCGCTCGCCGAGGGGATCTGGATCTCGGTCGAGCACGGCATGCACACGCCCATCAACCAGTCGCTGGTCGAGGGGCTGACCGGCGTCGGGTTCAACGGCTTGCGCATCTTCCGGCTGCACCCGGGGACCGAGGCGGGAGAATGGGGCAACGCGCTGAGCAACGTGGTCGCCAACACCCTGGTCGAGCTGGCGGTCGACGACCCGGTCACCGGCGGCAAGATGTGGCCGTTGAGCTGGAACTGCTCCGGACCGCAGGGCCTGACCACGCCCAAGTGGTGTGCCGGTGCGGGCGGCATCGTCGATTTCTTCCTCGAGAAGTACGACACCAATCACAACCCGACCTACGAGGAAATCGCCGTGGCCGGCCTGACCTACATCCAGGGCACGGTGACCGCGATGATGGCCGCGCAGGAGATCAGCGCCGCCTGGGGTAACGGAGTGAGCGGCTTGATCTCCCAGTTCCTGCGGGCCTACCGGATCCTGGGCGACGTGACCTACTTTGACTTCGCCGAGACGATGGGCGATTACCTCCTCGAGCAGGCCATCATCACCGAGCACGGCCTCAAGTTCTTCGACAGCAACATGCACTGCCAGCACGGGAACATCGGCGTCGTGCAGGGGCTCGACGATCTGGTTGCCGAGAGCGAGGATCCCCGCTACCTGGCCACCCTGAATCAGCTGATCGATCACATGTACGCGACGCAGGTGCGCAGCGAGTACGGCACCGTCATTCCCGCCTACGAGGACAGCAACTTCACCTGCACCGGCCAGGGCTGGGGCCAGGCGAGCCTGTTGCTGCCGCAGTGGGGAGAGCCGGACGTCGTCCAGAACAACCCGAAGTACCTGAATCTCTGCGAGAACCTCCGCGATTTCCTGCTCGAGACGCGGATCGAGGAGCCCAGCGGCTGGAAGTGGCAGAACAAGATCTACTACACCATCGCCGATCCGACCGCGGTGGCTGGCGATGACTACATCGAGGGCTTGCCGCGAGTGAGCCTGACCGTCGCCCCCAACCCGGCCAACCCGAGCCGGAACAACGGCATCCGGTTCCAGGTGGTGCCGAACGGGGCGCCGACCATCTCGCTCAGGATCTACGACCTGCGCGGCCGGCTGGTCCGCACCCTGGCCGATAACGAGCTGATTCCCTCGCCGCGCACCTTGGAGTGGAACGGCCACGACCGGAACGGCCGCCGGGTGGCCTCGGGCGTCTACTTCTACGAGGTGGCGGGACCGGATATGACGGCGCGCAAGAAGCTCGTCCTGACGCGCTGACGACGGCTCAGATCTTAAGGTAGATCCGCCGCCGGTGCAGAAGCCCCGCGATCAGGGCCCAGATGACGACCACCCCGAGCGCGAACCAGAGCGAGGCGCTCCGGGGACACGCCCAGGAGGCGAAGAGGTTCTCGTACAGCCAGCTCTGGACCGAGACCAGCCGGCTCGCCCCGTCGGGCCCCTGGTCCGGGACCAGCAGACGGGTCATCATCACGGCGACCAGGCCGGAGGCGAGGAAGATCGTGATCGGGTTGCGTCCGTACCAGAGCAGGGGTGCGGCCCAGCGGCGCCAGCGGCGGATCTCCAGCAGGTAATACGAGCCACCGAGGGTCAGCAGGGCCAGGCCTCCGGTCAGGACGGCGTACGAGCTGGTCCACAGGCGCTTGTTGATCGGGAGCCAGTCGCTCATCAGGTAGCCGCCCGCCGCCAGGCAGATCCCGCCCAGCAGCAACCCCCGCAGGCGATCCACCGGGGCCGTGATCTCCCGGCGCAGCCACATCCCGGCCAGGATGCCGATCAGCACCGTCGCCACCGCCGTCGGCGTGCTGGCCAGGCTCTCCGGGTCGAAGGCCCACAGCAGGCGGCCGGTCTGGGGGTCGAGCAGGTGATGGTAGCTGCGGATCCCGAGCAGGTGGGTGTCGAGATAGGTGCTCCAGTTGGCGAGGACGCCGGTGTAGTCACCGCCGGGGGTCCACAGGCCGATGCTCAGGTCCGGCCGGCCGAAGCCGGGGATCGGCACGTACAGCATCCAGACTGCCGCTCCGGCCAGCAGGAACGCGAGCCAGACCAGCAGAGCGCGGGCGGTGCCGCGCCACAGGAAGATCCCGGCCGCCAGCAGGTAACAGAGGCCGATCCGCGGCAGGACGCCCAGCAGGCGCGAGTCGGCCAGGTGACGCCAGAACCAGGCGGAGTCGCCCGGGCCGGTCAGCAGCAGGCCGCCGCCTCCGAGCAGGAGCCCCGCGCCCAGCAGCGCCAGCCAGATCGGGCGGAGGCGGGCACCGAGGATGAAGGCCACCACAACGACGAAGACCAGCCCGAATCCCAGCCGCAGCAGCAACCCGCCGGTGCCGACGGCCTCGGCCGCGGCCAGGAACCCGGCCGGATCCCGCTCGAGGAAGGGAAACCGGTTCTGGAACAGGCCGAGCAGGATGAGCACCACCGACCGGCGCATCACGTGGCCGAGCAACGCGCGCCGCGAGTGGCCCTCGGCCCGCCGCCGGTTGAAGGAGAAGACCATCGCCACGCCGACGATGAACAGGAAGAAGGGAAAGACGAGGTCGGTGGGGGTCCAGCCGTTCCAGGTGGCGTGGCGCAGGGGCCAGAAGATGGTCTGGTCGCTCCAGCGGCCGGGGTTATTGACCAGGAGCATGGCGGCGATGGTCGCGCCGCGGCAGGCGTCGAGGCAGAGTAGTCGCTCAGGCCCCCGGTTCATCGTAGAAGTCCAGCAGATCCACCGGCATCACCACCGAGGTGGCGATGTTGCTCATGTGGGCGGCGATCCGCTTGTAGAAGCGCATGATGAGGACCAGGCAGACCGCGTCGCAGACCTCCAGCTTGCTCAGGGTGACCTCGCGGATGGCCTTTTCGGCCTCGGAGCCGAGGATGCGCGCGCGTTCGATCACGTCCCGCGCCTTCTCCTCGTCGCTCTCGCTGAAGGCCTGCATGGTGCGCTCGAACAGGTCCTCGATCGTCCGCGAGCGGCCGACCAGGTATTCCTGGTAGAGCTTGCGGTCGGGCACGTCGCACATCAGCGAGTTGACCTCGTGGAAGTTCTTCATGTAGTCGCCGATTCGCTCGACGTCCTTGACCGCGTTCATGAAGATCAGGGCCGAGGGCACCTCGCCGCGGGAATCCTTCAGCGAGAGGCGGGAGATGACCCGCCGCCGGATTTCCCGCTGCAGCTCGTTGATCCGGATGTCCCGATCGTAGATCTCGCCCTGCGGATCCTCGTCGGGTTCGCCGTAAACGATGACGCCCACAGCATAGCCGAACATCTCGGCGGCCAGGTCGAGCATCTCCCCGATCTGCTCGACCAGCTCGCTGCTCCAGTTATTGCTCCGGAATATCTCCAGGATCGACCGGATTGGCATCTTTTCCTCCCGTAGGCGCTAGAACGCCTTGGTCACGAAGACAAAGATGAAGGGTAGCACAAAGAAAATCCCCAGGACGAAGAAAATCGCATAGATGCGCCGTCGAGCCGTGCGGATGGCCAGGATGCGGGCCATCCGGATCGGGATCCGCCGGATCGACTGGAAGGGATAGATGATCAGGATGCCGGAAAGGTTGAACAGCAGGTGCACCAGTGCCACGGTCACGCCGGCCAGGTTGCCGGCCAGCGAGGCCAGCAAGGCCGTGACCGTCGTGCCGACGTTGGCGCCCAGGGTCACGGCGAAGGCCGCCTCCAGGCGCACGATGCCGGCCCCGATCATCGGTATCAGCAAGCTGGTGGTAATCGAGCTGCTCTGCACCGAGGCGGTGACGGCCATTCCGAGCAGCATGGCCACCAGCCCGCTGCGGCCGATGTAACGGTGCAAGGCTCCCTCCGCCCGGCGCATCACCAGCCGGCGCAATTGCTTCACGAGCAAGGCCAGGGCGAAGAAGATGCAGGCCAGCGCGGTGATTAGCATGATCGTGCCGGCCAGCCATTCGGGCAGGGACAGGCTCCCGGCCAGGAGGTGGTCGACCGCCTTGACCGCCGGCTTGACCGCCGCCTTGACCGGGCTGTGGAATTCCAGGGATTCGGAGCCGGCCAGGAAACCGCAAAGCCAGGTTGCCGTCCGCTCCAGGTAACGAGTGGCCTGCTCCAGGGGAAAGAGGATGCAGATCGATATCAGGTTGAAGAAATCGTGCATGGTGGCGCCGGCGAAGGCCCGGGTGAACTCCGAGCGGCGGTTCATGGAGGCCATGGCCACGATGGCGGCGGTCACCGTGGTTCCCATGTTGGCCCCCATGACGATGGGGATGGCGCACCGGACGGTCAGCGCGTCGGCGGCCACCAGGCCGACCACGATGGAGGTCGTGCTGGAGGAGCTCTGGATGAGCGAGGTGGCCAGCAGGCCGATCATCAGCCCCACGACGGGGTTGGTGGTCGTGGCGATGAGGGTCTTGCTGAAGTCGGCGCCGAACAGCTTGAACGCCGCGCCCAGCAGGGAAATGGCGAACAGGAAGAGGTACAGCAGGACGCCAATGAGAAGCGCCCGCCGGATCGCCCGCAGGATGCGGCCGGCGCTGAGGTGGGGGCCGGAAGAAGCGGCCGACGGAGGCGGGTCCATGGTTCTCCGGGAAGGGCGAAGTCCTGTGAACCTGGTCACCGGTCCGGCAACCCGTGCCGGGTCGCGGGGAAGGTAACGGGGCCGGGCAACCTCGTCAAACATAAAGGTTGTGCCTCCAAGAATGTGTCTTCGTCTCCGTGACTTCATCTCCTAGGCCCC
>CAZAHC010000081.1:0-12382 GCA_964484595.1 uncultured Fibrobacteraceae bacterium | reverse complement strand
AATGGCCTGGACCAGGGCGGTGAGGCGGCCATGCGCGAACTGGCCTTCCTCACCGGCCAGAGCCTCACCGCTCAATTTCAGCAATATCCTGGAAAACCGCACGCAGGACGACCCCGGCTGGAAAGGGTGGCGAACATCAAAAAAAAGGCCCGGGCGGCGGCCCGGGCCTAGCAACCTTCTCAGTTGCCGAGTTCGAACCGCACGAAACGTTTGATGACCATGTTCTCCCCGAGTTTCCCGATCACCGATTTCAGGTAATCCGCCACCGTCAGGTCTGTATCCTTGACATAGCTCTGCTCGAGGAGGCAGATCTCACTGTAATACTTGTCTATCTTGCCGGCGACGATCTTGTCAATGATGTTCTCCGGCTTGCCCTCGTTCTGCATCTGGCTCCGGTAGATCTCCTTTTCCTTCTCCACCAGGGCCTCGTCGATTTCCTCCCGTCTGACAGCGAGAGGGCTGGCGGCGGCGACGTGCATGGCGATGTTATGGACCATCTCCTGGAAATCCTCGGTGCGGGCGACGAAATCGGTCTCGCAGGCCACCTCGACCAGCACCCCCACCCGGCCGCCGGGATGGATGTAGGCGTCGATGATGCCCTGGCTCGTCTGCCGGCCTTCCTTCTTTGCCGCCGAGGCGATGCCCTTCTTGCGCAGGAACTCGACGGCCTTCTCCATGTCGCCGTCGCACTCCTCGAGAGCCTTCTTGCAGTCCATCATGCCAGCGTTGGTGGCGTCCCGCAGTTCCTTGACCATCTTGGCTGTGATTCCCATGGGCTCTGATTCTCCTCGTGGCGGCCTAGGCCTGTTCTCCCTCGGCAGTCGGTGTATCCTTGGCGGTTTCGGATTCGGCGGCGCCGGCCGACCGGTGGACAACCTTGGCTTCCTCGGCGCCCTCCTTCTCGGCGGGGACCGTGCTCTCATCGCTGCTGAGAGTGGCGGTGGGAGCATCGGGTTCCGCCTCGGCGGCGGCTGTTTCCTGGATCTCGACCTCCTCGTCGCGCCCCTCGGCCCGGGCGGCCCGGCCCTCCTCGATGGCGCCGGCCACCGTGCGCGCAAACAGCGTGATGGCCCGGATGGCGTCGTCGTTGCCTGGGATGGGATGCTGGATCAGCTCCGGATCGCAGTTGGTGTCGACGATCCCGATGATGGGAATCCCCAGCTTGTTGGCCTCGCGCACGGCGGTCTCTTCCTCGGCCGTGTCGATGACGAACAGGGCGTCGGGCAGCCCCTTCATCTTGCGGATGCCGCCGAGATTCCGATTGAGCTTCTCGTAAGACCGGTTGATCTCCAGCTGTTCCTTCTTGGAGAACTGCTCCATCCGGCCGTCGGCCATCATGGCCTCGAAATCCTCGAGCTTCTGCACGCTCTTGAAGATGGTCTGGAAGTTGGTGAGCATCCCGCCCAGCCAGCGCTCGGTGACGTACGGCATCCCGCACTTCTGGGCGTATTCCTTGACGGCCACCTTGGCCTGCTTCTTGGTGCCGACGAACAGGACGGTACCGCCCTTGGCCCCGCCCTCCTTCAAGAAAGCGGAGGCCTTGTTGAGGGCCTTCAGGGTCTTCTGGAGGTCGATTATGTAGATGCCGCCCCGCGCGATGAAGATGTACGGTTTCATCTTGGGATCCCACTTGCGGGTCTGATGCCCGAAGTGAACCCCCGCCTCCAGCAAATCCTTCAAGCCTACTTCCGTCATGACAGCCTCCTCACAACGAGTGGTTGAACCTCCCCGGCGTTCAACGAAGGGGACGAACACCTGACGGTGCCACCCGTCCCTTTCTCCGGCCGGGTGTGTATTTCGGGGCCGGCGACAAGGGCGCCGGCGACCCATCGCGCGCTAGCGCTTGGAGAACTGGAACCTCTTGCGCGCCCCCGGGCGGCCGTACTTCTTGCGCTCGACCATGCGGGCGTCGCGGGTCAGGAAGCCGCGCTTGCGCATCGGTTTCCGGTTCTCCTCGTCGGCGACTACGAGGGCGCGGGCGAGACCGTGCCGGAAAGCGCCGGCCTGCCCCGAGATGCCGCCGCCCTTGACCGTGGCCCAGACGTCGAATTCCTCGAGCCCGTTCAGGTGGGCCAGGGGCATCAGGGCTTGCATGGTCAGGGCCTCGCCGAAGTAGTCGCTGACGTCCCTGCCGTTCACGGTGAAAGCCCCCTTGCCGGCCTTCAGCCAGACCCGGGCCACCGCCGTCTTGCGTCTACCGGTAGCGTAGTAACGCTCCTCCAAGTTCGTACCTCCATCTTCCCGCGGGGCCGGAGCCCCGATCGGGTCAAGTCAGTTCCACGGTCCGGGGTTGCTGGGGTGCGTGAGGATGCTCGGCGCCGGCGTAGACGCGCAGATGGGTCAGCTGACGCCGGCCGAGACTGGTCTTGGGCAGCATGCCCCGCACCGCGTGCATAACAACCCGCTCGGGACGGTTTTCCATCAATTTCTTGAGCGGGGTCGCTTTCTGACCGCCGAAGTACCCGCTGTAGCGCAGGTAGGTCTTCTGGTACAGCTTCTGCCCGGTCAGCTTGACGTCCCTGGCGTTGATGACGATCACGTTGTCGCCCATGTCCAGGTGGGCGCTGAAGGTTGGCTTGTGCTTGCCGCGCAGGAAAGTGGCGACCCGCGTGGCGAGCCGGCCGAGAGGAATGCCGGCCGCATCGATCAGAAGCCAATCCTTCTCGATCTCGTCCTTCTTCATGGAATAGGTTTTCAACTCTCCGCCTCCACAGACTGGAAAAACCGCCGCGCGCGCCAGGAACAGACCCACGCACACAACCCCACCCTTCGGCGACTCACAGGCGCAGCGCGGGATGGTGTATCTCTTTTTCAGACAAGCAAAAGTGCCGCTCGGGCGGCACCCACAACCGGAGAAGTAAATTAGCAGACAAGCCCCGGTATGTCAAGAAACCCGGGGCCAGATAAAACCAGGTCAAGCGGGGAGAATCCGGGCCAGCGATTCGGCGAAGGGTGGCCGCAGAACGCCCTTTTCGGTGATAAAGCCGGTGATCAGCCGGGCAGGGGTCACGTCGAAGGCGGGATTGAACGCCGCCGCGCCCGGCGGAGCCGCCCCCTGCTCCCGGAAGCGGAGAACCTCGTCGGAGGCCCGCTCCTCGATCACGATGCCGTCACCGTCTGCGGTGCCGGGATCGAAGGTGGAACCCGGGGCCGCCACGTAGAACGGAACTCCGTGTTCGCGGGCCAGCACCGCCAGCGGGTAGGTGCCGATCTTGTTGGCGGTGTCACCGTTGCGGGCGATCCGGTCCGCGCCGGTGATGACGGCGTCGATGTCGCCCGCTCGCAGCAGGGTGGCCGCCGCCGAGTCGCAGACGAGCGTAACCTCCACCCCACGCGCGGCCAGTTCCCAGGCCGTCAGCCGCGCTCCCTGGAGCAGGGGCCTGGTCTCGTCGGCAAAAACGCGCACCTGCTTGCCCGCTTCCTGAGCGGCATAGATCACTCCGAGGGCCGTCCCGTAACCGCCGGTGGCCAGGCCCCCGGCATTACAGTGCGTCAGCACCGTCGCCGCGTCCGGCAGCTCCGCCGCCCCGGCGGCCCCCAGAGCCCGGCAGGTGGCGATGTCCTCGGCCAGGATCCGGTCGGCTTCGGCGGCCAGCGCGGTCCCGATGGCCTCGGGATCACCGCCACGGGCCACCTCGCGGCGAGCGAGGCCAGCCAGCCGCTCGGCCGCCCAGAAGAGGTTGACTGCGGTGGGTCGGGTGGCGGTCAGCTCCCGGCTGTCTTGTTCGAGCTGGGCCAGGACGGTGGCGCTGTCGCGCTCGCCGGCGGCGGCGTTCTGCCAGGCGAGAACCAGCCCGTAGGCGGCCGCGATGCCGATCGCGGGCGCCCCTCGCACCGCCAGCTCCCGGATGGCCCGGCAGAGAGAGGGAATGTCGGGGCAGACCCGCCAGGAGAAGGCGTCGGGCAGCCGGGTCTGATCGATCAGGACCACCGCCCCATCCCGGTACGAGACGGTGGGAAACGGAAAGGGAATCGCCGTTTGCTCGTTCGCCATCAGGATCACCTCTCCTTGGCTGACCCGGGGTCAGGTGGTCCGGTCACCGAGGACCGAGCGCAGGGCCTCGCCCAGCAGGGCCAGCGGCAAGCCCATGACGTTGAAGTAGCAACCCTCGACCCGGCGGACCATCATCGCTCCGAAGCCCTGGATCCCGTAGGCGCCCGCCTTGTCGAACGGCTCCCCGGTGGCGAGGTAGCGGTCGATGGCCGCGGCCGAGAGGTCCAGGAACTCCACCGCGGTTTCCGCGTGGCCGGCCCACCGCGGGATGGCCGGGCCGCCGAGCAGGGCCAGGGCGGTGATCACGCGGTGCCGCCGGCCGGAGAGCCTGGTCAGGATCCGGGCCGCCTCGTCGGAATCGGCCGGCTTCTCGAGGATCTCCCCGTCCAGGATCACGACCGTGTCCGCGCCAAGGACGAGCCGGCCGGGCAGCTTAGCGGCGACCGCGGCCGCCTTGGCCTCGGCCAGCTCCTCGGCGTAGCGGGCTGGTGCGGGCCGTTGCCGGTTCAACCGCGCGGCGTGCGCCGGTTCGGCGCCGGCCGCCGGCACCACCTCGAACGGGATGCCCGCCACCCGGAGCAGCTCGGCACGACGGGGCGAGGCCGAGGCCAGAACCAGGACCAGGTCGGCAGGCCAGTCCACGAACGGGGTCACGGTCATGAAACGTTCTCCTGGTTGTCCCGGTCGAGGATCACCGTCACCGGACCCGCATTGACCAGCTCCACGTCCATCATCGCCCCGAACCTGCCCTCGGCCACCTCGGGCCACTCCTCGCGCAGCAGCCGACCGAACTGCCGGTAGAGGGCCTCGGCCGCCGCCGGCGGGGCCGAGCCGACGAAGCTGGGCCGGTTCCCCTTGCGACAGTCCCCGTAAAGGGTGAACTGGGAGATCAGGAGGATGCCGCCCCCTTGCTTCCGCAGGGAGACGTTGATGCGCCCCTCGTCGTCGCCGAAAAGGCGCAGCTCGGGGATCTTGCGAGCCATCCAGAGCAGCTCCTTTTCGGTGTCAGAGGGGGCGAAGGCTACCAGGACGACCAGACCTGGGCCAATGCTGCCGGTCGTCTCGCCGGCGATGCGGACCGAGGCGGAGCTGACTCGCTGAATCACGCATCTCATGGCTTCTCCTCCGGCCATCTTGCCGCCAGCCGCGCCGCCGCGGCCACCCCCCGGCCCGGACGGGGAACAGTTCAGCTCACCTGGTCCCGCTCGATCTTCTGCACGCCGGGGATCTGCTTTACGGCCTTCAATGTCTTCTGCAGGTTGTTGAGGTTTCGCACCTCGACCAGGAGGGTGGCGATCGCCACGTCGTGCTCGGCGGCGAACTGGCCGCTGCGGATATTCACTCCCTCGGCGCTGATGACCTGCCCGATCTCGGCCAGCAGGTTCTTGCGGTCGGCAGCGGTCACCAGGATCTTCACCAGGAAGGTCTGGTCGGGATGGGCATCCCAGGAAACCTCGATCTGGCGATCCTTGAACTGGGGATCGTTCAGGTTTGGACACCCGAGCCGGTGCACCGAGACTCCCCGCCCGCGGGTGATCACCCCCACGATCTCGTCGCCGGGAATCGGCTGGCAGCACCGGGCGTAGTTGATCATCAGGTTTTCGATTCCCGCCACCAGGACGCCCTCGCGTTGCCGGTTCAGAATGGTGTCGTACAGATCCTTGCCGGCCGAAACCACCTTCTGGGTCCGCGAGACCGGCCTCGGCTCCACCTTGTTGACCACGCGCAGGAAGGGGATGTCACCGCTGCCGACCGCGGCCAGCAGCCGGTCCAGATCGCTGTAGCCCAGATCCTGAGCCACGTCCAGCAGATCGCGATCGAAGCTCAACCGGAGCTTCCGGCGGGCTAACTCGCGCTCGAGCAGGGAGCGGCCGAGCCGGATGCTCTCCTGGAACTGCGTGGACTTGATCCAGCGCCGGATGTGGTGTTTGGCGTGGCCGGTGCGCACGATCCGCAGCCAGGAAGTGCTGGGATGGGCATTCTTGGCGGTCAGGATCTCCACCTTGTCCCGGTTCTCCAGGGGGGTGCGCAGGCTGACGATCCGGTCGTTCACCTTGGCACCGACGCAGTGCAACCCGACCTCGGAGTGGATGCGGAAGGCGAAATCCAGCGGCGTCGAGCCGCGGGGCAGCTGGAACAGATCACCCTGCGGGCTGAACACGAAAACCTCGTCCTGGAAGAAATCGATCTTCAAGCTCTCCATGAACTCCCGCGGATCGGTGACGTCCTCCTGCCATTCCATGATCTGTCGCAGCCAGCGGACCAGGGATGAGAAATCGGTCTGGTCCGGCTTGCCTTCCTTGTAGCGCCAGTGGGCCGCGATGCCGATCTCGCTGCGATCGTGCATCTGCTGGGTGCGAATCTGCACCTCGACGTACTTGCCCGCAGGTACCTGCACCGTGGTGTGCAGGGACTGGTACATGTTGGGCTTGGGCCGGGCGACGTAATCCTTGATCCGATCGCTCAGGGGCGGAAAGAGGCTGTGAATGATCCCGAGCACGTGGTAACAATCCGCCTTCGTCTCGACGAGGACCCGCAGGGCCAGCAGGTCGAAGACGTGGTCCAGGCTGATCTGCTGCTCCTGCAACTTCCGGTAGATCGAATGGAAATGCTTGGGCCGGCCCGTGATGGTGGCCTTGATCCCGGCCTTGGCGAGGGCCTCGGCCAGGGGCGTCCGCAGCTCCTCGATCAGCCGTTCCCGCTCGGCCCGGGTCTGCTTGATGCCTCCCTCGATCTCGAAGTAACGCTCCGGCTTGACGATCTTGAAGGCCCGATCCTCCAGCTCCCACTTTATCTTGGCGATGCCGAACCGGTGGGCGAGCGGGGCGTAGACATCGAGCGTCTCCTGGGCGAGGGCCAGCTGACGATCGCGGGGCAGGTACTCGATGGTCTGCATGTTGTGCAGCCGGTCCGCCAGCTTGATCAGCACGGTCCGCGGATCCTGGGCGATGGAGAGGATCAGCTTGCGGTAGTTCTCGGCTCGCCGGGCCTCCAGGCTGACGCTGGGCAGCTCGCTGATCTTGGTGACCCCGTCCACCATCGAGGCGACATCGGTCCCGAATTCCCGGGTTATCTCGGCCAGGCCGATCTCGGTGTCCTCGACGACGTCGTGCAACATGGCCGCCACGAGGGTATCGACGTCGAGGCGCAGGTCGGTCAGGGTGTCGGCCACCGCCAGGCCGTGCACGAAAAACGGCTCGCCGCTCTTGCGCAGCTGGCGGTCGTGCGCCCGGCTGGCCAGGCGGAAGGCCTGCCAGAGCTTGTTGTTGTCCGCGTGGGGGTTGTAGGTGGCCACCTTCTTGATGATGGCGGTGACCATCACCTGCAGATCGACCTCCGGGGGCTGATTCGCTTGCTGGTTCATGCCCACCCCGCCGGTCTGAGATCGATCAGCAGCTGCTGGACCGGATCGTAGGCACCGGAGCGCGGCCGAAAAGTGCTGCGGCCCAGCTGGAACAGGATGTCCCAGCGGCGCTCAGGGAGATCGTCCTCCACCCCCGGATTGGCGGCCAGCCAGCGCCGCCAGGCCTCGCCGCAGCCGAAGGCGACGAACTCCCGCGCCAGGGCGGGTTTGCCCGCCAGGGCGGAGCCGCCGGGGTCGCGAAAGGCGAAGCGCAGGTGGGTGCCGTCCCCGAGAGGCGTGGGCGGCCGCAACAGCTTCAGCCCGGAGCAGCGGAAGACGGGTTTGGGGTTGCCGGCGCCGAAGGGCTCGAGCTGCCCCAGCTCGCTGACCAGCTCGGCCACGGCGGCGGTGGTCATCTCCGCCAGCGGCAAGTCCAGGTCGTACTCGGCCGGAGCGGGCCCCCGCCGGGGACCGGCGGCCAGCGCGGCCAGAAAAGCGGCCCGGAAGGCGTCGATGTCCTCGGCCCGCAGCGTGAAACCGGCCGCCTGGGCGTGCCCCCCGTGGCGAATCAGGAGGTCGGAGCAGCGATCCAGGACCTCCTTGACGTCGATGTCCGGCACGCTGCGCACCGAACCGCGGGCCCGGTCCCCCTCGATCGAGATCAAAACCGCAGGCAGCTGGAAGAGCTCCACCAGGCGGGCGGCCCCGATACCGATCACTCCCTTGTGCCAGTCCGGCGAGGCCAGGACCAGACCGAGGTCGCCGGCTTCAAGGAAGGGAGCGGCCATCTTGACCGCCTCCTCCTTGAGGGCCAGATCCGCCCGCCGCCGCAGCTGATTGGTCCGGTCCGCCTCCCGGGCGAGATCCATCGCCTCGGCGGGGTCGGTGGTCAGCAGAAGATCCAGAGCCGTCCCCACCCGGCCGATCCGCCCGCAGGCGTTGAGGCGGGGAGCGATCTGGTAGGCCAGATCGGCGGCCGTGACAGGGAACCCCCGATCCAGTCCGGCCACCGACTGCAGAGCGAACAGGCCGGGCCTGATCGACTCCCTTTCGGTGAAACGCACCAGCCCCTTGCGGACCAGGATGCGGTTCTCCCCGATCAGGGACATCTGGTCAGCGACCAGGCCGAGGCAGACGAGATCGAGGACCGACTCCTCGAACGCCGGCGGCAGGCAGTCGGGCTCGGTCCGGCGCAGGGCCTGGGCGAGCTTGAAGGCGACGGCGACGCCGCAGAGATCCCCGTCGGGGTAACTCGCGCCCGCGCGCTGGGGATTGACGAGGGCCACCGCGGCGGGACGACCCTGACCGAGGTGGTGATCCAGGACCACCACGTCCAGCCCGTTCTCCCGCGCCAGGGCGATCTCCTCGTGGGCGGCGGTCCCGGTGTCGACGGTGATCAGCAGCGTGACGCCCTGCTTGGCCCACTGCCGGACCATCCGGCCGGCGACGCCGTAACCGTCACGGGAGCGGTCGGGAACGAAAGCCGGCTGCAGATCGATCCGCCGGCCGGCCACCCTGAGGCCCAGGCAGAGTTCGGTCAGCAGGGCGCAGCCGGTGATGCCGTCCACGTCGAAATCCCCGTGCAGGGCCACCTTTTCCTCCCGGCGCACGGCGTTCAGCACCCGGTCCACCGCCAGATCCATCTCCTCCAGGAGGAAGGGATCGGTCAGCTGGCCCAGGGAGGGGTAGAAGAAGCTCTCGAGCTGGGGGGGGGCGGTGATGCCGCGGCTGGCAAGCAGCATCAGCAGCCGGTCCGAGACGGGGACGTCCAGGGGCAAGTCCCGGCCGAGGCGCTCGACGACCTCGGCCGGCGGCAGCGGGACCCGGCGCCAAGGCCGCCCCGAGAACACCCCCGCCGGTGCGGGCGTGGGCTCGGCGGCCGACGACCGGGGAGCCGTGGAATCGTCGGCGTCAAACGGCATTCTGAGCTGCACTACCCACCACCTCTGGAGCCGGACGCAGGCCGCAGCCAACGCGAGCCCGGATCATTGCGGGGGCAACAATCCGGGCCAGGGAAGCCGGTCGTAAGCCGAGTTCTGTTGCCGCAATGCGGCGACGGTCATGTATCTGGGATCGCCGTTTCCGGCGACCTCGAGCAACCTACCCGGGAGTCGGGAGAAGCGGGCCGCTTCATCCTCCCCTATTTGGTCTTGCTCCAGGTGGGGTTTACCGTGCCGCCCCTGTCACCAGGAGGCGCGGTGAGCTCTTACCTCACCTTTTCACCCTTACCCGGACCGAGGGTCCAGGCGGTATGTTTTCTGTGGCACTTTCCTTGGGATCACTCCCACTGGGGGTTACCCAGCACCCTGCCCTGCGGAGCTCGGACTTTCCTCGGACCCTCACGGGGGCCCGCGACCGTCTCCCCGACTTCCCCAGGTGAATGATAAAGCCGATCGCCGAGGTTGTCACACCAAAAGCGACGGGAGGTGGCAAATGGCCAGAACAGGTTCTATCGCTTGCGCAGAGCCCGGCCGGCCAGGAAATCGGCGTGCTGGTTCTCGCTCCGGGGGATGTGCCGGACCCGGAAGGATTTCAGGCCCCGGGAGAGGAAGACCGCTTGCTGGAAGAGAGGGCGCAGGTCGGGGCTCTTCACGCGGTAGGCGCCGGTCAGCTGCCGGGCGATCAGCTCGCTGTCCAGACGGAGCATAACCCGCTGGATCTTCCAGACCCGACACAGCTCGAGGGCCCTGACCACCGCCCGGTACTCGGCGACGTTGTTGGTGGCGCGCCCGATGGTCTCGGCGTGGGAACAGAGCAGGGGACCGTCCTTCTGCCCGAACACGATGCCGATGGCGGCGGGGCCGGGATTCCCCCGGCTGGCCCCGTCGGTCCAGATCTCGAGCACCCGGCTGCCCTTGGCCGGCAGGGGACTCTTTTGCAGATCGCCGGCGGCAGCAAGTTCCGGCCACGGTTCGTCCGCGGCGACGGGCTCACCGGGATTGGCCTCGGCGCTCGCGGGGGTGGCCCCACTCTCCAGTTCCTGACGCCAGCTGGCCAGGCGCCTACGCAGCTCCCTCACCGACAATCCGCACTCCCGGGCCAGGGCCCGCAGGTCGCGGCTCTTCTCCAGGGCCCGCAACAGGTCGGGCAAAGTCATCGGTGAGGCGGATTCGGTCATATCCCGGCCGTGCTCCCGTGAGGAAGAAGGAATCAGGTCCTGGCGACGACGTACCTGCCGCAAGCCTGGCAGCGTACCACCGACCGCCCCTTTTCGATTTCCAGGGCGATCTGGGTGGGAAAGCTGGCGTAACAGCCGCCGCAGGCCCCCTCGTCCAGCCAGACGACCGGCAACGGGACCCGGGTGCGCATCCGCTCCAGCCTGGCCGTTATGTCAGGATGGAGCTGTGAGGTGCAGGTGGCGATTTCCCGGGTGATCTCCTCTTGCCTAGCCTCGGTGGCGGCCCGCACCTCGGCCAGCTCCCGGCGGCGGGAGGAAATCTCCTGCCGTTTCTGCTCCAGCTCGGTGCGCTGGCGCTTGGTTTCCCGCTCGGCTTCATCTCGCTTTTCGATCAGGGTGAGGATCTCCGTTTCCTGGGCGTCGATCTGCCCGGAGAGGTTTTCGATCTCCGCGGTGAGGGCCTTGTACTCCTTGTTGTCCCGGATCAGGTCCTGCTGCTGCTTCTTGCGCTCGATCTGGGCCTGCAGGTCCTGGACCGATCCCTCCAGGGCGCGCAGCTGAGGAGCCAGATCACCGCTGCGCTCGACGGTGGCCGTCAGCTCGGTCTCGTACCGGTGCAGGAGGCCCTCTTGCTCACGGTCCTGCCGGGCGGCCTGGCCGGCGGCGTTCCTGGCCTCCTCGAGTTCCGCCTCGAATCCCGCCAGGGCGGTCAGCCAGTGAACCGTGGCCTGCTGATCCACATCCATCCCCACAATCGGAAAAGGACGCCCCCCGGGGCGCCCTTGCCAGGGGTTGCCACCTCCAAACGGTGAGCTGGTGGGCGATACTGGACTTGAACCAGTGACCTCTCGCGTGTGAGGCGAGCGCTCTAGCCAGCTGAGCTAATCGCCCAAACTTTTTCCTCTGGTGGGCCCACTAGGGATCGAACCTAGGACCGGCCGGTTATGAGCCGGCTGCTCTAACCGACTGAGCTATGGGCCCGAAAACCAGGCCGGGACGATAACCATTCCGCGCGGCAGGGTCAACCCTCAACCGGCCCGGGGCGGCGCTCCGCGGCCGGTCACACCATCTCGCCGTAGCCCTTCAGCTTCCGGCTCCGGCTGGGATGGCGCAGCTTGCGCAGCGCCTTGGCCTCGATCTGGCGCACGCGCTCGCGGGTCACCTTGAAGATCGTACCCACCTCTTCCAGGGTGCGCGGGGTCCCGTCGCCTAGCCCGAAGCGCAACCTGATCACCTTCTCCTCCCGCCGCGAGAGGGTGCTCAGCACCCGGGTCATCTGGTCCCGCAGCATGGAGTGCGCGGCGACCCGGGAGGGCGAAGGAGCGTTGTCGTCCTCGATGAAATCGCTCAGGTTGCTGTCCTCGTCCTCGCCGATGGGGCGATCGAGGGAGACCGGCTCCATGCTGGCCTTCAGGACCCCCTGGACCTTTTCCATGGGCATGTCCAGGAACTTGGCGACTTCTTCCGGCGTCGGGTCCCGCCCGAGCTCCTGCAACAGGTGACGGGAGGCCCGGTTCACCTTGTTGATGGCCTCGATCATGTGCACGGGCACCCGGATCGTCCGGGCCTGGTCGGCGATGGCCCGGGTGATGGCCTGGCGGATCCACCAGGTGGCGTAGGTGGAGAACTTGTAGCCCTTGCGGTAATCGAACTTCTCCACCGCGCGCATCAATCCGGAGTTGCCCTCCTGGATCAGGTCCAGGAATTCCAGGCCCCGGTTCGTGTACCGCTTGGCGATGCTGATGACCAGCCGGACGTTGGCCTCGATCATCTCGCGCTGGGCAGTGGAGACCTGTACCTCGCCGGCCCTTATCTCCTCGCCGATCCCGCCCAGGTCTTCAGAGCCGACGCCGATCTCGCGCTCGATATCCTGGATGCGCTTGCGGAACCCCTTAACCTCGCGGTAGGCGGCCGAGATCTCGGCCCG
>CAZAHC010000080.1:0-12471 GCA_964484595.1 uncultured Fibrobacteraceae bacterium | reverse complement strand
TCGGGACCTCATTCCCCGGGTCACCTTTTCCTCCGATTTCATCGTTGGCTTCCCCGGCGAGGACGAGGCCGACTTCCGGGATACCCTTGAGGTGCTGGCCGCGGTACAGTACGATCAGGTTTTCTCGTTCAAGTACTCGCCGCGGCCGGGTACGCCCGCGGCCCGGCTGGCGGACGACGTTCCTCTGGCGGAGAAGAAGCGCCGTCTGGCCGAGTTGATGGATACCCAGGCGGACATCTGGCGACGGCTGTCCCGGTCTTTGGTGGGGCAGACCTGGCGCGGCGTGGTGGAGGGCCAAGCGCGACGGCCGGCCGGGACCTGGCGGGTACGGACCGCCAACAACCGCAAGGTGCTCCTGGCTGGACCCTCGTTGAAAATCGGACAGGAAGTGCTGGTGCGGGTGACCGGTTGCGAGCACACTACCTTCCAGGCGGAAATCCTGACCGAACCCGACGAACCCCTGGCTGCGAGGTGATCGATGTGTGGGTGGTAAAAGTTTTCCTTTTCCTCGTTTTGCTCTTCGTGCTCGTATACTTCTTCCTGGACAACAGTGGGCAAACCGTGGATATCAAGTTCTTCGGGCGGGATTACCTGGACCTCAAGATCTTCTGGGTGATCCTCATCGCCTTCCTGCTCGGCTTCGCGACCTACTTCGTGATCGCGTCGGTGCGCGAGTTCAGGTTCCACAGCCAGATCCGCCGCCTCAGGAACGAAGCCCGAGCCAAGGACGAGGAGATCACGCAGCTGCGGACCTTGCCTCTGCAGGATCTGGGCGCGGACGAACAGATGGAGGGCAGCGACCTTGAATGAGCTCATTCCCTGGTTCTTCGGGCTGCTGGTCCTCGTGGGCGCGGCAATCGCCCTGTGGTTCCTGTTCCGCCGTCGCCGTGCCTTGGTGCCGGAGGACCACTACACCCAGGGCCTCGAGCTGTGGCTGGCCGGTGATCTGCCCGCAGCCCGCACCGCCTTGCGGCAGGCCATCGAGGTCGATCCCGGGGGCATCGATCCCTACCTCCAGCTGGGTAACCTCCTTCGCCTGACCGGCGACGCCAAGCGGGCGGCGGTCCTGCACCGCAACCTGACCGCGCGTCGGGACATCCCGCGAGAGAAGAGGGTGTCCATCGCTCTTTCCCTGGCGGAGGACCTGCTGGTGATGCAGCGCTGGCTGGAGGCCCGGTCGGTGCTCGATAGCCTGAAGTCCCTGGCCACCACCTCCCCCCGTTACTGGCGAGCTCGCTTCGCCCAGTGGCTGGGGCTGCAGAACGAGGAGGAGGCCGCCGGGGCTCTGCGCAGCGCGGGCAAGTCCTGCCCCGAAACCGAGGGCACGGTTTTCCGCCAGCAATTCGCTCTGTTCCAGGCCGACCGCGCCCTGCGGAGCTGCCGCGACGGTGCCGGCGGGGAGGCCAAGCGATTGCTCCGGGACGTTCCGGCCGAGGGTCCCACCGCCGCCAAGGCCACCTTCATCAGGGCTCTGGTCGCCGCTCAGGCCGGGGACGCCGAGCAAGCGCTCGAGGTCGCGGGTGCCGGTTTGCTGGATACGCCGGCCGAGATGGCTGTCTTCCTGCCGGCCCTGCAGGAGGTCTTGCTCGAGAGCGGTCACTTCACGCGCACCCTGCCCATCCTAGAGCGAGCCTGCCAGGCCGAATCGGCGCCGGCCTCGCTGTGGATTTCCCTGGCCCTGCTGTACGAGAAGCTGGGCAGGCGGGAAGACGCCATCGACCTGCTCACCAGCAAGGCGGACGACCCGGGTCTGACTCCCGACACCGCGGCCCCCTTCCTGAAGATCCTGGCTGCAGAGCAGGCCGGGACGGATCTGGGCCGCCTCTGGCGCACCCTCCATCTGCCGGCCGCCGGCGGAACTCGGTGGCGCTGCCGCTCGTGCGGAGAATTCCGCCCGGACGTGCACTGGTTCTGTCCTGCCTGCCACGGCTTCGACACCTTCGCCCGCGCCGAAAACTAGGGGGAGTTGCATGGGCCGCCGGACCGCACGGGGATCTTCGACCTGGGAGCGGCGGTGGTCGCGGCTGTTCCTGGCGGCACTCGTCCTGTTGATCCTCCGGCCCGCGGCCGCCTGCGGATCCGAGAGCGAAACTGCCCGGCTCTTCTGGCAGGCCAGGTTCTCCGAGGCGGCGGAGGCGGCCAGTGGCCTGGGCGGCTCGAGTGATGCGGATAACTGGCCCGAAGATGCACTCTGGCGGCTGCAACTCGAAACCGATCCCGAACAGGCGCTGGCGCTCATCGCCGAGCTGGCCACGCTGAACGACATGCCCGCCGCGGTAAAGGTCCATCTCGCCTTGGAAGCCGCCGCAATCCAGTATGCCCGCGGTCGCTACCAGGCAGCCCTGGCCCCCCTGGCCGATCTGCTCGCCGCCGGCTCCTCCGACCTCCCGGGGGAGGTTTTCCTGCTGGCCGGACTCGCTCACCGAGGCTTGCAGCAAATACAGCAGAGCCGCGAAGCCTGGGCCACCGTCAAGCGGGACGATCCCGCCTTCTGCTGGGCCCGGTACTGTCTGGGACAAGCCGGCCTGGAGTCGGGTGACGTGGCCCTGGCCCTGCGGTATTTCGCTTCGGGCGACCAGGGTGAGCTTGCCGGGCGCTTCCCGTCCCTGCTGGCCGGTACCTGGGAAGGTTTGCGGCGGGCCGGTCGGCTGGAGGAGGCCGAGTCTCTGGCGGCGACCATCCTGACCGACTTCCCGCAATCGCTGGCCGCTCTTCGGGTGCAAGAGGTCCTCGGCCGCGAGGAACCTCCCGGCCCCGGGATTCCGACCGAGCCGCCAACCTCGGCCGGCTCGGGCCCGGACCAGCCTGCCGCAGGAACAGCCGCTGGTTTTTGCTTACAGCTGGCCGCCTTTTCCGACCGCGGCCGGGCCCTCACCTTCCTTGCCTCCTGGCAGGAGACCCTGCCCGACCTGAGGATCGCAGAGGAAACTGGTCCGGACGAGCGGTTGCTTTACAAGGTGCGCACCGGTCAGTTCATCAGTCGCGCCCAGGCGCGCACGGCCGCCCAGCGCCTGGAACGGGCCCACGGGCTCGAGGTCATCGTGGTCGAGAGCAAGCCATGAGCCGCGCCAAGATCACCCCGATGCTGGCCCAGTATCTCAAGATCAAGGGGGAGCACCCGGACGCGCTGCTGCTCTTCCGCATGGGGGACTTCTTCGAGACCTTCTTCGAGGACGCCGAGCTGCTGTCCCGGGTGACCGGGGTGGCCCTGACCTCCCGCGATCGGCAAAGCGACCATCCGATACCCCTGGCGGGAGTGCCCCATCACGCCCTGGATTCGTACCTGGCCAAGCTGCTGGCCGCCGGGCTCACGGTCGCGATCTGCGAACAGGTCGAGGATCCAGCCCAGGCCAAGGGTCTGGTCAAGCGCGAGGTCGTCGAGATCATCAGCCCCGGGACCGCCACCGCTCCGGAACTCGTGGCCGGGGCTTCGGGAGTCTATTGCCTCGCCTTCGCTCCGGGGCCGGAGGGGCCGGCGGGCTGGGCACTGCTCGATGCGGCCACCGGCGATTTCCGTTGCGGCCAGGAAGCGGTCTCGGTGCCCGCCCTTTGCGAGCGCCACCCGGTCCGGGAAGCCATCCTGCGCGAGGATTGTGACGGCGACCAGCTGGCCACCTGGCGGACAGCGCGACCCGACGTCGTGTTCACCTCGGTCAGCAGCGCCTGGTTTCATCCCTCGTTCGCCGCCCAGACCTTGCGCGAGCACTTCCAGGTCGTCGACCTGGCTCCCTTCGGTCTCGGCGGAGAGGAGAGAAGTGCCGCCACCAGCGCCGCCGGCGCCCTGCTGCGCTACCTCGGCTCCTTGACCCTGAAACGTCCCAGCCAGGTGACGGGCCTGCGCTACTGCGCGCGCGCTGGCCGCCTGTTGCTGGACGAGGAGACCCTTCGCAACCTGGAAGTATTTCGCACCTTTTCCGGCGAAAGGGGAGAGGGCACCCTCGTTTCTCAGCTGGACGCCACTGCCACCCCCATGGGGCGCCGCCTGCTGGAAAGGAGATTGGCCGGCCCGCTGACCGATCTGGAGACCCTGGCCCGGTGGCACGAGGGGGTCGCCGGTGCGGTCAAGGATCGCCCCTGGCGACGGGCGCTGCGGGAGATTCTGGCGCGTATGGGGGACCTGGAGCGGACGGCGGGCAGGGCAGCCGGCGGGCGGATCGGTCCGGCGCAACTGCGGCGGCTGGGCGACGCCCTGGTGGCGGTCGGGGCGCTGGCGGCGGCGGGACAGGGCGCCGGCAGGCGGCATCCGGTGGCGACCTGGGCCGGCCGCCTGCCCGACCTTTCCGACCTGGCGGGCAAGATTCTCGCCACCTTACCGCCGCAGCCGCCCGCCCGGGTGCGGGCCGGCGGTTACATCCAGGCCGGTTTCAACGAGGAACTGGACACCTGCAGGGACATCGCCAGCGATACCAAGGGATTCCTGGCCGACCTGCAAGCGGCCCAGCGGGAGCGGACCGGCATCCCGACGTTGAAGGTTGGTTACAACAAGGTCTTCGGGTACTTCTTCGAGGTCACCAACAAGCATCTCGAAAAGGTGCCCGCCGATTTTGTCCCCAAGCAAACCCTCGTCAATTCCACTCGCTTTCACACTGGGGAACTGAAAGAAGCGGAGAACAAGATCCTCGCCGCGGAGGAGCGGGCGGAGGAACTCGAGCGCGAGATCTACCGGGAGCTTCTCGCCACGGTAGCCGACCGCCTGTCGGCCATCCAGGATGCGGCCCGCCTGGTGGCCGCCATCGATCTGATGCTATCGTTTGCCGAGATCGCCGAGCAGCGCGACTACTGCCGGCCCGTGTGCGACGACTCCCTGCAGCTGGAGATTACCGGCGGTCGTCACCCGGTTGTCGAATCGTTACTCGAACACGACTTCATCCCCAACGACACGCACCTCGACGGAGACCGGAACCAGATCCTCTTGATCACCGGTCCCAACATGGGAGGCAAGTCGACCTACCTGCGCCAGGTGGCGTTGATCACCCTGCTGGCCCAGGCCGGCTCCTTCGTTCCCGCCGCCGCCGCGCGCATCGGCATCGCCGACCGGATCTTCACCCGGGTCGGCGCCAGCGACAACCTGGCGCGGGGCCAATCCACCTTCTTCAGCGAGATGAGCGAGACCGCCCACATCCTGCACCAGATGTCCCGGCGCAGCCTGGTGATCCTGGACGAGATCGGCCGCGGCACTTCCACCTATGATGGGCTGTCGCTGGCCTGGGCCATCACCGAGTTTCTGCACACCGCCGAGGGGCCCCGTCCCCGCTCGGTCTTCGCCACCCACTATCACGAGCTGACCGAGCTGGAATCCGAGCTGGCCGGCCTGGTTAACCTGCGCCTGGAGGTGAAGGATTGGGAGGGGAAGATAATCTTCATGCACACCGTGAGTCCCGGGCGCAGTGACAAGAGCTACGGCATCCACGTGGCCCGGCTGGCCGGGATCCCGGAAGCGGTCCTGCGCCGGGCCGAGGGGATCCTCGCCAGCCTGGCGGCGGAGGATCAGCGCACCCTGGGCGATCGCAACCTGCTTCCCGGCCCCGGCGGAGCTTCCTGGGCGGCGGACCCCGACGGAGACGGAGTCCCCGGCCCGGGTGGCCCGGGCCGGCAGCTGAGCCTTTTCTCGGCGGGCGAACGGGACGCTCTGGAAACGCTGTCGAACCTGGATCTCGAGCGAATCAGCCCTGTCGATGCCTTCATGTGGCTCGTCAAGATTCGCAAACAACTGCTTGAGGACAAATAACCTGGCCAGTTTCCTCACGCCCGGGAATTCGGCCGTTTCTCTTCCTGCCAGCCATTTGCGTCAATCGCCAGCGGTCCCGAAACCGATGGAAACCGTCTTGGGCTGCGCCCAACTGTCAAGCCGACCCGTTTCTGGCCGATCCCACAGATGAGGTTTTCTTAAAAGCGGAGGGTCTTGCTATCCATGGTTGACTCCGTGCGATGGCGGGTCGTGCTGGTCCAGCCTGGCGAGGAAGAGGTCGCCCTGCTGGCCGAGCTCTCGTCCCGCGGCGATGCTGAAATCATTGGGGTGGTCGATCCTACCCGGGAAGCCCTGGGCACGGCCATCGCCGAGGTGATGGGTTTACCCATTGCCGGGGACTGGCGGCCCAAATCGCTGCACGCCGGCGGATACGCGGTTTTTCCGGTTGGTTCCCTGCCCGCGGAGAAGCTGGCCGGCGAAGCGATGGCCCACGGTCTGAAACCCCTGTCCAGTCAAGATTTCAGCCGCTTGCTGGCGGGCCAGACCGTCCGCCGAAAGCGTGGCCCGGAACGGCCCCGGCACTTCGAGGTGCTCGAGCGGGAAGCCGAGACGGTCAACCGCACCCTCAGCCGGATCGAGGAGGCGTTGCAGCGGGAATCCCTGCTGCGGTGGCTGCTGTCGCTGGCCACCCGCTCGGTTCAGGCGACCAGCGGTTCGATCATGCTGCTGGATGACAACACCCAGGAGCTTTTCATCGCCTTTGCTTACGGCCTCAGCGATTCGGTCCAGCACCGGGCGCGGGTCAAGCTGGGCGAAGGCATCGCGGGCCGGGTCGCCCTGGCTCGCCGCTCCGAGCTGGTCGTAGGTAGGCAGGAGGGCTTCACCGGCGAAGGACGGGACCGGCCCGACATCGCCGCTTCGATCTGCGCTCCCTTGACCTGGGAAGACCAGTTGCTCGGTGTCCTCAACGTGAGCGTCGCGCGGGGCGATCCCGACCTCGGGAAAGACGACCTGGCCACCATCGAGCGGCTGGCCCGGCGGATCGGTCTCATCCTGCATCGCTTCCTGGGCCTCCAGGAAGCTCACACCAGCGAGGTCTTCCACCGAACCGATCGCCAGCTGCAGGAGATCCTGGGCGATACCGAGGACCTGCCGACCGTGCTTTCCGCCTGGGCCGGTGCCCTCGCCTTGGATCTGGCCGCCGTCCGGTGCAGCCTGGCTGTCGTTTGCCGTGACGGCAGTTTGCTGGTGGCCGAGGGTCGCCAGGACGGAGAGACGGCGGTCTGGTACGAGACCACCGAGAACCAGGCCTGGCACGAGGTCCGGGAAACCGGTTCCCCGCTGGTCGTGCGCCAGAGCGACGAGGTGACCGCCCAGGACGGCGGCCAGACCGTCTTCTACCTGCCGGTGGGCCATGATCCCGTGCTGGCGATTCTGACCGCTGTATTTGCCAGCGCCGCGGAAGCCCATCACTTCCACACGGTTTCCAGCGAGGTTCTCTTCCTGCTCGAGAAGAGGGTTTCGGAGCTGATCCGGCGGGCGGGCCAGCAGGACCAGCTGAAACGGTTGAGCGAACTGACGGTCGCTCTGGCCGACGTTGTCACCGCGGGGGAGGGAAGCGAGGTTTCTCTTTCCCAGCGGGTTTGTGACGCGGCGAGTAGCCTAACCGGGGCCCAGCGCGTCTACCTGGTCACCGAGGTGACCGGAGGCCTCGCCCGGCTGAGTGGGGGTGAGCCGATCGGGGACGAGGCCCTGTTGCGGCAGATCGGCCGCCTGATGGGCGAAGTCGGCGACCAGCGCTGGCGCCTCACCCTCCTGTCCGATTCCTCCGATCCCCACCTCAAGGAGACCTGCTTGCTGGCCGTGCCGGCAGCCACCCCCGCGCCGGCTCCAGGGTTACTGCTCTGGGGCAAGACCCGTCTGCATCCCCTGGACGGGGCCGTTTTCACCGATTTCGACGGTGAGCTGGTCCGGCGGCTGGCCTGCCTGCTGCTGCCCCCCTGCCGGCCAGCGGAGACCAGCGCGGAAACGACGGTCGCCTCACCCCGGCCTCCGGCGCCACCGGACCTTGCCGAGGCCGAGCCGAGGGTGCCACCGGCGCCCGGTGGGCCGATCAGTCAGACCCAGCACCAGATCCTGACCGAGGTGCTGCGGCGTGAGATGGATCGTTGCGATCGCTACCACACCACCTTCGCCCTGTCGGCCCTGCGCCCGCTGGCGCCGGGTTGGGATCTGAAGGCCGCCCGTGAGCTGCAGGGGCAGCTGGGCCCGAACGTGCGAAGCTCCGACGTCCTGCTCTGTCACGAGGACGGCACCGTGCTGATCGTGGTGCCAGAAGACGTGCAGGCGATTCCTCGCCAGCAGAAGCGGCTGGTCGCTCTCATTCGCCAGCTGACCGGGAACAGCAATCTGGAAATCGCAACCGCCAGTAACGTTTACCCCGGCCGCCACGACGATCCCGACCAGCTGCTCGCCGATACCCTCGCCACACTCGCCTGACCCCGCTCGCCCGTTCCCATTGACGCCGCCTGAGCCTCTGTTTAATCTTGTCTGTCCACCCTTGGTTTTCCCGGCAAACCCGGAAAGGGACGATGGCTGCGACCGCCCGCAATTCGATTCGACTCCTGGACAGCGCCACGATAGACCGGATC
Source organism: uncultured Fibrobacteraceae bacterium (assembly GCA_964484595.1). Lineage (GTDB taxonomy): Bacteria > Krumholzibacteriota > Krumholzibacteriia > LZORAL124-64-63 > LZORAL124-64-63 > CAZAHC01. The sequence continues at coordinate 4,131 of CAZAHC010000080.1, read as the reverse complement.
GCCGCCGGGGAGGTGATCGAACGCCCCGCCTCGGTGGTGAAGGAGCTGGTCGAAAACGGGCTGGATGCGGGAGCCGCCTACCTGAAGATCGACATCGAGGACGGCGGTCTGGCCACCATCACCGTCGAGGACGACGGTCACGGCATTCCCTTCCACGAGCTGCCGCTCGCTTTCGACCGGCACGCCACCTCCAAGATCGCCTCGGCGGCGGACATCATGCAGGTCGGCAGCTTCGGGTTCCGAGGGGAAGCCCTGGCCAGCATCGCCTCTGTCAGCCGCTGCCAGATGATCTCCCGCACCGCTGACGAGACCGCCGGCGGTCTCATCGCCCTCTGCGGGGGCGAGCTGGAACGGAAGGAGCCGGCGCCCCGCAACCGGGGTACCACCGTTATCGTTAGCGACCTGTTCTTCAACACTCCCGCACGCCGCAAGTACCTGGCCACCGCCGGCGCCGAGAAGCGAGCCGTACTCAATATGGTCAGCCGCCTCGCGCTGGCGCATCCGGAAGTTCGCTGGCAGCTGCGGGCGGACGGGAACACACTGCTCGATCTGCTGCCCGTGGACTCGCTGCCGGCCCGGGCCCGGGACATCCTCGGCGCCTCGGTAGCCGAGCACCTGGCCCGTTTCGAGAAGGAGGAGGGGGGGCTGATGGTCAGCGGTCTCGCTTCCCGCCCCACCTGGACCAGGGCCAACCGCACTCAGCAGTTCCTCTACGTCAACCGGCGTTCGGTGCAGAGTCTCGCCCTGTCCCAGGCGATCCGACAGGCATACCGCGAGGTCATCCCGGCCGGCCGGTTCCCGGTCGTCATCCTGTTCCTTCAGATTCCAGCCGGGGAGGTGGACGTCAACGTGCACCCGGCCAAGAGCGAGGTCAGGCTACTGCTGGAAAGGCGTATCTTCTCCCTGGTCCGCCGGTCCATCCAGACCGGTCTGGGCCTGGTCGTAACCACCGGCGAGGACCTGGCAGCCTCTCCCGCCGCTGCCGAGAGCGCGGCTGCTGGAGGGACCGAGGCCCGCACGGGCCTGGCCCGAGCCGAGGCCGATTTCCTGCGCCGCCACCTCGGCGATCGCCCCGCCGCGACCCCGGTTGCCGGGGCCGAGGGGGGGGACGACGATCAGGGCCATCTCTTCCCGTCCGCGACCGCTCTTGCTGGGACCGGGGCTTCTACTCTGGCCGCGGCAGACCAGCGCTCGGCTCCCTTCTGGCAGTTGCACCGTACCTATATCCTTACCCAGATCAGGGGCGGTCTGGTCCTGATCGACCAGCACAACAGCCACGAGCGAATCCTCTACAACGAGGCCAGCGCGGCGCTGGCCTCGGGCAACACGATCCCCACGCAGCAGCTCTTGTTTCCTGCGCATCTCGAGCTGTCGGCCGCCCAGCTGCAGGCCTTCGATGGGCATCGCAACCAGCTGGCCGGGCTCGGCTTCACCATCCAGCCGTTCGGGGGCCAGTCGGTGATCGTGCAGGGGATCCCCGCTTCGCTGAAGAACTGGGCGGAGGGGCAGTTGTTGCTGGATATCCTTGACGACCTGGCCGCCAGCGGGCAGGCGGTCGAGGAGAGCCGTCAGGAGCTGCTGGCCAGCTACGCCTGCCACGGAGCCGTCCGGGCAGGCGAGGTTCTCACGGTGGCCGAGATGCAGAACCTGGTCGATCAGCTCTTCGCCACCGATCTGCCGCTCTCCTGCCCGCACGGGCGCCCCACCCTGGTCGAGATAACTCTCGCCGAGCTGGAAAAACGCTTTGGTCGCCGCTAGGGTACCGGCCCCCATCTGCCCGGTCGTGGTCGGCCCCACCGGCGTCGGCAAGACCGGGCTCATCGTATCGCTGGCCGGCCAGTTCGGTATCGAGGTGATATCGCTGGACAGCCGCCAGATCTACCACGGCCTGCGCATCGGCACCGCCCAGCCGACCGCGGCGGAAAAGGCGGCCTGCCCCCACCACCTCGTTGACTTCGTGCCCCCGGACCAGACCTACTCGGCCGCCAGGTTCAGGCACGATTTTGCGGCCGCCTTCCAGGAGATCCGGCGGCGCGGCAACCAGCCGGTACTTGTCGGCGGCGCCGGCCTCTACCTGGCCGTCCTGCGCGAGGGCCTGTTCGAACTTCCGCCCGGCGGGGCCAGGGCCACGGACCGGGTCCGGGCCGAGCTCGACGAGCTTTCCGACCGGGAAATCCGCGATCGCCTGCAGACCGCCGATCCCGAAAGCTGGCACGAAATCCACCCCAACGACCGTTACCGCAGCCAGCGCGCCCTGGAGATCCTCGCCGTTTTCGGGCGCACCCGGACCGAGCTTAGGCGGGAGCGAGTACTGCAACCCTGTCTCGATCTGGATTATCGGACGGTCTACCTGACGCGTTCCGTTCCCGAACTGGACCAGCGCCTGGCCGCACGCACCGAGGCCATGCTCGCCGCCGGCTGGCTCGCCGAAACGGAGGGGCTTCTCGCCCGCTACGGACCGGAAGCCCCTGGACTGCAGTCCATCGGCTACCGGGAGATCGTGGCCCACTTGCAGGGAACCCTGCCCGTCGCCGAGCTCGGTCGGCGGATTGTCACCGTCACCCGCCAGTACGCCAAGCGGCAGCGAACCTGGTTTCGCGCCGAACCAGCCGCGGCGACGGGCGCTCCGGAGGATCCGGAGGTCCAGGCCGCGATCGCCGCGATCGTCGCCGAGGCGGCCGGCGCCGCTTGACAGGAGCTTCCCCCAAAGGTTAGCTTTTCCGTTCCGGAGCGGGCATAGCTCAGTTGGTAGAGCACCAGCTTCCCAAGCTGGTGGTCGCGGGTTCGAGACCCGTTGCCCGCTCCACCAGTTCTCGGGAGAGGGGGTTGCACCGGCGCAACCCCTTTTTCATGCACCGGCCTCCCGGCGGCGCCGGGCGGTTCCCTCACCAGGGGGCGGAAATTGATACGGCTGGCCAAACCATTCGGCGGCGAATTCCGGTCCTGCCACTCCTGGCAAGAGGGCGACGCCGTGGTCGCGGTCGATGGTCAGCCGGTGACCGACCTCCTCGATTTCTACTTCTACGCCCCGGCTGGCGAGCAGATGGTCCTGAGCGTGCAACGCCGCAGCGGCGAGAAGCTGGACATCTCGCTGCCGCCCGAAGCTCTGCCTGCGGTGACCGCTTGCTTCGCACCGCTGGAATTCAAGCGTTGCGCCTGCAAGTGCGTCTTCTGCTTCGTGGACCAGAATCCGCCCGGGATGCGCCCGGAGATCTACGTCAAGGACGAGGATTTCCGGCTCAGCTTCCTCTTCGGCAACTACGTCACGCTGACCGGCCTGGGCCGGCGGGGGCTGGCCCGGGTCATCCAGCAGAGGCTTTCGCCGCTTTTCGTCTCGGTCCATGCCACGCGGGAAGAAGTGCGCGCCCGGATGCTCGGCCGCAAATCCCCGACCGACCTGCTGCCCACCTTGCGAGAACTCGCCACCGCGGGGATCCGCCTGCACACCCAGGTGGTACTGTGCCCGGGCTGGAACGACGGGCCGATTCTCACCGAGACCATCAGGGATCTGCTGGCCCTGGCGCCCGGAGTCGCCTCGCTGGCCATCGTACCGGTCGGCCTGACGGATTTTCGCCAGGGACTTACCCCGCTGCAGCCGGTCACCCCGGAAATCGCCCGGCAGGTAATCGACCAGGTCGCCGGCTTTCAGGTGCGGGTCCGGGATGAGAGCGGCCGGACCTTCGTTCATCTCAGCGACGAGTTCTACCTGCTGGCCGAAGCACCCCTGCCATCGCCCGACTCCTACGACGACTTTCCCCAGGTGGACAACGGCATCGGCTTGACGGTCCGGCTGGCCCACCAGTGGCGGGAGGAACTGCAGGCTTTACGCGAGGCCGGGGGAGGTTCTCTGGCGCAGGTGACCCTGCTCACCGGCGAGGCTGCGGCGCTGGCCTTCCAGCGCGAAGTGCTGCCCGTGCTGGCGCCGGTCGGGCCCGTGCCGGTGGAAGTGATCGGGGTGGCGAATCGGTTCTTTGGCCCCAGGGTGACGGTGGCCGGCCTGCTGGCTGGAGCTGACGTGCGCAGGGCCCTGCAGGACCTGCCCGCCACACCCTCGCGAACCGTCTTCTTGCCCGAGCGCATGTTCAACAACGATGGCCTGACCGTGGACGGTCTGGACCTCGTCACTCTGCG
>CAZAHC010000079.1:0-12505 GCA_964484595.1 uncultured Fibrobacteraceae bacterium | reverse complement strand
GCATCCTACTTACCTCCGTGTAGGAAGATCCTGGTAGAGAAAAAATGTTCTGGGAGGGAGGCCGGAAATATACTACAAACGGTCAGGCTTCGCAAGCCCTAACTCGTTGAAGATAAAAAGATTATCGCATTTTTCAGGCATCTTTCTTGCACCTTTTAACCGGGGTTGACACCTCGCCGGCCGTGAGCCCGACCCCTGGCAATTCAGCTCCCCGCCCCCAGCGCGGTTATGCGATAATGAACGCGGCCTCCGGCAACTACGGCCGGGGCAAAACCGGAGAGATACCATGGCCGACCGTCCCCAGAAGAAGACCTGGGAGCTGCTTGCCGAGCAGCTCGCGAGGCGGATCCTCGTCCTGGACGGGGCCATGGGCTCGTTGATCCAGGGCTACGGCCTGACCGAGAAGGATTTCCGGGGCGACCGGTTCGCCGACCATCGGTGCGACCTGCAGGGCAACAACGACGTGCTCTGCTTGACCAGGCCGGACGTTATCCGGGAGATCCATCTCGCCTACCTCGCCGCGGGCGCCGACATCATCACTACCAACACCTTTGGCGCGACCGCCATCAGCCAGGCCGACTACCGGACCCAGGACCATGTCTACGAGATGAACCTGGCCGCGGGCCGGCTGGCGCGCGCGGCCGTCGACCGGTACACCGCCCAGAACCCGGACCGACCGCGGTTCGTGCTCGGGGGCCTGGGGCCCACCAGCAAGACCTGCTCGATCTCGCCCGACGTCGAGGATCCCGGCCTGCGCGCGGTGACCTTCGACCAGATGAAGGCTGCGTACCAGGAAGCGGCGGCCGGCCTGATCGACGGCGGCGTCGACATCCTGGGCGTCGAGACGGTCTTCGACACCCTGAACGCCAAGGCCGCCATCCTGGCCATCCTGGAGCTTTTCGCCGAGCGCGGCCGTGAGCTGCCGGTCCTCGTCTCCGGCTCCATCGTCGACCTGAGCGGCCGGACCCTCTCCGGCCAGACCACCGAGGCTTTCTGGAACTCGATCCGCCACGCCCGGCCGTTCTGCGTCGGCCTGAACTGCTCGCTGGGCGCGGAGGAGCTGCGCCCCTACCTGCAGGAGCTTTCCCGGATCGCCGACCTGCCCGTCGCCTTCTACCCCAACGCCGGCCTGCCCAACGAGCTGGGCGGTTACGACGAGACTCCCGCGCAGATGGCGGCCGTGCTGGGCGACCTCGCCCGGCAGGGGCTGCTGAACATCGCCGGCTGCTGCTGCGGCACCGGCCCCGATTTCACGGCCGCGATCGCGGCCGCGGTCGCCGACCTGCCGCCCCGCCCGATCCCCGACCGGCCCACGCGCTGCCGGCTCAGCGGCCTCGAACCGCTGAACATCGGGCCGGACTCGCTGTTCGTGAACGTCGGCGAGCGCACCAACGTGGCCGGCTCGCGTAAGTTCGCCCGGCTGATCCGCGAGGAACGCTTCGAGGACGCCCTGGAGGTGGCCCGCCAGCAGGTGCGCAGCGGCGCCCAGGTCATCGACGTCAGCCTGGACGATCCCCTGCTCGACGCCGCGCCGGCGATGACCAGGCTGCTGAACCTGGCCGCCGCCGACCCGGAGATCTGCCGCGTACCGGTGATGCTCGACTCGTCGCAGTGGCCTGTTTTCGAGGTGGGCCTCAAATGCCTGCAGGGCAAGGGGATCGTCAACTCGATCTCCCTCAAGGACGGCGAGCCGGCCTTCAAGGAGAAGGCCGCGCTGATCCTGCGCCACGGCGCGGCGGTGGTCGTGATGGCCTTCGACGAGAAGGGCCAGGCCGAGACCTACGAGCGCAAGCTGGAGATCTGCCGCCGGGCTTACCGGATCCTGACCGAGGAGGTCGGCTTCCCGCCGGAGGACATCATCCTCGATCCGAACATCTTCGCCGTCGCCACCGGCCTCGCGGAGCACCGGCGCCACGCGATTGACTTCATCGAGGCGTGCCGCACCATCAAGGCCGAGCTTCCCGGCGTCCTGGTCAGCGGCGGGGTGAGCAACCTGTCGTTCTCCTTCCGCGGCAACAACACCGTTCGCGAGGCCATGCACTCGGCCTTCCTCTACCACGCCATCGCCGCCGGGATGGATCTGGGCATCGTCAACGCGGGGCAGCTCGCCGTCTACGAGGAGATCCCGCCCGATCTGCTCGTAGCGATCGAGGACGTCCTGTTCGACCGCCGCCCCGACGCCACCGAGCGCCTCGTCGAGCTGGCGGCGACGACCCGGGACCGGCCGCAGCAAGCAACGGAAGCGGAGGCCTGGCGCGCCGGGCCGGTGGCCGACCGGCTCTCCCACGCGCTCGTTCACGGCCTCGGCGACCACATCGAGGCCGACTGCCTCGAGGCGCTACGGGAACACGACTCCGCCCTGGCGGTCATCGAGGGCCCGCTGCTCGAGGGCATGAACACCGTCGGCGAGCTGTTCGGCGCGGGCAAGATGTTCCTGCCCCAGGTGATCCGCAGCGCCCGCGTGATGCGAAAGGCCGTCGCCGTCCTGGAGCCGCATCTTGCGCAGGCCGGCCGGCCGCCAAGCAGGGGCCGGATCCTGCTGGCGACCGTCAAGGGCGACGTCCACGACATCGGCAAGAACATCCTCGGCGTGGTCCTCGGCTGCAACGGGTACGAGGTGATCGACCTGGGGGTGATGGCGCCTGCGGAGAAGATCCTCCAGGTCGCCGGCGAGCAGGACGTCGACCTGGTCGGCCTGAGCGGCCTGATCACACCCTCGTTGCAGGAGATGGTCCACGTGGCGAGCGAGATGCAGCGGGCCGGCCTGCAGGTGCCACTGCTGGTGGGCGGGGCGACAACCTCGCGCCGGCACACCGCGCTGAAGATCGCGCCGGCGTACTCCGGAACGGTCCTGCACGTGCCTGACGCCTCGCGCGCGGTGGCGCCCGTGCGCAAGCTCCTGGATCAAAAGCAGCGGACCGAGTTCGCCGCGAGGATCGAGCAGGACCACACCGAGCTGCGGGCGGCCGGCGAACGACCGCGGCGGGCAAGCCTGATCTCAATCGCCGAGGCCCGCCGCCGCCGGTTCGCTCCCGACTGGGACGGCTACGAGCCGCCGCAACCGGCCAGACCCGGCGTGCAGGTGTTCACCGACTACCCGCTGGTCGAGCTGGCCCCGGCCATCGACTGGCAGGCCTTCCGGCGGGCCTGGAAGCTGCCCGGCGGGCGCGCCGACGCAGAAACCCGCCGGCTGCTCGCCGACGCCCAAGCGTTGCTGCAGCGAATCGAGCAGGAGGAGCTGCTGCAGATGCGGGCCGTTGTCGGGCTGTTTCCCGCCGCTGCGGCCGGCGACGACATCGAGATCTACCGGGACGACAGCCGGGACGAGATCCTGGGGGTGATCCCCTGCCTGCGCCAGCAGGTCGACCGGGGAGAGGGCAAGCCCAGCCTCTGTCTGGCCGATTTCGTGGCGCCCCGCGAGACCGGGCTTGCCGACCATGTGGGCGCCTTCGTGGTCACCGCCGCGCCGGGCGCCGTCGCCGCCGAGCAGGACGAGTACCACGGGCTCTTGCTCCAGGCCCTCGCCGACCGCCTCGCCGAGGCCTTCGCCGAGAGGATGCACCAGCGGGTGCGCACCGAATTCTGGGGTTACGCGCCCGAGGAGCAGAACCGCGGCATCCGCCCCGCCCCCGGCTATCCCGCCTGCCCCGACCACACCGCGAAGGGATTGCTGCTGCGGCTCCTGGCGGCCGAGCAGAATCTAGGGGTGAGCCTGACCGAGAACTATGCTTTGATTCCCGCGGCCACGGTCGCCGGCTGGTACCTTTCCCATCCCGGGTCACGGTACTTCGGCCTGGGCCGGATCGGCCGCGACCAGGTGACCGATTACGCCCAGCGGCAGGCCAAAACCGTGGCCGAGGTGGAGCGCTGGTTGGCGCCCCATCTCGCCTACGAGCCGGCCGGCGAGTAACAAGGAGCCCGACCGACATGCACGTCACCGAGCATCTCGCGCGCAGCGAGAATCCCCTCTTCAGCTACGAGATCATCCCGCCGCCCCGGGGCAAGAGCGTCCAGGACATCATCGACATGGTCGAGCAGATCCTGCCCTTCGAGCCGCCGTTCATCGACGTGACGAGCCACTCCGCCGAGGCGCACTACGAGGAGCTGGGCGACGGGACGGTCCGGCGCCGCGTCCGCAAGAAGCGGCCCGGCACTATCAGCATCTGCGCCATCATCCAGAACCGTTACGGGATCGACACCGTGCCGCACATCCTCTGCCGCGGTTTCACACGCGAGGAGACCGAGGACGTGATGATCGAGCTGGCTTACCTGGGGATCCACAACGTGCTCGCCATCCGGGGCGACGAGGTCAACTACAAGAAGAGGTTCGACAGCAGCAAGACCGTCAACGCCTTCGCCAACGAGCTGGTCGCGCAGCTCTGCGACCTCAAGCACGGCAAGTACCTCGAGGACATCGTCAACTCCGAGCCGATCGACCTCTGCATCGGCGTCGGCGGCTACCCGGAGAAGCACCCCGAGGCGCCGAACATGAAAAGCGACATCGCCTTTTTGAAGCAGAAGGTCGAAACCGGCGCCGACTACATCGTTACCCAGATGATCTACGACAACGCCCGCTTCTTCGAGTTCACCGATCTGTGCCGCCAGGCCGGCATCGAGGTGCCGATCATTCCCGGCCTGAAGATCATCGACAGCGTGCGGCAGCTGACCTCCCTGCCCAAGAACTTCCACGTGAACATGCCCGAGGAGCTGGTCGACCGGATCCAGGCGGATCCGAAGCACGTGCGGGAGATCGGCCGCGAGTGGGGCGTGCAGCAGTGCCGGGAGCTGCTGGACGGGGGCGTGGAGTGCCTGCACTTCTACATCATGAACGACGCCGGCTCGGTGGCCGAGGTCATCCGCGGGCTCTAGTCCGGCAGGGCGGGCCGGACCTTCATCACCTTTTCCTTGCGAATCTCCACGGTGCCTGTCCGGGCGCCCCTGGGCTTGGTCACGTACCTGGCCAGGGTGCAGGAGACCGCGACCAGGCGGCCGTGGCGAGCCTTGCTGTGGTAAGCGGCGACGGCGGCCGCCGCCTTCAGGGTATCGCGATCGGGTTCCTGGCCGGGCCGGGCCTGGAGGATCACGTGGCTGCCCGAGGTCCCGCGCACGTGGAACCACCAGTCGTTCTGCCGGGCCGTCTTCAGGCTCAACCGGTCGTTGTCCGCCTCGGTCTTGCCGGCCAGCACGACCCAGCCGCCCGGCAGCTCGTACCGCCAGATGCCGGCGGCGGGATCTGGCCCGTCCGCTGATCTGCGCATCGGTTCTCTCCCGGCCCGGGCTCAGTCGGCGAGGGCGGCGTAGGGATCCGCGTCGGAAAACTCCACGACCTTGATCCGGCCGTAGAGGTTTTCCAGCGGCAGATCGGCCGCGATCCAGGCCGCGACGCCACCGCACAGATCCCGCACGTCCTTGTAGCCCATCTCGTTCAGGGTCACGGCGGCGCAGGAGCTCCGGCAACCTTTCAGGCAGTAGACGACCACCTTGGCGCCGGCCTCGGGGATCACCTTCTTCGCCTTGAACGGGATGAATCCGCTCGGCAGCCAGACCGCGCCGGGCAGGTGACCGGCCTCGTACTCGCCGCGGGCGCGGATGTCCACCACGACAACATCTTCACCGGCTTTGATCTGCTCGAACAGGTCGGCGGGCTTCACGTGCTTGGCCGCGGCCTTGGCCTCGCCGCAGATCTCCTTCGGGGATTTGATCCCCTTTGCCTCGTCCGCCAAGGCCGCTGAGCTCGCCAGCAGGACGAGAACAAGCAGGGGCACCATGAATTGCATCAGCCTTCGCTGGGACATTTCTCTTGCCTCCTCTCTCTTCGATCAAGACCGGCCGGCCAGCTACTCGACATCCCGGGCGCAACGGAACCCGATGTTGAAGTCGACCCAGGACCCGGGCAGGGCGTTGCGGCCGTGGACCGATTGGCAGGTCGGGCCGGAGAACCACCCGCCGCCGCGGACCACTCTCCATTTGGCCCTCTCCGGGCCGGTGGGGTTGTCGACCGGGCTCGACTGGTAGTAGTCAGGGTCGTAGTAGTCGACAACCCATTCGCGCACGTTGCCGCCCATGTCGTACAGCCCGTAACCGTTGGGCTGCAGGCTGCCCACCGCGATGGTTCCCTCGGTCCGGAAGTTGGCGGTGGTCAGGTCGATCTCCTCGCCGCTCGGGTACGGCTGCCCGACGAGCCCTCCCCGGGCCGCGTACTCCCACTCCGCCTCGGTCGGCAGCCGCTTGCCCGCCCACTCGGCGAAGGCCTCGGCGTCGGCCCAGCTCACGCCCACGATGGGATGGTCCGGGAAATCGGGGCCGCAACAGAACTTCTCGATGCCCCAGTACACGGGCAGTGCACGCTCGGTCTCCTCGCAGAACTTCTGGTACTCGGCGTTGGTCACCTCGCGGGCGTCCAGGTAGAAGGCGTCCAGGCGGACGGTGTGCACGGGCGAGTGATCCGCCTCGCCCTCCTTGCCCATCTGGAACTCCCCGGCGGGGATCAGGACCATGCCGGCGGGGGGTGCTGCTTCCGGTTCGGCGGCCGGGGCCGGGGCGGCCGGGCTCACCGCGGCCAGAGCTGCCAGGCACACAATCACTGCGTCTCTTGCTCGCATGCTTCCCTCCTTTACCCGATTGGATCTGGATCGAGAAAACCGCGGGATGGAAGCCGGCGCAACGGAAAAGGTTCCGTTGTGCCAGCTCCAGGTGAGTCCGAGACTCCGGTCCCTACGACCCTCGCTCAGCCAGGTAATAACGGCGCCGGGGGTCTTGTGGGCCCGTGCCGATTTCGCACACGAGCCCTCGACCGACGAGACGAGAGAGCCGGGTGCGGGTGGCGCGAGGGGAGAGTCCGACCCGCTTGGCTATCTCACTGGTGGAAAGCCCATCACTTTCACCGAGATTTGCCAGGATAGCCTGGTCGATGTCGTCGAGCGTGGGGCGGCGGACTCGGGCGGTGACGAATGTCACCCGGAATCGTGTGGCGAGTTCCTCGAACTTCGGAGCTGCGAGTCCAGCATCGCGGCAAGCGGATGTCATCCGCTGGATTCCGCTGCCCCACTGCTCGACCAGCCCGAGAGCCTCGAAGGTGCGACATATCACACGGTTGCGGATTTTCGACACTCCGCGTGGCAAATCCTCGAGTGTCAGACCGAAAGGCAGGAGGCCGGGGTTCTCGATCTCGAGGCGATCATCGAAAACCGAGAGGCGCAGCGGCGCACCGCGCTGAGCGTAATCGGTATGAGCCAAGGCATTGATGATCGCCTCGCGCACTGCTACCGGCGGCAGGCTCCATCTCTCCCGGCGGCGCACTCGTCCGATCTCGACGCTGTGCAAGGCATGTTTTTGGATGAAGGCGATAGCCTCCTCGATGGCGAGCACGGGCAGGGAGCGAATCTCGGCGCGATCGACGATCCGACTCTTGTCCGTGCCAGCGAAGCGGCCAGCTTGGATCCAGGCGTCCTGGAAATGATGCGCACGATCCTTGCCGAAAAGAATGATTCCGCCGACAGTCGGCACCTTGCGACCCTGTTGGTCGGTAAGCAGCCGTAGAGTCTCCATATCGCGGCGAGCGAGCTTGCGGAAGGCGGCAAACGACTCGGAAGCCGCTCGGAAGTCGATGGCTTCCGAGTCGAGTCCGGGCAGCGGCTGCTCGTCGAAGCCCTCGCCCCGCGCGAAACGTTTCAGTTCATCGATCAGTTCTGCGTCAGCGCGGCGGTTGGTTGACCCGACGCGGACATAGACCCCTTCGGCCGGCCCCTGGCGAGAAAGGTAGTGCGGTCGGCTCGGACTCGGATGAACCTGTACGGCCAGGACCTGGGTGCGTCTCCAGGACAAGATCTCGATGTCGGGCATGAACCTGGGTGTGATTCGGTCGCTGATGAGATTGGCCAGGCGCTCCTCCAGGTCGATTGGAGAGGAAACACCCCGGACACGCCTGCTTCTGTCCTCCACGCCGATGAGCAACGTCCCGCCCGCTGTGTTGGCAAAGGCGACAATGGTCCTCAGCGCCCTCTCGGGCGAGGACAGGTCGCGCTTGAACTCCAGCGTCTTGCCCTCAGGCTGTTTGAGGATCTCGAGCAAGTCGATCATGCTCGGCAATCTACTCGGAATTCCTTGGCGGCGTCAAGCTTCCGAGTTCGATGCCGACCGAGGAAGCCGGCGCAACGGAAAAGGTTCCTTGGCCCGGATATTGTAACCAGGCCAGATCCCGGCAGGGATTGCCGGCCGGGAAAACGCCGCCAAGGCCCTGAAGGGAAATCACCTCCGGCCGGGGCGGGCGAGGTGGAGGGAGGAACGTCGGGGCAAAATGAGGTCCGGCGGGGAAGTAATCCACCTCACGGAGTGCAATGTGCAATTCCCCCGGGAGAGCCCGGAGGTTCGCCGAGCGGTTCGCAGAAGGGAGACACCATGGCCACGCATCGTCAAAGTTGCCGCTTTCTGATCCTTTCGATATTCCTGTCGTGCACCCTGCTGCCGGCGATTGTTCAGGCGGAAACACTCACCTTCGTCAACGATTTCCCGGGCTGGGTGGCTGCCGCCAAGGACTACAGCCTGATCGACTTCGAGACCCTGCCGAGCGGCTCCCCGAGCACCGCCGGCTACCCGATCACCCCGGCCGACAACTACACCGCCGAGGGCGCCGTCTTCACGGTCATCTGCGAGCAGGGTGGGTGCCAGGATTACGAGCTGATCATCACCGGCAACCCGGTCAGCGGGTACGGCCTGACCGCCTCGACCTTCGACTGGGACAACGTCCTGACCATTCGCACGGACCTGGCCGAGCCAACACCGGCGGTCGGCACCTTCTTCCCGGGCAACACGACCTTCTCGGCCTACGGTCTCCAGGACGAGCTGATCGGCACGGCCACCTACAACGGCAGCGGCGAGGGCTTCTTCATCGGCTTCGTCTCGAGCGAGCCGATCGCCTACACCCTGCAATCCCGGGGCTACGACATCGAGAGCAGCGAGGCGTTCGTCTTCGGCACCGACCTGAGTATCCCGCTGGAGTCCTGGACCTGGGGGCTGGTGAAGAACCTTTACCGGTGAGCTTGATCACTGGGTGGTGCGGCAGGGCGTGAGACCGGCGGCGGTCCGGCGACAGGCCTGCAGGGGTGGCCTGAGCCGGATCGCTGGCTGGTGAAAAAGAGAACGCGGGACCCAAAATGCCAGGGCGCTCAGCTTACCTGTTGGGCTCACTCTTCCTGGCTCTGATTGAAATCCCAGCGCGACAGATAAACACCCTTGGGGTCGAAATGGAGCTCATATATTGACCCGGAGGCACTCATCCGAAACGTGGTTGGAACCGCAGCACGGCCCCAGCTCCACCTGGTGACCTTCAAAAAGCTGACAACGACCTCCGCTTTATCTACGTGGTGGACATCTAAAAAGTACCAACCCAGATTTCCTGTAAATTCCGTCCTGCTGACAGCAATGTTTCCCAAATCATCCCATCCATAGATCCGTCCTGCAGGGTGGATTTCCTTCCTCCTTCCAGCAGTGGATGTGAAAACATGTTTTTTTTCTTCTCCGGAACCAGCAACATCCAGAGTCACTTCGGAGGATATTTTAAAACTTGAATCAATCAAAGAAGCACGCTGCCCACTTGTAACGACCTCATCATCAAGAATTATTGGAACATTGAAACCAGAGTATAGATTGACCAGATGCAAAGATCCGTCGATAAAAAAAAGCCTACACAATCCATGTGTTCTGAATGGTCTGCCCAGTACTTTCGAATTTTGCATAAGGAATTCGGGCTCCCGTATTCTCGTCAAAAGGTTGGCCCCCTGTTTTGCTTCAGGATCTTTTGCAGTCCTCCAGATGCTAATCCCGGAATTGCCTTCGGAAAACCAGTACACCCACTCCAAATCTGCTACCAAATCATCGAATACGGCATTACTCATGGGAAGATCTAGGATTCCTTCAGATCCGTCCTCAAGATTAACGCATTTGATATTCGAATGGGCTGAATCGCCAATATATAATTCGGAATCGTTATAAACAAAAAAGGAGCCAGGACCGCGGCTCATTTCCCCTCCGCCAATGTGTCCTTTGGAAAATGCGGAAGGGTCCGTTCCCCATTCCGTCGAATACACAATGGTTTCACCCACGTGGCCATTCTCAGGCAATTGTTCCCCAGCAAACGCCATCTCCAAAACCGACATGACCGCAACCACAATGAACATCCTGGGAATCATTCTTCCCTCCCACATTTCGAAATGGAAGCTTCTCGATTGGATTCGTGAGACAGATCTACAACTTACCGTATTTCAATTGTCCTCAATCAGATGCCCTGAATCATTTCGAACCTCACCACCGCCATAACATCCCCGGCCGCCTTCCCGATCAACCGGCAGAACTCCTCCCGGGTCGCGCACATGCCGCCCTCGGCCGCGAGATCGGGCACCGGCATGTCCGCCAGCCGCTCGAGGTACGGCCGGCAGGTCAGCCGGAAACGGCCGATCCGTCGGCCGCCGGCGCGCGGGCTGCGGTCCCAGGCGTCGTGGACGCGGCGGCCCTCGTCCCACCACCTCTGCCAGCGCGCCAGGTGAGCTGGTTTCCAGTCGCGGCGGGTGACCGTCTTCTTTCCGGCGAGGAACTCCTCGCCGGTGAGCGAGAAGGTGAGGATTGCCACGTGGCACGCTCCCGGTTCCGGCGCGGGGCACCGGGCGCGGGGCGCCGGGCCCCCGAACCTCAGCAGGTCGTATGAAAGAGTCCCCCCACCGGTACGGTTTCGGCCAGCTCGTTGTAGCGAGAAACCGCCTCCTTGGTCCGGAGGACGTGCAGGGGCACGCCCTTCTCCGCGAGCAGGCTCACCGTCTCCGGGCAAACCTGCAGCCGGCCGACCATCCCTTGCGAGAGCACGATCGCCTCGGCGCCGCTGTCCAGCAGCTCGGCCACGTCGGCGGGCTGGATGCCCGGCTCGTGCCGGGTGCCGGTCTCGTCCCAGTCCCAGGCCCGGGCGCCGCCGGGAAAGAGCTTGGCGTCCTTCAGCGGCGGGAACCCCTCGACCTCCAGGCGTCCCCAGGACAGACCGGTGATTCGGGGGGATTGCACGATTTCCTCCCCTGGCGGCCGCCGCAGGGTCAGCCCTGACCGCCCGGCTGGTAGATCCCGAAGACAGCGCCCTGCGGGTCCTCGATGATGGCGAAGCTGCCCATGCCGGGGATGTCGGTCGCCGGTACGATCGTCTTGCCGCCCTGCGCGGTCACCTTCCCGGCGGTCTCGGCACAGTCGGCGACCAGGAAGTAGGTCATCCAGTTCGACGGCACATCTCCCCACTCCGCCTTTATGGTCATCATGCCCGCAACCATCTGCTCGCCCAGCAGGAACATGGTGTAGGGACCCTCGTCCATCTCCTCGGTCCTGGCCTGCCAGCCGAAGAGCTGGGTGTAGAACTCCTCGGCTGCCGCGGGGTCGTGGGTGGTCAGCTCGTTCCAGCAGACCGATCCCGGCTCCTCCTTCACCTGGGCGCCGATGTCCTGCTTGGCCTGCCAGAGGCTGAGCAGGGCTCCGCTCGGATCCTGGATGACGGCCACGCGGCCGGCCTCGAAGACGTCCGACGGGGCCAGGAAGATCCGGGCGCCCAGCTCCTCGGCCCTGGCAGCGGCGGCGTCGACGTCGGTGACGGCCACGTAGACGCCCCAATGGGGCGGCACACCCATCTCGGCCTGGTCCGCGGTCCGCTCAAAGAGGGCCGCGGCGTACCTGTCGTTCAGACTCAGCATCGTGTAGATGGTCTCGCCCGCCTGGCTGTCCTTGGCGGTCCAGCCGAAGAGCTCGCCGTAGAACTTCTTGGCGGCCTCGCGGTCGAGCGTCATCAGCTCCGCCCAGCAGAAGGTCCCGGGCGCGTGCTCGGTGAACTCGGGCATGATCACTCCTTTGGAATGAATGGTAACGATCCCCGCCGTCGGGGGCCGGGGGGCCGGTAACAGTTTACCCAGGTAAACAGGGGGATAGCACGTAATTTTGTGCGGGCGGCGCGGGAATCGGAAATCCGGGTCAGGCGGACGGCCGTACGAGCCCGAGATGCCTGGCCAGCTCGGGATTGGCCTCGGCCCAGTGGCCGGCCCATTCAGCGAGTTCCAGGAAGCCCAGGTACGAGCGCAGCACGTCCGGCATGATCTCCTGCTGCCGGCAGTTCTCGACAGCCCGGATGCGGTACTGCGGGACGTCGAGCTGGGTGGCTACTTCCTTAATGCCCAGGCCGAAACGTCGCCGCTCCTCCTGGCACCGGGCGCCGAGCGACTTCAGCCGCATGGTGGCATCGAAATCGAAACCCAGTTTCTCGGCGGTTTTAAGGCACTCACGGCCCAGAACGGAACCGGCGGCGTCGGTGGCCGCCTTCACCTCGGCATCGGTGAGGATTGTGGATCTCTTGACCTCTTTCGCCATGGTCAAACTCCACTCGTTTCGAGCGGTCCAGGGGCCCCCTCCCCTATCGGACCCGGCCCCGGACGGCCGCGGGGCCGGGTACACGGGAATCAATAGGGAGCATAACACAAAAAAGGCGGCG
>CAZAHC010000078.1:0-12519 GCA_964484595.1 uncultured Fibrobacteraceae bacterium | reverse complement strand
GCCGTCGCCCTGGCGCAGGTGGATCTCGTACTCTCCCGTCTCGTCGCTGAAGTAGGCGATCCACTTGCCGTCAGGTGACCAGGCCGGCCTGCGCTCCCGTACCCCCGGCGTGGCGGTGAGGTTGCGGACGTTCCCCTTCTCGGCGGGCAGGGTGAAGATCTCGCCCCGGGCGCCCATGATCACGCGCTTGCCGTCGGGCGCGATGTCACCGGAGCGGATCCGGTCGGCCACCGTCTTGATGAAAGGCCGCGTATGGATCCGGTCGTCCCGCAGCGACACGGTGATCTGGCGGGTCTTCTCCGACTCCAGGTCGAGGACGTACAGCCAGCCTCCGTTCTCGTAGACGATGGCCGCCGGTCCGTGGCTGGGCCACTTGACGTCGTACTCGTCGTGATCGGTCACCTGGCGCTGATGTCCGCGGGCGAGGTCGTGGGCCCAGATCTGCAGCCGACCGGTCCGGTCGCTCAGGAAATAGATCGTGTCCCCGTGCCACATGGGGAAGCTGTCGGTCCCGACCCAGTCGGTGATCTGCTCGGTGTCGTTGCGGTCGAAGTCGTAGATCCAGATGTCCTGGGCCATGCCGCCCTTGTAGCGTTTCCAGGTCCGCATTTCCCGGGACTTGCGGTTGTAGGCGAGCCGCTTGCCGTCCGGGGCGAAGCTGGAAAGGCCGCCGGTGGGCAGGATCATCCTGGCCGGCAGGCCGCCGGTCGTCGGAACCGTCCAGAGCTGCAGGTCGCCGCCGGTGTGGCTGGCGCGGGCGGACTGGAAGCGAACGCTGCGGCCGTCGGGCTGCCAGTCGATAACCCGGTCAAGCTGCGGGTGATAGGTCAGGCGGACCGGCTCGCCGCCGCGGGCCGGCAGGACGAACACGTCGGTGTTGCCGTCGTAGTCGCCGCTGAAGGCGATCTGCTTCCCGTCGGGCGAGAACTTGGGAGCGAACTCGTAGCCGACGTGGCTGGTCAGCCGCCGCGCCTCGCCGCCGCCGGTGGGCACCGTCCACAGGTTACCGCCGTAGGTGAAGACGATCTGGTCGCCGTGGATGTCCGGGGTGCGCAACAGCCGCATGTCGCTCTCGTCGGGGGGAGCGGTGGCGGCGCCGGGCCCCGCAGCCGCGACCAGGAGCACCAGAGCAGGAAGAAGAAGAGATCGCATGGAGGGCCTCCGGGGATCGAAAGGGGGAGTGAGCAGGTCCGACCTCGTCGCAGGGGGTTTACGCGCCGGCGGGGCGTGGGTTGCGGTCCGTCGGGCCAGGATGCTATCAGGTTTCCCTCTCGGGGAAAAAGCAAACCGGCGGCAATGACGCCAACCTGCTGCGGACAGGTGCCCATTCCACCCGGGTAAACAGCCGCCCGACCGTACCCGTCGGGTCAAGAAAAGGCGCCCCCCGGGAGGGGCGGGCGCCAGTCCGACCGAACCTGTGGTTCTTATCCCTCTAGTTTCTGGAACACCTTGCGCACCCGGTTGAACGCCATGTTCAGCTCACGCTTGTTGATCACCAGCGGCGGGGCGAAGCGGATCACGTTCTCGTGCGTCTCCTTGCAGAGCAGTCCCTCGTCCATCAGGGCCTCGCAGTAGGGACGGGCGGGTCGGTCCAGAACCAGGCCGATGAACAACCCCTTGCCGCGGACCTTCTTGATGCTCTTGGACTTCAGGGTCTTCAGCTTGGTCATGAACCAGGGACCGAGGCGGGCGCTGTTCTGGATCAGCTTCTCATCGCTCAGGACCTGCAGGGCTTCGCAGGCGACGGCCATCCCGAGCGGGTTGCCGCCGAAGGTGGAGCCGTGGTCGCCGGGTTTGAAGACATCCATCACCTCGGCGCTGCTCAGGAAGGCCGACACGGGGTAGAAGCCGCCGGAAAGGGCCTTGCCCACGACGCAGCCGTCGGGCCGGATTCTCTCCCACTCGTAGGCGAACAGCTTGCCGGTCCGGCCCAGCCCCGACTGGATCTCGTCGGTGATCAGCAGGACCTTGTGCTTGCGGCACAGCGCGGCTGCCTTCCGCAGGAAGCCGGCCGGCGGGATATTGATGCCGGCCTCGCCCTGCACGGGCTCGACCAGGAAGGCGCAGGTGTTGCGGGTGATGGCCCTGGCCAGCGCGTCGGCGTCGCCGAAGGGGATCACCTTGAAGCCGGGGGTGAAGGGGCCGAAGCCTTCCTTGTACTGCTTCTCGGTCGAGAAACCGACGATGGTTGTGGTCCGGCCGTGGAAGTTGTCCGCGCAGACGATGATCTGGGCCTTCCCCTTGGGGATCCCCTTGACGGTGTAACCCCACTTGCGGGCGGCCTTGATGGCGGTCTCCACCGCCTCGGCGCCCGAGTTCATGGGCAGGACCTTGGCGAATCCGGTCAGCTCGCTGACCTGCTGGCAGAACCGGGGCAGCTGATCGTTGCGGAAGGCGCGGCTGGTGAGCGTGCACTTGGCCGCCTGGCGGCGAAAGGCTTTCAGCAGGCGGGGGTGACAGTGACCCTGGTTCACGGCCGAGTAGGCCGCCAGGAAGTCCATGAAGCGCTTGCCTTCGACGTCCTCGACCCAGACGCCCTCGGCCTTCTTGATGACAATGTCCAGGGGGTGGTAGTTGTGCGCCCCGTACCGGTCCTCGATCTCGATGAGCTTCGCGGCCTTCATGCGACCCTCCTTCGTAGGGTGTGACACGGCCGGGGCTGCCCCCGCCGCATGGTAAAATGAATCCACCATCTATAGCCAACCGCCCGCCCGGAGGTCGGTTGGGCTTTCTGAAAGATAGCTCGGGCGAGGGTTAAGTCCAACCACCGGTACACTTGAACCTGGCTCCCCAGGGGATCGTTTTTTTTTACTTGACTAAATGAAGAACTTGAATTATTCAAGTATACGGCATTCGGTTCCAGCGAGGTCGGGAACACCCCGGCTCGCACGCACCTCCGAGATGCTAGGTTCGTCTCGCTGAGTAGTGCCGGGTCCGGACGGAGCATCGGCCTTGGCGCCTGGCGCCGGCCGAGGACCCCCGTTCAGGGGTCGGGGAAGGATCCCCGACCGGCTCTTCTCAGGGGGGGCGGAAACTCCCGGTCCTGGGTGTTTTTTCCGCCCCCCTCAGGTTGTCACGCCTTCGCGGCCGGAGGCCGCAAACGCGGGCAGCAAGCTCCGTGGAAACGGGATGGACCAACCGGGGGGGAGGTAGGCGGCCTCCCCCCACCAGAACTGGCCAAGGATGGCCGCCGCCCAGGCAAGGAGGCCGCGGGCGTGCCCCAAGACCCCCGGAAAGCGTCCCCTGGCGGGGGCGTCCAGCCCCTGTCGCCCCTGATTCACGGTCGGGTGCGGCTGCTGATCCTTTCCCAGCTATTGACCGCCCCGGGACCGCTTGCCTTCACCGAGCTGCGGGCCGGCCTGGGATTGACCGACGGCACGCTCTCGGTCCACCTGACACGGCTGGAGCAGGGGGGAATGGTCTCGATCGAGAAGCGATTCGTGGCCAAGCGACCCCGGACGCTGGTCCGGGTCACCGCGGCGGGCCGCCGCCGGTTCCAGCAGTACGTCCAGGAGTTGAAGGAGATCGTGCCCGGGTTGTAGGTAGGCCATTCATGAATAATCCGGGCTAGCCGGCCGGAATCTCCACCCCCGACCCGGACCTGGCCGTGGCCTCGCCGGCGCGCCGGTCGGCGTGGTCTTCCCACCAGCGGATCAACCCGGTCTCGAAGCGATCGAGAGTGAAGCCCTCGTTCCGCGGCACGATGCGCACGGTGAAGCCCCGCTGGCCGGACCGGCGACAGGGGATTTCGCCCTGGAAGGTGACCAAGCCGCCTTCCCTTTCCTCGCCCGGGATCATGGTCGTGGTTTCGCCCCGGACGATCTGGTTCCGCGCGTCCAGCAGGCCGTGGTAGATCTCGACCAGCACGTCCGCGGGGCTCAGGGAAGCCAGGTTGACGACGGCCTTCACGGGCAGGCGCGAGCCCATCGGCTGGGCTTCCTCGAGGTCGGCCTCGACCTGGTGGATCGTGACCTCGTGCCAGTGGGCGGCGATGAAGGAGCGCCAGTCGGCGAGTTCGCGGGCGCCCTTGAACTGGTCGCTGTGCAGCCGGTGACAGTTGTGCAGGCAGGGGATGTAGAATCGCTTGGTGTATTCCTCCACCATGCGGTTGGTGTTGAAGTTCGAGTTCACCGTTCGCATGGAGTTCTTCATGGTCCGGGTCCACTCGCGGGGCAGGCCGTCGGCGCTTCGGTCGTAGAACTGGGGGATGATCTCCGCCTCGAGCAGATCGTACAGGGCGGTGCTCTCGACCTCGTCCTGGTAGGCCTGATCGTCGTAGTCCTCGCCGGCGCCGATGGCCCAGCCGTTGTCGCCTTGATACCCCTCGCACCACCAGCCGTCCAGGACCGACAGGTTCACGCCGCCGTTGACGGGGACCTTCATGCCGGAGGTCCCGCTGGCCTCGAGCGGGCGGCGGGGGTTGTTCAGCCAGATGTCCACGCCCTGCACGAGGTAGCGGGCGACCTCGATGTTGTAGTTCTCCACGAAGACGATCCGCTTGCGGAACTCGTCCCGCTGGGCGAGGTGGATGAGCTGGCGAATGAGCTCCTTGCCGGGATGATCCTTGGGATGAGCCTTGCCGGCGAAGATGATCTGAACCGGTCGCTCGGGGTGGTTGAGAATGCGGGCGAGTCGCTCCGGATCGCTCAGGATCAGGGCGGCCCGCTTGTAGGTGGCGAAGCGCCGGGCGAAACCGATGGTCAGGGCCTCGGGGTCCAGCACCTCCGAAGCCTCCCGGATCCAGGCCCGGTTGGCGCCCCGCCGCTGCAGCTGGTCTCGCAGGCTCCGCCGCAGGAACCCGACGAGGCGTTCCCGCATGCGCTCGTGGCTGCGCCACAGCTCGGCATCGGGGATCTGGGAGACCCGTTCCCAGATCATCTGGTTGGTCGGCTCGTCGTACCAGCGGGGACCGAGGTAGCGTTCGTAGAGGCGGGCGATCTCGGAGCACGACCAGGTGCGGGTATGGACACCGTTGGTCACGTGGGTGATGGGGATCTCCTCGACCGGCACGCCGGGCCATATCCGCTGCCACATCTGGCGCGAGACCTGGCCGTGGAGCTCGCTCACGCCGTTGGCGAACTGCGACAGGCGCAGGGCGAGAACGGTCATGCAGAAGGGTTCGTTCTTGTCCTGGGGATCTTGACGTCCCAGGGCGACCAGGCGGTCGAGGCCGATATGAAGCTCGTTGGCGAGGTCGGTCAGGTACTTGGCGACCAGCTCGGGGGAGAACATGTCGTTGCCGGCGGGCACCGGGGTGTGGGTCGTGAACACGTTGCTGGCCCGGACCAGCTCGTAGGCAGCCTCGTAGGGCAGCTTCTTCTCCCCCATCAACTGCCGTATGCGCTCGAGACCCAGGAAGGCCGAGTGCCCCTCGTTCAGATGGCAGACCGCCGGCTCGATGCCGAGTTCCGTCAGAGCCCGTACCCCGCCGACGCCCAGCAGGATCTCCTGCTTGATCCGCATCTCGTTGTCGCCTCCGTAGAGCTTGCTCGTCAGCTCACGGTCGGCGGGGCTGTTCTGGGGCAGGTTCGTGTCCAGCAGGAACAGCGGGTTGCGGCCCACCTGCACCCGCCAGATCAGTGCGGTCACGGGGCGGCCGGCCAGCGATACCTCGATGGACCTGACCTGCCCCTCGGGGCCGCGTTCCTGGGTGATGGACATGTTGTAGAAGTCGTTGACGTTGTAGTCCTCCTGCTGCCAGCCGTCATGGTTCAGGTACTGGCGGAAGTAACCGTACTGGTAGGCCAGCCCCACGCCGACCAGCGGCAGTCCGAGGTCGGTGGCGGACTTGAGGTGGTCGCCGGCCAGGATGCCCAGGCCGCCGGAGTACAGGGGCAGCGACTCGTGCAGGCCGAACTCGAAGGAGAAGTAGGCGATGATCTTATCTTTGACGTCCCCGTGCTCGTGATCGTACCAGGTGGGCAGGTTCAGGTAGCGCTCGAGTTCGGTCTTGACCCGGTCGAGGTGGGCCAGGAACGCGGTGTCCCGCATCAGCTCGTCGACGCGTTCGGCGGACAGGCTGCCCAGCACGGCGATGGGGTTGTGCCCGTGCTTGTCCCACAGGTCGGGATCGACCCGGCGCAGCAGGGAAATGGCTTCCGGGGTCCAGGTCCACCAGATGTTGCGGGCTATCTCGAGCAACGGCTGCAGCTTGGCCGGCAGACTGGGAGTGACCACGAATCTCATGATGGAAGGCATCTGGGGCTCTCCTGTCGAAATGGTGTCCGACGCCGAAATTTCGCTGGTTTCTGTATCGGGCCGAATACAAGCAGGTAAAGGACTTTGTGCGCGGTTGGCCGGGCCGGAAACGGCTCCCGCGGAGCCGAGTGGTTCAGAAAAGACGTGGGGCGACGATGCGGGGCGACTTCCCCAGAGTGTGTCCCTCCAGGCGCAGGAGCTGGGCCTTCAAGGACATGCCGCCGCCGAAGCCGACGAGCTTGCCGTCCGCCCCGATCACGCGGTGACAGGGCACGAGAATCGCGATCTGGTTGTTGCCGACGGCCTGGCCCACCGCCCGAGCCGCCCGTGGCCGGCGGATCAGCTTGGCGATCTGCTGGTAGCTGCGCAGCTTGCCGAAGGGGATCTTCTGGATCTGCCGCCACACCGCGAGCTGGAAGCCGGACCCGCGCAGATCGACCTTGAGGTCGAAACCCCTCCGGCGCCCACAGAAGTACTCGCCGAGCTGGGTCGCCAGATCGTCGAAGGCGGCCGGGTCCTCGCGCAGGCGGGCCTCGTCGCCGAACAACGAGCGAAGCTTCCGAGCCTCGGTCCGGTACTCGTAGGCCTCGCCCAGAAAGGCCAGGCGCAGCAACCCCTCGTCGCTGGCGGCGGCCAGCAGGGGGCCGGCAACGGTCAGTAGCATCGAGTGGCGTACTTGCATATCGTACCTGCAGTTCCTGGTTCACGGGCGGCGCCGATGGTAGCAGAAACGAAACCGGTTGGGAAGAGTTTGCCGCCGGGTTTGCCGCTGGCAGGGCGCCTGGCGCACTGAAGGGGAAGATCGGTGACCGAGCTGGATATGACCAGTCTCTTCGAACACCCTGCCTGGCAGCTGGGGAATATCCTGGACATCAGGCCGGCTGACGAGTTCGAGCGCGGCCATTTCCGGCGGGCGGTCTCGATTCCGGTGAAGGTGCCGGCCGACCTGGAAGGTCTGTTGCCCTCGATCTTCCTGCCGCCCCGCCAGGAGCCGCTGATCGTGGTGGCCGGGGAGCCGGACGCGGCCCGGGCGGTTTGCGAGTTCCTGCAGGGACGCGGCCGGAGCGAGGTGGCCGTTCTCCGGCTGGGCCCGGACGATCTGTCCGGCCTGCCGCCGGCGGAAATCGAGACAGGCCCCAGCGCGCGACATCTCTGGCGGCCGCCGGAGTTCCTGGCCCGCTGGCAGGAGCTGCTGCCACCCCCGGAGGCTGGTCCGGTGCTGGACCTGGGGGCGGGCAGCTGCCGGGCGGCGGTCTGGCTCGCCGAGCGGGGTTACCGGGTCACGGCGGTCGACCGCGACCCGGAGGCGCTGGCGCTGGGCCGGCGCCTGGCCGCCAGCCGTGGTCTCGGCCCGGGGCAGCCCGGGCCGATGAAGGGCCGGTGCGAGTTCGCGGTCGCCGACCTGCGAGATCCGGAGCAGGTTCCGGCCGGGCGGTGGGCGGCTGTCCTGGTCTTTCGGTACCTGGAGCGCGGCCTGCTGGCCCGCCTGGCCAAGCTGCTCCTGCCGGGCGGCGTCGCGATGGTGCGCACCTTCAGGGACGCACCCGGTTTCGCCGGCCCCCCGCGCCGGCGGTTCCGCCTGGAGGCGGGCGAGCTGCTGCGGCTGTTCCCCCGGGCGAAGTTCACGGTGCTGGCCCACGAGGAAGGCCTGGACCCGGACGGCCGGCCCGCGGCGGGGATCGTGGCGCGGTTGGGGGGTGGGGGGTGATGGGTGGACACCTGTTTGGGGCGCGACGGTTGACAGCTGGCGATTCTATCCGCAGAATCTAGTTTCTCAAAATTGTAATGGTTCTTCGTTGGACTCTCGCCGCATATTTCGAGGTGAGGAATATGCTCCTACGAGCTGGCCTGGTTCGTATTCCTAGTTTCTATTCCGTGTTGATGATCACTGTCTTTGCAGGCGTTTTCGGAGATGCCCTCGCTCAGCAGCGACCCAGGCTGGCGGTGATGGATCTCTGGGCTGGAGAGGGAATCAGCGCGGGAAAGGCACGATCGTTCACTGGCGTCCTTCGCACCTACCTGATCAAGACCGGCAAGTTCACGGTGATCAACCGCTCGGACATCGAGGAAATCGCCCGGAACCACGAGATCGAGCTGGCGATCTGCAGCGAGGACGCCTGCTTGCTCAAGCTCGGGATGCTCCTGGCCGCGGAGAAGCTTGTCGTCGGGGACATCGGCCAGCTGGGTGGTGGGTACCTCGTCAACGCCCGGCTGGTGAACATTGCCGGCAACACGCTGGAGGAGGAGGACGCGGCCACGCGGACCTTCCAGGAGGATGAACTCGTCCAGGCAATGCAGAGCCTCGCTGCCGAGCTGGCGGGGATCGGCGGCGCGGGGAGTGGATTCCCCGGCCGGGAGGCCCCGATCGGCGATGAGGTCCAGCCCTGGCGTCCGGACGCCGGCGCCGACATCCTGGTCCGCTTCGAATCGGAGCCGGCGGGGGCAATGCTGGAGATCGACGGCCAGCTTGTTGGCGAAACGCCTGCCACCCAGGCCTTGGCCCCCGGTTTTTACAAGGTTGCCATGAAGATGCTCCGCTACCTGAGCCGGACTGAGCAGGTGGTGGTCAAGGCCGAGATGCCTCCGGTGAGCTGGACGCTGGAACCGAACTTCGGGTGGCTCTCGGTCACGAGCGAGCCGGGCGGTTTGGAGGTCAAGGTCAACGGGGAGTCCATTGGCAAAACCCCCATTCGCCGGAAGGAGATGAACCCAGGGACGTACCGGGTGATCGTGGCCAATCCGAAGTACCACCAGAGTGGCCGGCAGGTGGTCATCGAGCGGGGGGAGCACGAGGAGGTCAGCCTCGAGCCAACACCCCGGCAAGGCGGGATCAAGATCGAGGCGGTGGACCGGGACGGCAACGCGGTCGCCGGTGCGGTCCTGGTCGGCGGTCGGGAGGTGGGCCGCACCTGGGCTCCGATCACGCTGATCGTTGGCCGGCACGAGGTCGAGGTGAAATCGGACGGCGGCCACTGGTCGGAGACCGTCGAGGTCACGGAGGGGAAGCTGAAGTCCGTGCCCGCCAAGCTGGGGGGCGCTGGTGCCACGGGCGAACTGTTCACCAACTCGCTGGGCATGGAGCTGGTGCGGATTCCTGCTGGTAGCTTCCAGATGGGCAGCCCATCTTCGGAGGAAGGCCGTGACGACGACGAGCGCCAGCACCGCGCCACGATCAGCAAGGCCTTTTACCTGGGTAAAACCGAGGTCACGCAGGGGCAGTGGCAGGCGGTGATGGGGGACAATCCCAGCCGTTTCGGCGGCTGCGGTGACGATTGCCCGGTCGAAAAGGTGAGCTGGTTCGACGCGGTTCAATTCTGCAACCGGCTTTCTGAACGTGAAGGTCTTGCTCTCGCCTACAAGATCAGCGGTGAGGAGGTCAACTGGAACCGCGGGGCGAACGGCTACCGCCTGCCTACCGAAGCGGAGTGGGAGTACGCTTGCCGGGCCGAGACGACGACGCGTTTCAACCTGGGGGATTCAGAGTCGGACCTCAAGAGGGCGGGGTGGTATTACGGCAACTCAGGGAGAAAGACGCATCCGGTTGGCGAAAAGAAGCCGAACGGTTGGGGTTTTTTCGACATGCACGGCAACGTGTGGGAGTGGTGCTGGAGCTGGTATGGGGATTACCCCTCAGGAGCGGTGACCGATTCTGCAGGGCCGGATTCAGGGAAACACCGCGTGTTGCGCGGCGGTTCCTGGAACAACATCGACGAGAACTGCCGATCTGCCAATCGCGACTGGAGCCAGCCACGGAGCCGGTTTAACCGCGACGGGTTTCGGCTCGCTCTGGACTCTGATTAACCCTTTGCACTTCTTTCCTGTTACCCTTTGTCCTGTTCGCGATTTTCCAGAGGCCGGAAACTTGATATGTCTGCCGAGCTGAAAGTCATCTCGAACTTCTACGACTTTGCGATCTACCTTGGCCAGAGGATCGAGAAGTTCCCGCGGCACCATCGCTACTCCCTGGGGTCGGCCATGGAGCAGGGCCTGCGGGATATCCTGGCTCTGCTGCTGCGGGCAAAGTACCGCCGGGACAACGCCGCCTTTTTGGAGGAGGTAAACATCCAGCTTGAGATCTTGCGCTTCCAGATCCGGATGGCCAAGGACCTTCGCGCCCTGCCAATGAAGAGCCACGGCCACGCCAGCAAGCTGCTGCAAGGGATCGGCGCTCAGGTTGGCGGCTGGCTGCGCAGCAGGAAGGCGACCGCGTGAAGCGATACGGGGACCTTTGGGACCAGGTCGTTGCCTGGGACAACCTTTTGCAGGCAGCCAGGAAAGCAAGGAGGGGCAAACGCGACCGCGCGGCCGTGCAAAGGTTCCATTTCTGCCTGGAGCCCGGGTTGCTGCGATTGCAGGACGAGCTGCAGAGCGGGCGATATAGGCCGGGGCGCTTTCACACCCACTGGATCACCCGGCCCAAGCCGAGGCTCATCTCCGCCGCTCCGTACCGTGACCGGGTGGTTCACCACGCCCTGATCGGTGTCCTTGAACCGATCCTCGAAAGACACTTCCATCCGGACAGCTACGCCTGCCGCAAGGGCAAGGGAACGCATGCAGCAATGGATAGGCTGCAGAGGCTGATGCGTCGGAGGTGCTTCGCCTTGCAGTGCGACGTGCGCAAGTTCTTCCCCAGCGTCGACCACGCAATCCTGAAGACCATCTTCCGTCGCTTAATCAAGGACAGGCGCGTTCTGGCTCTGCTGGACCTGTTCGTCGACTTCTCGAACCAACAGGAGCCGGTGCTTGAGTGGTTCGACGGAGACGACCTGTTCACTCCTTTGCAGCGCAGAAAGGGTATTCCAATCGGCAACCTGACCAGCCAGTGGTTTGCCAACTGGTATCTGACCGGCCTTGACCACTTCATCACTAGCCATCTTCGGTTTGGAGCCTTTGTCCGGTACTGCGACGACTTCATCCTGCTTCACGACGACCGGGAGATCCTGAAGGAGGCTATCCCCAAGCTTGAGGCATTCCTTTCCGCCCACCGGTTGCGACTTCATCCTCAGAAGCTGGCCGTGGTCCCGGTAAGAGCGGGGCTACGCTTCATCGGTTACCGTGTCTGGCCGGCCCATCGTGTTTTGCCCAAGGAGAACGTACGTAGGTTCCGGCGACGGATAGGTTGGATGAAACGGGCCTTTTCGAAAGGCGAGATCAAATGGCCGGATATCAGGCTGCGTCTTGATAGCTGGCTGGGCCACGCCCGGCAAGCGGACAGCTGGTGCCTTCTGCAGCGATTGAGTAGAGACTGGGTTTTCCATAGGGGTGGAGCCGTTCATGAGCCGCGTGTTGCGCGGCGGTTCCTGGAACAACAACGACAGGAACTGCCGATCTGCCAATCGCAACAGGAACCAGCCACAGAACCGGAATAACAACAACGGGTTTCGGCTCGCTCTGCACTCGAAAACGACCGGTGATCGTGAGCCCGGAACCCGTGGGTTTAAGGACCGGCGGGGCGAGGCTGTTCGAGTCCTGGCTGCGCTCCGGAGCCGCTGGCGCGACATTGGTTGAACCCTGTGCTGCAGCATCACAAGGCCTGCTGCCTCAGCGCGGGGGTTCCCCTTCTGGCGCAGGCGACCGAATGGAAACCCAATGACCGAGCGGGTGCGGTAGGCTTGCAGCTGAAGCCCCCGCTCGGTTTCATTCCCGTTTCGTTTCCTCCGGGGGCCTTTTCGGCAACCGAAAGGCCAGCGCGATCGTATCTCCTTGCTCGTGCACGACCTTGTGACACCCCGCGCACAGGGTGACCAGGTTCTCGATCCCGTTCCCGCCGCCCCTGACCCGCGGCTCGATGTGATGCACTTCCAGGAAGTGGGCAAGATTGCAGCCGGGCATCCGGCACCGGTAACCGTCCCGCTCAAGAACGGCCCGGCGCCTCGCCGGCGGTATTGTGGCCCGGTTCCTCTGGCCCGGAGCGTGTTCGTGGGAATCACACTCGACTGCTGCCATTGCCGCAGCGCTCAGCGGCAGCCTGCCCCGGCTCGTCTGCACGTGGCCCCGGCCGCACTCCTCGCACTTGAAAACCACCACCTGGTAAGGGGATGTCACCCGGGCGGACCCCGGGGAGTTTACCCGGGTAAACTCGGCGCCTTCCTTCACGGACGAGTCGGCCGCCGGCTCCTCTCGCCGGGCCACCTCCGCCTCCAGTAGCTCCGCGAGTCCGGCCAGCAGCAGCTCCTCGCGTGAGCCGCGCACTCCAGCTTCCGCAAAGCATTTCCTTGGCTGAAGGAGGTTTACTGGCAGAAAAACATCGTGTGGTCCACGGGCTACTTCGTGAGCAGCATAGGAATAGATGAGGAGACGAAAAAGCGTTACGTAGAGCAC